>CAIQJJ010000658.1 GCA_903872065.1 uncultured Anaerolineales bacterium | reverse complement strand
GGTGTTTACTTCTTCATGAATTGGTCAATGCCCTCGTCTTTCCAAATTTTGAGGGTCTTGGCGTCCTTCGCATCAATCTTAACACCAATTGCATTGACTGGATAGTCATGTTTTTTCTGAACTTCGATCCAATTTTTCTTGACAGCCGGGTCAAGCGCCATAACTCACCTTTCCTTTCACCAATGATCTATTTCTTGACAAACTGATCAATGCCCTCTTCCTTCCAAACTTTGAGGGTCTTTTGATCTTTAGGATCGATCTTAACGCCGATAGCATTTACGGGATAATCGTATTTCTTCTGGATTTCGGTCCAATTTTTCTTGATAGAGGGTTCGACTGGCATAGTTTATTACCTTTCTTGACAAAAGTATCTTATTTTTTGTTAAGCGAATTACATCGCAATCACACACATTGAAGTTAGCGAAAATCGGCTAACATTTCTTGCAGCAGCGCCAGGTTGTAAGCTTGAGGCATTTCTGGCCCAACAACGGCCAGCGTCGCCTGGCGCAGCGGCTCCAAAAAGTCTTCCAGGCTGATCTGCTGCAGACTTTCAAGGCTCACTGCTTCAATCGCCGCCAGGATTTCGTCGCTGGAGATGGTATGCCCAAAATAAAATTCTTGGGTCGCCAAACGGCTCATCACCGTATGGGTGTTCTCTCCTGAAATCAAGTGCTGGCCGCGCATCTGCTGCTTGGCGCGCCACAGTTCTTCATCGGTAATGGCGTCGTCTGCGCCGATCAGCTTCCAGATCTCAACCAGTGTACTGCCCAACACAGGCAGCAAATATTCTGCGGCGGTGCTGCCTTCAATCACCCACAGACCATCCTCACGATAGGCGTGATACTCTGAGCCGATGTTGTAAACCAGGCCGCGCTCTTCACGAATGCGGCGAAACAAGCGTGAGCTGATCCCACCGCCCAGGATGTTGTTCAAAACGTGCAAGCCGTAGCGCCGCGGATGAACGTAAGGGTAAGCGCGCACACCGAGTGAGAAATAGGCCTGTGAAACGGGAGCATTTTCCAACACTGCCCCAGACTGGTAAACTGGCGGTTCAATTGGTAAAGGGTGACTGTGGCCCAACATGCGCCAGAAGGCGTCTCGCACCTGGGCGACAAAATCTTCATGATCCACATTGCCAGCCGCAGCGACAATCATACGATCTGGCAAATAACCGGTATGCACAAAGTAAATCACGTCTTCGCGCGTCAGCGAGCAGATAGTCTCCGGGCTGCCGGTAATCGGTCGTCCCAGGGCGGCTTGCGGCCAGACAAACGACTTCAAGAGATTGTTCACCCGTTCGCTGGGCAAATCGTTGCTGCCGGCAATCTCGCTCAAGATCGCCTCTTTTTCATGCGCCAGGCTCTCTTCGGGGAAGATCGAATTGAGCAAGACATCGCCGAACAAATCCAGCGCATAAGTGACGTAATCATCGAGAACGGTAGCATAGTAGCAGGTGTAGTCGCGGGTGGTAAAAGCGCCCATGCTGCCGCCGCCCACATCCATCAGGCGAGCGATCTGCATCGCGTCGCGGCTGCTGGTGCCTTGAAACATGACATGCTCGCACAGATGAGCCAGGCCGCATTGTTGTAAAGTCTCATTGCGAGGGCCAGCGTCAAAAATGATTCCGATGGCAACCGAACGTGCGCAAGGGATCTTTTCTGTAACCACTCGAATGCCGTTCTCTAACGTTGTTTTGTGCGTCATAATAACCTGCGGTGAATAAGTAACCATATCTTATCAACCCTTTGAAAAAAATACATTGGTCGAATCATGAATTGCGGCTAAACGAAATGACCGCTTTTGAGCGGTCATTCTTCGTAAAAAACTGATCACTCCTACGTAAAATTACGTAGGAAGCTCACTCAGTATGCCCGCGATTGGACATGCGCATGGCATACAGCGCGGCCTGGGTGCGGTTGGCCAGGTGCAGTTTGCTCAGGATATTGCTTACATGAGTGCCAACGGTGCGGTCGCTGACAAACAATTTCTGGGCAATTTCCTGGTTGCTGAAGCCTTGCGCCACCAGGGTGAGAATCTCCAACTCGCGCGTGGTCAGCGGTTCATCGGTGGGCGGCAGTTCGGAGGGGCGGTTAATCTCATGAATCAGTTTGAGGGCAATGGTTGGATGCAGGGAGGATTTCCCCTGGTACACATCGTTGATGGCGCGCAGCAAATCTTGGGGCGAGGAGTCTTTCAATAAATACCCCAACGCTCCGGCTTTGATCGCCGGGAAGACCTTGTCATCCTCATCAAAGCTGGTCAACACCAAAATTCGCGCCCCCGGATTCTCGCGCTTAATTTCAGCGATTGCTTCTACCCCTCCCTTCTGCGGCATGACCAGATCCATCAAAATGACATCTGGTTTCAACTCGCGCGCCTTCAGGACAGCTTCCTCGCCATTCGAGGCCTCGCCGATCACTCGAATCTCTGGGCGAGATTCCATCAAAGCGCAAATTCCTTTGCGTACAATCGCATGATCATCTACAACAAGAATGCGGATCGGTTCAGCTTTCATCGTTCATCCTTCTTCCTTCATTAATCGGCGCGGTGATTTTAATTTGTGTTCCTTTTCCCGGAGTAGATACAATGAACAGATCACCCTCGATCCGCTGGGCGCGCTCGGCCATTCCCATCAACCCCATTCCCCCTTGCGTGGCGACAACGCCTGGATCGAAGCCTACCCCATCATCGGTAATCTCCAATTCCAACTGCGCGTCTACTATGCGCAGCCGTACACACAAAGTTTTGGCGTTGGCGTGTTTCAACACATTGTTGAGGGCCTCCTGGACAATGCGATACAATTCCTCTTCGACCATGGCGGGCAGTTCCACCAGGTCTTCCACCAACAAACGCGCCTCCACACCCGAACGGCGTTCCACTGAATCCAATCGTTGATGCAAAGCGCCCACCAAATGTTCGCTTTCCAACATGGGCGGGCGCAGTTCGTAGATCAGCAGCCGCATTTCCTTGAGCGATTGGTGGGCAATTTCATAGATCTGGTCGAGATAAGATTTTACCCGCTCGATCTTCGTCCTCGCGTCAGGGACAGCCGCGGCTTCAGCCGTTTCATCCTGCGCTTCCTCGGCCTGGATCACTTGCCGGCCAGCCTCGGCGAAAAGGGTCAGGCTGTAGAGAGATTGGGTAACCGAGTCGTGCAGTTCGCGCGACAGGCGGGCGCGCTCCGCCGAGATCGCCAGGCGTTCCGTCTGGCTGCGGAGTTTAACCGTTTCGATCGTCGCCGCCACATGGTCAGACACCGAGTCCAGCAGCGCCACATCTTCCTCGGTGAATTTCTGTTCCGCTTCGCTAAAGATGCTCAAGACGCCAATCACTCGCCCTACCGCGCGCATAGGCACCCCCAGGTAGTTGGCGACGCCGGCATCGTTCACCACACTGCGCCACTCCCCCTCAATTTCTTCCAACAGCAGGTGGGCTTTGCTGCGCATGACCCACCAGGAGAGGCCAGCGTTGGCGGGCTGCACCGCTACCTGTTGAATGACATCCACTGGCAAGCCTTTCTGAGCCACCAACTCCAATTGGCTGCCAGTTTCATCCAGCAGCTGCACCACCCCCATCTTACAGCGCATCGCGCTCAGAATTTCCTCTAAAGAGCGTTCCAGGATAATATTCAAATCCAAGTTGTCGCGCGCCAAAACACTGAGGCGATAGGAGGTCAGCAGTTCGCGCGTGCGATCGGCGACGCGTTTCTCAAGCATTTTGGAACTCTGCTCCAGCGCCTTGGAACTCTTTTCCAGCGCCTCGATGGCGATCGCCCGGTTCAAAGCATTGCTTGCCATCTCTGCCAGAGCGGATAGCAAATGCTGTTCTTCCGTTCGAAAACGATGGGGGGTGCAAAAACCGATGTGCAGCAGGCCAATGGTGGCAGCGGCGGTCTTTAAAGGAACAAACGCGCAGGCATGCAGGCATCCAATGCGGGCGCAAAAAGCATTTTGTTCCACCATTGCCAGCTTTTCCTGCTCATCTTCGTGATCGTAAAACAGCGCTTCGCCGTCTTGCAACACGCGCCGCAAAGGGCTGAATTCGAGCGGATATTGTTGGCGACTCAAAGGGGCGCTTAACCCATTGGCTGAAAACACCAGGAACGAATCTTCGCGCGCCAGGATCAACATAACCGTATCTGCATGAAAAACTTCCGCCGTTTTGGCCGTCAGCGTATCCGCCACCGCTTGCAGGTTGAGCGCACGACGTAAAGAGGAGGAAAACAAAAACAGCGCTTCTAATTCTTGCGTTCGCTGCTGAAGTTCCAGGTTGGAAGCATTCAGTTCAGCCGTGCGCTGCTTGACCTGTTCCTCCAGCATTGTCCGGTAGCGCTCCTCGCTCTCTTGCAGGCGCTTTTCCATCCGGTGGCGATACAGCGCCAGTTCAATCGTTGCCCGCAGTTCAAGCTCTTGCACCGGTTTGACCAGGTAGCCATAAGGTTCAGCGCTCCCCACCTCATGCAGCAAAGGGTCATTGGCATAGGCAGTCAGATAAACGATCGGGATATCAAAGTGGGTGCGGAGATAGCGCGCCATCTCGACGCCGTTCATCTCGCCGAGCAGTTCAATATCCATCAAGATCAGGTCTGGCTGACAGCGCGTAACCGACTCAACCGCCCCTTTGCCGGAGGTGCAAATTTCGAGGAGTGGATAATTCCAGGCGGCCAACAATTTTTGAATGTGAGCGCCAATCATCCCGTCGTCTTCAACCACCAGGATGTTTTTGCCTATTGGGTTGCTTTCACCGATCATTGCACTCTCTCTCAACGCGTCGCTTGAATATAGACTGCCAGCAGCCGGAAAGATCATTTTTTCTTCTTGGACAATTGGCTGAGATTTTCTTTGAGGGCAGCTTCGATGTCAATCATCGGGGTAGTGCGCGTATAAGGAGTCAGCTTAACACTGGTGGCTTGCTGCAAAACCTGCATCACTGCCTGGATGTATTTTACCGAATCCTGGCCATCCTGCACTAATTTTAGAAAATTAGGGTCAGGATATTTGTCGTCGAGTTTCTCCTCCAACAGGGTCAGCACATTGTTCAAAACCATCGTCGAGTTGTTCAAGTAATGGGATAAGGTGATGACCGTTACCCGCACCGCTTCGGCGGTCAACAAATTCTTGTTCAACTCTTCGCGTTCGCGCATCAAACGCTTCTCGCTCAAGGCGCGATCCACCGAGAGGCGCACCTCATCCACTGTGAAGGGTTTGTTTAAATAATCACGCACCCCCAGGCGAAAAGCCTCTACCGCAATGCGCTCGGAACCAAACACGGTCATGAAAATGACTGGCGAAACGCAAGTTGTCTGGCGCAGTTCGGCCAGCATTTCCAGGCCGCTCAGGCGGGGTAAATCCATGTCCAACAGAATTAAATCTGGGTTTTGCTGAACCGCCATCTCCAGGCCTGTCTGTCCATCGCTCGCCACGATCACTTTGTAACCCAGGCGGGTCAGAATCAGGTCTTTCAAAATTTTTACGATTTCTGGGCTATCATCAACGATTAAGATTAACTCTCCTGCCATAGCTACCTTTGATTAATGTCGCGCGGGATTTATCCCGTTGTGGATTACCGACATAAAATGCCGCGGCGGCAATGCCCTGTTATGACCGACGCGAGATTTAGAGCGCCGGCGTGCGATACAACATCCTTTTGTTAACGATCATCTCCACATCCATCACATATTTTTTGATGGCGGTGAGATCAGGTTCCAGTCCCAGGCCGGGGCGTTCAGGCAGATGAACAGCGCCGTTGGCATCCACTTCCAGATGATCGGCGGTCAGTTGATCAGCGAGCGGGGTAAGCTGACCGGGATATTCACACAAAGCATGCTCCGGCGCGCCAGCAAAGACTTGCAGCGAGGCGCTCAACGCCAGGTGCGAGGTAAAGGTGTGGTTGACATACTGCACCCCTTTGGCCTGGGCATGCTCAAATACCCGTCGGGCTGAAGTAATCCCTCCCACACGCCCGCAGTCCACCTGGATATAGCCAAGACCAGCGTAATCAATCATTTGCTGCGCCATATACTCGTTGTGCGCCCCTTCGCCGCCGGCCAATTTGACGCTGCCGCTGGCGCGCGCAAGCTGGCAATATGCGCGGTGGGCATAAGTATGAAAGGGCTCCTCCAACCAGGTAACCGCGCACTTGCGCAGGATATCCAGGCGTTGAGAAGCGACTGCTACATCCTCCCCCCACACCGTCCCCGCGTCAATGCACAAAATCGCCTCCTTTTTTGCTTCGTCCTCTAAGCCGGCCCGCGCCGCCGCCACCTGATCTTCATCGTGCTTCAAATCCAGGCAGCCAAAAGTTCCCCAACCGAACTTGACGGCTGAGAAACCCTGCCGCGCCGCCTGGCGCGCTTTTTGATAGGTATCGGCGGGCGTCGCGCCAAAAAGCAGTGAGAAATAGGGCCGTTTGGGATAGGCCCGTTTGAAGCCCAGCAATTTGTACACCGGCTCCTGGCGCAATTTGCCGAGCAAATCCCACAAGGCCACATCAATTCCTGAAAGGGCGTGATCCGCCTGGAGCAGATCCAAACTATTTTGCCGCACCTTGCGGTGAATGCGAGCAATATCCGCGGGGGAGTCGAGCGTTTCGCCCAGGACGGAGACCGCCACCGGTTTGCAAGCGCTGTGAGACATCGGACACACCAGGCTGGCAATCGTTGTCAGCGGCGAAGCTTCGCACTCGCCCCAGCCCGTGTATCCGCCGGCCGAAACGCGCACCAGCAGCGCGTCCTGGCTGCCGTCGCCCACATCTAAGATTTCTGGCATTGCAAGATAAAAAAAGTTTAACGCTTCGATTTTAGGCATAGAGGGGATTATAAATCAGTAAGCAACGGGTGTACAGTTCTAGCCAATTGCACATATCAATCAGTACATTCGCGATTTGTAGAAAAAACCTTGAGGGTTTCCAACCCCCTCGAGGCCTCGTTTGTATCCTTCTGGGCGATCTCTGTGCTAGAATTGCTGCGATGCAAGGATATTTGGCTTACGACTACAGCGGGCCGCCTTTCGTCCAATGGGGCGCGGCCCACATCGGGGCACTGCTGCTGATCGCGGCGTTGGCGCTGGCCGGCTGGCGGCTGCATTTGAGCGCCGGGTCGCGGCGCGTGCTGCGCGGGGGGCTGGCGGCCTTGCTGCTGCTCAACGAATTAAGCTGGCATGCCTGGCACGCCTGGTACGGCTTGTGGACGGTGCAAGATCTGCTGCCGCTGGAACTATGCAACCTTATGGTGCTGCTCAGCGCCTGGACGCTGCTGCGCCGCAGCCAGGCTGGTTACGAGTTCATTTACCTGCTAGGCATCCCCGCCGCCAGCCAGGTGTTGATCACGCCAGCGCTAGGGCCGTATGGCTTTCCACACGTTTTGTTTTTCCAGATTTTCATCTCGCACGGCGGTGTGACGCTGGCCGCACTGTATTTGACATTGGGCGAGGGCATGCGTCCGCGCGGCTGGTGGGCGGCGCGCCGGGTGATCGGCTGGACGCTGCTGTATGCGCTGGGCATCTTCTTGCTCAATCCCTGGCTGGGCAGCAATTACCTTTTCCTGGCGCACAAGCCTCCCGCGGCCACGCTGATGGACTACCTCGGCCCGTGGCCATGGTACTGCCTGGCGATGGCCGCCATCGGCGCGGCGCTGGCGATTTTAATGTACCTTCCGTTTGCGTTCAAAGCGCACGGCGACGGGAAGCCTAGCGCTTAACGTAGCGCTCGTGAAGTTGATCCAGGTCAATGCGCAGGGCCAGGTTCTCGCAGATCGCCGCGTTGTCACTGGCCTCCGCTGCGCTGCGCATCCCGACTAGAGCCGTGTCCACCAGGGGGTTCGACAGGACAAAAGATAGCAAAGCCTCTTGCAAGCGCGCCCGGTAAGGGCGATGGTCTGCGCCGCGCAGATCGAGCAAGTCTGCGCCGAAGACCATCTCAAACCACTGCTGAAAGATGCCGCTGGTCAGCGAACGCATGGTGATGATCCCCATCTGCCTGGCTTCCGCCTCGAACATCAAACCGGCCTGGCGGCTGGGGTCATAAGGGTGCTGGTAGATCAAGTTGTAGCAGCACTGCACCACATCAAACTCGCCGCTGGCGATCAACTGGCTGGCGGCCCCGTTTGCGCCCTCAGTGGTGAAGCCAATAAACCTCACCAGGCCCTGACGGCGCAGTTCCTGCAGCCCTTCCAACGCGCCGCCCGGCCCTAAAATCTCTTTGGCTTGTTCATCGCTGTACCACCCGCCGTGCAGTTGCAGCACATCAATCGTTTCGACCTGCAGCCGTTCCAGGCTGGCCTCCGCGCTGCGCAGCACAGCCTCCTTTTTGGTGAAGCCGGACTTGGTGGCGATGGCTACCTGCTGGCGAAAAGGATGGATGGCGCGCCCAAACATGCGCTCACTGGCCCCGTCGCCGTAGGCCGGGGCGGTATCGAAATAGTTGATCCCCAACGCAAAAGCCTTTTGGATGGCTTCGATGATCAGTTGCTCCGCATCGGCATTCTCCGGTTCCCATACGCCCAGGTAATTGCGCAGGCCAGCCGGCGCGCCCCCAAAGCCGATCTCGGAAACTTGTAATCCAGTTCGACCCAATGAATGGTATTGCATTTGTCAACTCCTTGAAGCGAAACATAGAGCTGCGCCCACGTCAAGTATACCTTGAATCGGGCGAGCAGGATCAATTTTTCTTGAAGTGGTTGTCGTTATTTCGCCCCCGTTGTACAATAGGGCTACTATTCTCCACTACTTGCAGCGTAAAGGAGACAATCATCATGTCCAATAGGGAAAAACTCTCTTCCCTGGCAGTCAATGGCGGCGCGCCGCGCCGCGCCCAGCCTTTCCCCCCGCGCGGCTGGGTTGGTTGGGAGGAAAAAGCGGCTGTGGATGCAGTTTTTGAGCAGGCGATCCAAAGTGGGAACGCTCCTGGATACAACGGGGAAGAAGAGGAAGCCTACTGTCGTGAGTTTGCTGCATACCTGGGCGGGGGATTTGCTGACGCAGTGAATTCTGGCACTTCCGCGCTGTATGTGGCGTTGAAGGCGCTCAACCTGGAGCCGTTCACCGAGGTAATTGTCGGCGCCATCACCGATCCAGGCGGGATGATGCCTATCCCTTTGTTGAATCTAATCCCCATGGTCGCCGACACCCAGGCCGGCAGTTTCAACACCGGGCCTGAGCAGGTGCAGGAACTGATCAGCCCGCGCACCAGTGCGATTGTGATTCCGCATATTGCCGGCGAACCGGCCGATATGGCGGGCATTTTGCAGGTCGCCAACCGCCACGGCCTGCCGGTGATCGAAGACTGCGCCCAGGCGCATGGCGCGGGCTTGAACAGCCGGCTGTTGGGGAGCTACGGTCAGATTGCGGTCTTTTCCACCATGTTCGGCAAGCATCACTGCACGGGCGGACAGGGGGGAGTGGTCTTTACGCGTGACGAGCAGTTATACCAATCCATCCGCCGCGCCTCCGATCGGGGGAAGCCCTTCTTCCTGCCGCCGGGGGCGAGCAACGCCACAGCTTCGCTGAATTTCAACCTGAGCGACCTGGCGGCGGCGATCGGCCGTGTGCAGCTTCGCAAACTGCCCGAAGGCGTCCGCCGGCGCAGGGTGATTGCGGCGCGCCTGGCGGAAGAGATTGAGGCGCTGCGGACGGTTTCGCTCCCCGCCCTGCTGCCGGGGGCCGAACCAGGCTGCTGGTTCTTGCGCCTGCGCTTTTGGGCGGAGCGGGCGGTGTGCGACAAACAGACCTACTGCCAGGCTCTAAGCGCCGAGGGGCTGCCGGTCGCGGCAGACTACCGGGCGCTGCCGCATCAAATGGACTGGTTTGTCCAGCGGCGCGTGTTTGGCGAGAGCGGCTATCCCTGGGCCAGCCCGGCCTATACCGGCGACCGGCAGCGGCAGTTTGCGTGCCAGAATGCCAATGCGGCGGTTGAGCAGCACTTCAACCTGCTGCTGCACGAAAATTGGAGCAGCGCTGAAATCGAGGACGCTGTCGCTATCTTTCACAAAGTGGATGACGCCTACGCGCGCTGAAACGCTAGGCGGATAGGAGTTAACCCCCATGATCATTGACGCGCACAATCACCCCGATTGGCATGGTCATAACCTGGCGAAATTTCTGCGCAATATGGCCGACTGCCAGATTGATAAAACCTGGCTCTTAAGTTGGGAAGCGCCGCCCGACGAATATGACCCCTTTTATAACTATGTCGCGGTAAGCAGTGAGCGCGGCCCGATCCCCTTTGAGCGCGGCCTGGCATACATCCAGCAAGCGCCGGATAAATTTGTGCTGGGCTACGCCCCCGATCCGCGCCGCCCCGATTCCATCGATCGCTTGCAAGCGGCGATGGAAATCTACGGCGTCCGTCTCTGCGGCGAACTCAAGCTGCGGATGATGTATGATAATTGGGACGCCCTGCGCCTGTTCCGTTTTTGCGGCGACAAAGGACTGCCCGTCACCGTGCACCTGGATTACGAATTTGAGACCGGGCAGAAATATCCGCGCCCGAATTGGTGGTACGGCGGTGGGATCGAGGCCTTTGAGCGCGCCGTGCAGGCCTGTCCGCAGACGAACTTCATTGGACACGCGCCAGGCTTTTGGGCGCATATCTCGAACGACGGCCTGTTCCGCCATGCGCCCTACCCCAAGGGGCCAGTGCTGCCGGGCGGGGCAGTGCCGCGCATGCTGAAGGCTTATCCCAATCTCTTCGCTGACCTCTCCGCCGGCTCTGGGCTGAATGCGCTCAAACGCGATCCGGCTTTTGGGCGCGATTTCTTGATCGAGTTTCAAGACCGGTTGTTGTACGCCCGCGATACCTTCACCAACGATTTGCAGGACTTCCTGGCAACCCTCGCTTTGCCCGCCAATGTGTGGGCGAAGATCGCCTATCAGAATGCAGAGCGGCTGATCGCCGCCAGGAGCGTGGCATCATGACCGCGATCCTGAAAGCCGGTATGGTTGGCCTGGATACCTCCCACTGCCAGGCATTCCTCGAAGTTCTCCATGACGCCGCCAGTCCGTATCATGTCCCAGGCGTGCGCGTGACCGGCGTCTATCCCGGCGGTTCGGCGCAGTTCTCGTTGAGCCGCGAGCGAGTGCAAAACTTCTCGCGCGAGATTGCCAGCCGCTACCAGATCCCCAGCTACGAAAGCATCCCCGACCTGGCCAAAGATGTGGATGTCCTCTTTCTCACCAGTGTGGATGGGCGGCAGCACCCGGAGCAGTTTGAACAGATGGCGGTTGGCAAGCCAGTGTTTATTGATAAGCCGTTTGCCGTTTCGACGGCGGAAGCCGCCGCCATGCTCCAGCGCGCCGCGGCGACCGCCACACCGCTGATGTCCTGCTCGGCGCTGCGCTTTGCGACCGGCATTCACGAAATGGCGCAGGCGCGCCAGGAATTGCTGGCCTGCGAAGTGTATGGCCCAACGCCTGTCTTGCCCGATTACCCCGGCTACTTTTGGTACGGCATCCACAGCGCGGAAATCCTGTTTTTGCTGATGGGAGGCGGCTGCCAGTCGGTGCGCACGTTGACCACGGAGCAGGTGGATGTGATCAGCGGCGTCTGGCAAGATGGGCGCAGCGGCCTGGTGTTGGGAACGCGCTTCGAGGGCTATGAATTTGGCTGCCTGGCGCACTCCCGCAGCGGCGCACGCCTAGGGATTGCCGGCAGCACGCCTCCGTATTACGCCAACCTGCTCAACGAGGTCGTGCGCTTCTTTCGCACCGGGCAGTCGCCTGTGGATGTGCGCGAGACGTATCAGATTATCGCCTTTTTGGCCGCCGCCGATCACAGCAAGGCCGAAGAGGGTCGTCCGATTTCGCCGGCGGCGCTGCCGGCCTGGATGTGAAGGAGTGACCATGAAAATTTTGATCATGACCGATCTGGAAGGGGTAGCGGGGGTAGTCTCTTTTGAAGACCAGACTGGCCCCGCCGGGCGCTATTACGAGGCAGCGAAAAAGCTGCTGACCGCCGAGGTCAACGCCGCGGTGGATGGGCTGCTCCAATCCGGGGCTGAAGAGGTCCTGGTGGTGGATGGGCATGGGGCGGGCGCGATCCAGTTTGAAGAACTGCACCCCGCGGCGCGCCTGCTGCACGGGAGGCTGGCGTCATGGACCTCCCTGGCGCAGGTATTCACAACCTACGATGCCTGCATGATGATCGGGCAGCACGCCATGGCTGGCGTCCCCACCAGCAACATGAATCACACGCAGGACAGCCGCGCCATAGATTACTATCAGCTTAACGGACGCAAGATCGGCGAAATCGCCCAATTTGCCTTATTCTGTGGGGCGTTGAGCGTCCCGCTGATCTTCCTGAGCGGAGAAGAAGACGCTTGTCGCGAGGCGCAGGCGCTCATCCCCGGCGTCGCCGCTGCCGCCGTCAAACAAGGGCTGGGCCGCGGGGCCGCGATTTCGCTCTCTGCGCCTGAAGCGCGCCGCCGCATTCAAGACGGGGCCAGGCAGGCGCTTGAACGCCAGCGCCGCGATCCTATCCCGCCGCTGGTGTGGGATGCCCCATACACCCTGGAGATACGCTACTTTTCCACCCTTGACGCCGACCGGCGCGCCGCCCAGCCTGGGGTAGAACGTGTGGATGCGCAAACAGTACGCCTGTATGACCATTCCATCCTGGCGCTCATCTATCGTTGAGGTCAATGTGCAGTCAAAACCAATCCAAAAACACCCCTTAAGGGCCGGCGCAGCCCAGGTGGAGATCACCCCGCCGCCTGGGATTCCGCTAACCGGCTTTATCGCCCGCCTGGGGCCCTCCAGTGGGATTCACGATCCTCTTTTCGCCCGTGCGCTGTGGTTGGAGGCCGGCGATCAGAGCGTTCTCTTGATCGTTTGCGATCTCCTGGCGCTGGAGGCGTCCTTTGTCGCCGCGGCGCGCGCCGCCATCCGGCAGGCGACAGGCCTGGCCGAGCAAAATATCCTGATCGCCTGTACGCACACCCATTCCGGCCCGGCGACCATCTTCCTGCGCGACTGCGGCGAGGTAGACGCGGCTTACCTGGAGCGTTTGCGTCTGAACCTGGTAGACGTTGCCGAGAAGGCGGCTGCAAACCTGCGCCCCGCCAGGGTAGGGGCCGGCCGCGGGCGAGTTGAGCAGGGCGCGTTGAACCGCCGGCGGCCAGGGGAGGCCGTTGACCCCGATTTGGATGTGATCAGTTTTGAGGGCCAGGCGATCCTGGTCAACTACGCCTGCCATCCGGTCTGCCTGGATCACACCAACCGCCTGGTTTCCGCCGATTACCCCGGCTGCCTGAGCCGCATCCTGCAAGCGCAGACTGGGGCGACGACCCTGTTTACCACCGGCGCGGCTGGCGACATCAATCCCGATCGGATGGGCGATTTCGCCTTTGCCGAGGCGCTGGGTGAGAGGCTCGCCGCGGAAGCGCAGCGCGTCCTGCAAGGGTTGGAATACCATGAGTCGGTCTTGCTCCACTGCGCGGCAGAGACGCTGACCCTGCCGCTCCAGACTCTGCCCACCCCCGCCGAGCTCGGCGGCGCAGATCACCGTTCGGGACAAATTCTCACCCACCGCCGGCAGTTGAGCGAAGCGGAAGCGGCCGGCGACGTGGTGCAGGCCAAAGTGCAGCGCGCCATGTTGGGATGGGCTGAAGACACCCTGGCCGGGGCGCGACGCGGCGATCTGCCGACGACGGTGCAGGCTGAGTTCCAGGTCATTCGCCTGGACAACGCGATCCTGCTCGGTGTTCCAGGCGAGATCTTCAGCGAGTTGGGCAAAGCGATCAAAAACCAGGCCGCGCCGCGCCAGGTCACGGTGCTTGGCTACGCCAACAATGATATTGGATACATCCCCACCCGCCAGGCTTATGCGCAAGGCGGGTATGAGATCCATGAAGCGTTTAAGTTCTATGACTACCCGGCCGCCCTGTCGCCCGAAGCTGGCGACCTGGCGCAAGAGTGCGCCGCGCGGCTGATCCGGGCGGTGAGTGATGAACAGGCATCCTGAGCTTGTCGAAGGATAACGCTTCGATAGGCTCACGCTTCGACAAGCTCAGCGCGCCTTTGCACGAGGCATCCTGAGCTTGTCGAAGGATGGTCGAAGGACGACCTTTATTTAGGAGACTAACCATGAGTACACTTGCAATCAAGGGCGGCGTCCCCGTCCGCACACAAGCATTTCCCACCTGGCCGGTTTGGGATGAAACAGACGAACAAGCGCTGCTGACAGTGCTGCGCTCAGGCGTCTGGGGAATCACCGACAATCCGAACAGCCCGCTGCGCCAGTTTGAACGCGAATTTGCCGGCGCGCAGCATGCCCGCTTTGGCCAGGCGGTCTTCAATGGCACGATGGCCCTGCAGACGGCTTTAATGGCGATCGGCATTGACTACGGCGATGAGGTAATCGTCCCTCCCTACACATTCCTGGCGACCGCCAGCGCCTGTTTGATGGTCGGCGCAGTGCCGGTCTTTGTGGATGTCGATCCTGGGACGTATAACCTCGACCCAGCGCGAATCGAAGAGGCGATCACCGAACGCACCCGCGCCATTATTCCGGTGCATATCGGCGGCTGCCCGGCGGATCTGGATCGCATCCTGGAAATTGCCCGCCGGCGCAATTTGGCCGTGATCGAAGACGCCTGCCAGGCGCATGGAGCCGCCTGGAACGGGCGGCGCGTGGGCGCCATCGCTGACCTGGGCTGCTTCAGCTTCCAGTCTTCAAAGAATCTGAACGCCGGCGAGGGCGGCATGGTCTTGACGGATAACCAGGAACTGGCCGACCGCTGCTGGTCGGTGCATAACTGCGGGCGGGTGCGCGAAGGCGCCTGGTACCAACACGAAGTGTTGGGTGGGAATTTTCGCATGACCCAATGGCAGGCCGGCATATTGGGGGCGCAGATGCGCAACTTTGAAGAGCATGCGCGGCGGCGCGAGGAGAACGGACTCTATTTGAGCGAGCGGTTGGCCGAAATCGGCGGGTTTGAGCCGCAGCAGCGCCTGCCCCAGGTCACTCAACATGGCTATCACCTGTTTATCTCCCGTTATCAGCGGGCGGCTTTTCACGATGCGCCGCGCGAGGTCTTCCTGGCGGCGCTGCAAGCCGAAGGGATTCCCTGCTCGCCGGGCTACAAGCCGCTCTACGCCATGAACGCCATCAAAGACGGCATCGCGCGCTTGAGGCGCTACGTCGGGACGCAAGGCGCGGCGGTTTCAACGCCCGACTGCCCGGCGGCGGAGCGCGCCTGTCATGAAGAGGGCGTCTGGTTCTTCCAGTCCATGCTGTTGGGGACGAAAAAGGATATGGAGGATATTGCCGAGGCGGTCTGGAAAGTGAAGCATCACATTGATGAGGCGCGGCCGTAACAAGAAGGATTTCCCTATGAACAACCTGATCCTCCCCCAAGAATCTTTGCCCGTGGCGCTGATCGGCGCTGGAACTCGGGCGCAAACGATCTATCTGTCGCTGTGGGAATCGCTCAAACCCTGGTGCACGCCGGTCGCGGTATGCGACCCGGTGCTTGAGAACTGCCGCAAGCTTGCCGGAGAGCTGGGCGTACCAGCGTATACAGACATCCGCCAGCTTGTCCGCGACCGGCCGATGCAGGCGGCCATCGTGGTAACGCCTGTGCCGTCGCATCACTCGATCTCTGTCTTTCTCTCCTCGCATGGCATCCCCAACCTCACCGAAACCTCATGGGCGAGCATGGTCTGCCAGGCCCGTGAGATGATCGCCGCCGCCCGCCAAAATAATGTCGTGGCGCGCGTGGCCGAAAACTTCTTCCGCATGCCGGTCGATCGTTTTGCCCAAACCGTGCGCGATTGCGGTTATCTTGGCCGCATCGGGCGCATCTTTAGCTATGCCGATCATACAGGCTATCACAACAACTCGCGCTGGATCGTCTTCGCTAAAGAGCATCCAGAATGGGTGCAGTGTCTCGAACATGATATGGCGCACCCGGCTTTTTATTCTATGCCCATGCGCCGGCATGAGAAAGAGACGCTTAACGCCCGTTTCTTCCATTTCCCCAGCGATCTGCTGGTGTTGGATGTCGGCAGTGGGCATGTCAAGGGACACCTGGGCCGGCATCCGCGCCCCGGTTATACCGAGTTCCAGGGCGAACGCGGCGTCCTGGCGCATCGCGCCAGCGTTTCAACCGGCTGGGGAGAAGAGCAGACCGAACTGCGCTTTGTCTCAGACGCCAGGCTGGCCCCGGCGCAGGAAGCCGCCGGTTCCTTGTGGGGGGGCGGGCAGGCGGATGTGATTACGCCGGTGATTCACGATACGACCGGCGAGGTGTGGACCGGGCTGCACGCCGATACCCCTCTCATGCGCATCGTCTATGAAAACCCGCTGCACCCTTTTGCCAAAATGGGCAAAATCAGCAACCGCGACTGGTACGGCATGGCAGTGATGGATCATGTGGTAGACTTTGTGTTGGCAGTGCGCGGCTTGCGTCCAAGCGAATTCACCGACGAGGACGCGCTGATGTCGGCGATGATGGAGATCGGCGCCCGCGAGTCGGCGCTGCAAGAAGGGCGGCGGATCAGGCTGCCGGTCGAAGGCAGCCTCGAAGCCGACGCCATTGAACGCGAAAAGCAAAAGAAGCAGTTTGGCGTTGATCCACTGGACATCGAAGCCATGCTCTCAGTCAGTTTTCCACGGCCGTGAAACTTTCTCAGTGAAACGCCATACCTGACGCCCCAAAGGATGGAGACCTTTAGGGTTCAGAAACCCTAAAGGTCTTTTTTTTTTCTAACAGAGAACTGGAGTCTCAAGCGATGAATGATAAGCGATTAAAAACGATTCTTCTCGTGGAAGACGAAGCCCTGATTGCTCTGTCTGAAAAAATGATGCTGGAAAAATATCAGTACAGGGTAGTCCTTGCCTACACTGGCGAACAGGCAATCGCGATGGCGGCAAAAATGCCCGAGATTGACCTGATCTTGATGGATATCGATCTGGGACGAGGGATGGATGGAACGCAAGCCGCAGCTTGCATCCTTGAAGAGCGCCTGCTGCCGGTGGTTTTTTTATCATCGCATGTCGAAAAGGAGATCGTCGAAAAGACCGAAACCATCACCTCTTATGGCTACGTGGTTAAAAATAGCGGCATCACGATTTTGGATGCGTCCATCAAAATGGCCTTCAAACTCTTTGCCGCCAACCGCGCCCTTAGCGAGCAGCAAACCTTGCTGCTTTCGATTGCCGAGAATTACCCCAATTCTTATATTTCCATCATCGAGTCAGACTATACGGTTGGCTTTACCTCGGGGCAAGAATTTGCCAAACAGAAACTGGATCCAAAACAGTTCGTCGGTCTAAGCCTGGAACAAGTCTTTGGCGAATATGCGCCGGTCGTGCGCACCCAATACCAAGTCACCTTCGCTGGCAAGGAATGTTCCTTTGAACTCTTCTCGAACAATCAATATCAACTGTATAAGACTGCGCCCATCCGCTCTCCCGATGGCTCCATCAAACGGATTGTCTCTGTGGTGGAAAACATCACTGAACGCAAGCAGGCTGAGGCCGCGCTGAACGAGAGCCAGGCGCTGCTCAAGCAAATTCTGGATACGGCGCCTCAATCCATTTTTTGGAAGGATAAACAAGGCATCTACCTGGGCTGCAACCAGACTTTCGCCCGCGCCTGCGGCCTGGAGGATGCCGAGCAGATTGTCGGCAAAACCGATTTCGATCTGCCCTGGCCCAAGACTGAGGCCGAAGCCTACCGGGCGGATGACGCGCAGGTGATGATCAGCCAGACGCCGAAACGGCATATCATTGAGCCGCTGCAGCAAGCCAATGGCGACCGGCTGTGGATTGATACATCCAAGATGCCCTTGTTTAACGCGCAGCAAGAAGTCCACGGAGTTTTGGGAATTTACGAAGATATCACCGAACGCAAGGCGACCGAGGAGCATTTGCGTGAGAACGAAGAACGCTACCGCCAACTGGTAAACATCTCACCAGATCTGATCGCCATTCACCAGGGAGGCAAGATCGTTTTCATAAACCCAGGCGGCGCCAGGCTGCTCAAGGCCGCCGATCCAGAGCAGCTCATCGGCAGGCCGCTCACCGAATTTTTGCCGCCTGGACGCCTGGAGATCGCCCAACAAAGAATCGTCCATTTGCTTTCTGCGGGCGGGCAAACTCCTTTTTATGAGCAAACACTGCGCTGCCTGGATGGGACAGACGTGGAGGTCGAAGTAATCGGCATCTTGTTCCCCTATCAGGGCCAGCCGGCGGTACAGATGATCGCGCGCGATATTACCGAACGCAAGCGGGCGCAAGAGCAGTCAAAGCAACTGGCAGAGCAACCTGGAAAATCCGTGCTGCCGTAAAACGTGGAATCGAAGCGCCGCGGTTTGCACCGCGAGCAAAACACCTTTTGCCCCAAGAGAGATCGTTTGATGAATAATAATACTTCCAAAACTATTTTGCTGGTTGAAGATGATGCTTTGATTGCACTTGGGGAAAAGCGGCTGTTAGAAAAAGAAGGCTACCGGGTTCTCCAGGCTTTGACTGGCGAGCAAGCGGTCAAGATAGTTTGCGACCCAAATAAACCGGTGGCCCTGATTTTGATGGATATCAACCTGGGTTCTGGGATGGATGGCACCCAGGCGGCGCGGCAGATTTTGCTAACGCACGATATCCCGATCATTTTCCTTTCCTCGCATACCGAAAAAGAAGTCGTTGATAAGACAGAAGAAATTTCTTCGTATGGGTATGTGGTAAAAGACAGCAGCCCGACGGTGCTTTTCGCCTCGATCAAAATGGCGTTTCGCCTTTTTGAGGCAAAAATGAAAGAAAAAGAGAAAGAAGAGGCGCTGCGCAAGAGCGAGGAACGCTACCACTCCTTCGTCGTTCACAGCCATGAGGCTATTTACTGCACTGAATTCGACCAGCCGATTGACATTTCGCTGCCGCTCGAGGAGCAAATTGACGCTATTTACGCCAATGCGTATATGGGCGAATGCAACCAGGCCCTGGTCAACATGTATGGGCTATCGGCTATCGAGGATCTGCTCGGCCAGCGCATGATTGATTTTCACGGTGGCAAGGATAATCCCGTCAACCGCGCCGTGTTCCGGCGGTTTATCCAGGCCGGCTATCGCACTGTGGACTCTGAGACCGAAGAAGTGTCGCCAAATGGCGAGCAGCGGTTCTTTCGCAGCAATGATATTGGCGTGGTAGACAATGGCCGCCTGCTGCGGATTTGGGGCACGGCAGTGGATATTACCGAACGTAAGAAGATCGAGCTGGCCCTGCAAACCGCCCAGGCGCAGATCGCAGCAGCTTTCGATAATTTGCACGATCTGCTGTTTGAAGTTGACGCGGAGGGGCGCATCTACAACTATCATGCCCGATCTTCCGAAGCACTGTACGCGCCGCCAGAAATGTTCTTGGGAAAAACCGTGCGCGAGGTGCTGCCGCGGGATGCCGCCCAAATTATTGAACAGGCCATCGCGGAAGCCATCGTCACAGGCCGCCACCACGGGGCGCGCTACATGCTGTCCCTCCCGGCGGGGAAAAAATGGTTTGAACTTTCCATTGCTCCGAAAGGGACGTCCGCCAACGATGGGCAACCTCACAACAGGCGTTTGATTGTCCTGGCCAGCGACATTGCCGAACGCAAACAAGTGGAGGACGCGCTGTGTGAGAGCCAGTCGCTGTATGAGTCGCTGGTGGATCTGCTGCCCCAACATCTCTACCAGATTGATTTAAATGGACGGCTGACTTTTGTCAATCGTACTTTGCAGCAAGCCTTACAAAAGCCGATGGAGGAAATCCTGGGCAAGACGCCCTACGATTTTTATCCCATAGAGATAGCGCAGAAATATCGCCAGGATGATCAGCAGGTCATCCAAACCGGACGCCCGCTGAGCCTGGTGGAGGAGAACACCTCGGCGGCGACCGGAAAAACATCGATCGTCGAGGTAATCAAAATTCCGGTGTTTGACGCCGCCGGCAGCGTCAGCGGGGTGCAAGGCATGTTCTGGGATGTCACCGAACGCAAACTGGCTGAAGACGTCCTGCGAGCGAGCGAAAAACGCGCCCGCGCGCAGCGCGCCGCGATGGCCGGCTTGATGCTGGATCAGACGCATACCTGGACAGACTTGCTCAGCGCCTTGCAGCATATTGTTAAAGTCTTATCCACGACGCTTGAAGTCGCGCGCGCCAGTATCTGGAAGTTGTCTCATGATGGTTCGCAATTGCAATGCCTGTTGCTTTATGAAGCCGAGACAAAAACGTATTCCGCCGGCATGGTGCTTGAAACCAAAATATTTCCGTCCTATTTCCAGGCGATCTTATCCGAACAGCGCATCTATACAGAAGATGTTCAAAATGACCCCCGCACCTGTGAATTGACCGCCTCTTATTTGCGACCCTTGGGCATTACCTCAATGTTAGACGCCGGCATTACCATTGAAGGCAGCTTGATTGGGGTGGTATGCAGCGAGCATATCGGCGCAAAGCGCAAATGGCATGCAGATGAAGAGTCGTTTATCAGCGCGATTGGCTCCATTATTGCCTTAATCTTTGTGAACGCTGAACACCGGCGCACTGAAGCGATGCTCCAACTGCGCATGGAATTATTAGAGTGCACAACAGAGCTTTCACTGGAAGAGTTTATGCAAACCGCCCTGGATAAAATCGCCGATTTTACCGAGAGCGCCATCGGCTTTTATCACTTTGTCGAACCAGATCAGAAAACTCTTTCGCTGCAAACCTGGTCTACCCGCACATTGCAAGAGTTTTGCCAGGCCGAAGGCAAAGGCCTGCACTACAATATGGATGAGGCCGGGGTGTGGGTAGATTGTGTGCGCCAGGGCAAACCGATCATTCACAATAATTACGCCTCGCTGCCGAACCGCAAAGGCCTGCCAGCCGGCCATGCCGCGGTGGTGCGAGAACTGGTAACGCCTGTCTTTCGTGAGGGGAGGGTGGTTGCCATCCTGGGCATCGGCAACAAAATGATTGATTATACTGAAAAAGACACCCAAATTGTTGCGTACCTGGCCGATCTGGTGTGGGAAATTACCCAGCGCAAGCAGTCTGAGGAGGCGCTGCGCAAAAGCGAGGAAAGACACCGCCTGATTTCGACCTTGATGTCAGACTATGTGTACAGCGCCCGCGTTTTCCCAGACGGCAGTATCATTAGCGATTGGACGAGTGGGGCCTTCGACCGCATTACAGGGTATTCTCTGGATGAAGTCAATCGCCTGCCGGGTGGGTTTTCGTCCCTGGTCTTCGCTGAAGACTTGCAAGAAATGATGCGCCAGCAGCCAATTTTGTTTGAACAGGGCCATCTTTCCATCGAATATCGCATCCGGCGTAAAGATGGTGAAGTTCGCTGGCTGCGCGATTATATACGCTATGTCGCCGGGGAAGGGATGGGCAAGCCGGCCACGTTAATCGGCGCGGTGCATGATATTACTGATCAGAAGCAGGCCGACAATCAAATCAGAACCCTGCTGCGTGAGAAAGAACTTCTGCTCAAAGAAGTGCACCACCGCATCAAGAACAATATGACCGCCGTCGCCAGTTTGCTCCAGTTGCAATCGGATACTCTTGAGGATCCTTCTGTCCAAAAGGCCTTACAAGATGCCCAAGCCAGAATCTACAGCATGATGGTTCTCTATGATAAGCTGTACCGTGCTGAGGATTTTCGCACGCTTTCCCTGCGGGAATACCTTCCAGCGTTGATGGAGCAGGTCGCGGCCAATTTTCCGCGGCGGAATTCGATCCGCATCCTGACGGAGGTGGAAGACATCCCTCTCTCCCCAAAACTGCTCTCTTCTTTGGGAATTATCTTGAATGAATTGACGACCAACGCGATGAAATATGCTTTTGTGGGGCGCAGTGAGGGGCAGATTGTTGTGACGGCCGCGCAGGAAGCCGGCGAGGTGTTGGTTACTTTTGCCGATAATGGGATTGGTTTGCCGCAAGCTCAGTTTTTGAAAAATTCGGCCAGTTTCGGCATGCAACTGGTGGAATTATTGGTGCAGCAGATTGATGGTTCAATCACTGTTGAACGAGGGCATGGGACAAAATTTGTGATCAGGTTTGCGCCAGGTTAGTTTTGTATTCACGGAGTATTTCAATGAAAGATGATGACAAAAGCAAAGCTCAAATTGAGGAAGCGCTGCATAAGAGTGAGCAGCAATATCGCCTTATTTCTGAAAACGCCAGCGACTTTATCTACAAGATGAAGATCCCTGAGGGAATTTATGAATACGCCAGCCCATCCTCGCTGGCAGTTCTCGGATATTCCCCACAAGATTTGTATCAAAATCCGCTGTATATCCAGACCATCATCCACCCCGATTT
This sequence comes from uncultured Anaerolineales bacterium, assembly GCA_903872065.1. GTDB lineage: Bacteria > Chloroflexota > Anaerolineae > Anaerolineales > UBA4823 > CAIQJJ01. The sequence goes on along the minus strand of CAIQJJ010000658.1, from coordinate 8,075 downwards.
TCGTCCCTACCTGCAAGAACAATGGCAGGCCATTTTGGACGGCAAGGAGCCAAAAACTTTTGAATATCAAGTTGTGGATAAGGAAGGGAATGTTCGTTGGCTGTCGCAAACCAATTCATACCTCAAGGATGAGACGCAGCGTATCACCCATCTTATCGGCATCGTCCGCGATGTGACGGATTATAAACATACTGAAGAAAAACTCGAACGTCAAAACAGATTGTTCAACACTTTGCTGGAAAACCTGCCTGTTGGCGTTTTTATGGTTGAGTCTCCCACAGGGAAACCCCTGATTGCCAATGAACAGGCTAAAATCTTGCTCGGGCGCGGCATCTTGCCTGATGTCACCGACGTCACCCTTGCTACGGTCTACGAAGCCTATCAATACGGCGCTGATCAACCATATCCCATGCACAAGATGCCCATCATCCGCGGCATGTATGGGGAAAAATCTCATATAGACGACATGAAGGTGATCAGGCCTGATAAGACAGATGTTTTGCTGGAAATTTTCGGCGCGCCGGTGTATGGAAAGGATAACCAGGTAGTCATGAGCCTGGTGAGCTTTGTGGACATCACCGAACGCAAACAAGCCGAAATCGCCTTGCAGGAAAGCACCGAAAAACTGAGCGCCCTCTTTGCCTCTATGACCGAGATGGTTGCCTTGCACGAATTGGTGTTCGATGAACAAGGCGCGCCGGTTAATTACCGGATCACCGATTGCAACCGCGCCTATACTCAAATTACCGGCATCCACAAGGAGACGGTGGTTGGGCGGCTGGCGACCGAAGTGTATGGCACACCCGAAGCGCCGTATTTGCAAGAATACAGCCGCGTTGCGATCAACGGCGAGCCGTATTACTTTGAAACCTATTTCGCCCCGCTGGATAAACATTTTTCCATTTCGGTGGTCTCCCCAGCCAAAAATAAGTTTGCTACCGTCACAGCCGATATCACCGCCATCAAGCGGGTTCAACAGATCATCGCTGCTCAAAACAAAGAGCTTGAGCAACTGGTCTATATTGCCTCTCATGATCTGCGTTCACCGCTCGTGAATGTGGATGGTTACAGCCGTGAATTGGAATTTGAGCTGCAAGAACTTCTCGACCTCTTGAGCGCTCCCAACGCCTCGCCCGAGGCGCTGCAGCGCGCGCTGAACGCCAAATCGCTTGAGATTAAAGAAGCCCTCAGCCACATCCGCAGCAGCGCCCGCAAAATGGACGCTCTATTGAAAGGCTTGTTGAAGTTATCGCGCAATGGGCGCGCCGCCCTGAACATTCGCCCGCTGGACATGACCAAGTTAACTGCCGATCTGCTGCGAACGCTGGATTACCAGGTCAAAGCCGCCGGCGCCCAAATCCAGATTTTCCCACTGCCGCCTTGCAAAGGCGATGAAACTCAATTAGCCCAGGTTTTTACCAATTTGATTGATAATGCTTTAAAATATCGTCACCCGCAGCGCCCGGCCCTGATCGCCATTCGCGGCAGCGTGGAAAACGGCAGAGCCATCTACTGCGTTGAAGACAATGGCATCGGCATCGCCAAGAATCATCAAGAGAAAATCTTTGAGCTGTTTCATCGCCTCGATCCGTCCAAAACCGAGGGCGAGGGCCTGGGCTTAACCATCGTCCGCCAGGCTTTAAGCCGTCTCGATGGAGAAATCCGCGTCGAATCGACGCCGGGCGAGGGCAGCCGGTTTTACATCAGCCTGCCGGCGACCGGCTTGCCAGGAATATACCCTGCTTAAATGAAACCGTGGTCTGCCTGCTTTGTACAGTGGAGAAAGCATAGATACTGAAATGATGAGTGGAGAAAACCCAATGAATAAAGAAGTGATCGTTTTAATCGCAGAAGACGACGAAGGTCATGCCGGCCTGATCCGCAAGAACCTGGCGCGCGCCGGCCTGATCAACCCCATTATCCATTTCAAAGACGGCCAGGAAGTGATTGATTACTTGTTCAGATATGGCGATGGCCCACACAGGACATCTGGCAACGCCTATATCCTGCTGTTGGATATCCGTATGCCAAAATTGGATGGGGTGGAAGTGCTGCGACAAATTAAAGCTGACCCCGAACTGCGCAAAATCCCGGTCGTCATGATTACCACCACAGATGACCCGCGTGAAGTTGCCCATTGTCACACCCTCGGCTGCAGCAACTACATCACCAAGCCATTGGAATATGAATCTTTTGTCAACGCCGTCCGGCAGGTGGGCTTGTTTTTGGCGGTTGTCCAGGTGCCAACGATCAATGGAGAACACTAATTGCTGCAAGAGGGAAAGATGAATGTAAGCCGCCCTGTCCCTCCCTGTCCGGCTGAGATCGCACAGCGTGTTTTGGTGGTGGATGATGACCGTGGATTTCAGGCGCTGATTGTCAAAACGCTGAACAAAGCCGGCTATCAGACTGTTGGCGCAGCGACCGGCGCGGAAGCCATCGCATCTATCTTGCAGCATGGCGAAGCGGTGCGCTGTACAGCGTGCGTCCTGCTGCTCGACCAAAGATTGCCCGATATGACCGGACGCGAGGTGATTGACAAGTTAGCAGCGGATGGCCTCATGACGCCGTTTATCATTATGACCGGGCAGGGCGACGAGCGGCTGGCGGTGGAGATGATGAAGCTTGGCGCGGCGGATTACCTGGTGAAGGATATTGATTTTCTCGATCTTTTGCCGGGCGTCTTGGAGCGAGTGTTTCGCAACCTCCAAACTGAGCAGCGGCTGCGTTCGGCCGAACGAGCCTTGCAAGAAAGCGAGGCCAAGTATCGCCTGTTGATCGAGCAGGCCAGTGACGCGATTTTTCTGCATGACCAGACGGGGCGCATCCTGGATGTCAACCGCAAAGCCTGCGAAAGCCTTGGCTATACCCGCCAGGAACTGTTCGCCATGAGCGTCATGCAGGTTAACCCCTGGATAACCCAGGCCGAATTGACTGTGCTGTGGCAGCGCGTGTTTGCCGGCGAGGAATTCAAATTTGAGAGTCAGCATCGGTGCAAAGATGGCAGTTTTATCCCGGTCGAAGTTGCCCTCGGATCGGTTTCTATGCCAACCGGCCAGGCGATTCTGGCAATTGTACGCGATATTACCGACCGCAAACGCGCCGCGGAAGCTCTGCGCCAGAGCGAGGAAAAATTTCGCAAGGCGTTTATGATCAGCCCCGATTCGATCAACATCAACCGCCTTTCAGATGGGCTGTATGTCTCGATCAACCAGGGGTTCACCCAAATCATGGGTTATACCGAGGCCGATGTGATCGGCAAAACCTCGTTGGAATTGAACATCTGGAGCGATCCTGCCGATCGCAAACGCCTGGTAGAAGGATTGCAGAACAACGGGGTCGTGCAAAATCTTGAAGCCCGCTTTCGCCGCAAGGACGGGGGCTTAAAAGACGGATTAATGTCGGCCTCAATCATCAATCTCAACGGCGCGCCGCATATTTTGAGCATTACGCGGGACATTACCGAACGCAAGCGGGCGGAGGAGGCCCTGCAGAAATCAGAGACGCTTTACCGGCGGGCCATTGAGGTTGCTGGGGCGGTGCCTTACCTTCAGTCATACGATGAAAGCAGTACCAGCGTCTATTACGATTTCATCGGCGAGGGCATTCGCCAGATCACCGGCTATGGGCCGGAGGAGTTCACCGATCAGCTGTGGAATTCGATCACCGAGGAAAGAAAGCTGTTGGAGGATCTCGCGGCCTATCCGTGGAATGAAGCCGTCCGCCGTGTGCGCGCCGGGGAAAGCCCGATCTGGAAATGCGAGCACCGCATCCGCGCCCGCGATGGAAAGGTGCATTGGGTTTTTGAGGCGGCGGTGGAATTGATGGGAAAAAACGGGATGGCTTATGGTTCGATCGGCCTGTTTCAGGATATCACTGCCCGCAAACAGGTGGAAGAATCCTTGCAATTGTTGAATGAACAGTTGGAGCAGCGCATCCTCGAACGCACCGTCCAATTGGATGCGGTGAATAAGGATCTGGAGGCCTTCAGCTATTCAGTCTCCCACGACTTGCGCGCGCCCCTGCGGGCCATAGACGGCTTTGCACGGATGCTGCAAGAACTCCAGGCGGAACAGCTTTCGGAGGGTGGCCGTGAATTGCTAACGCGCATCCTTGTCAACACAAAACGCGCCGGCGCGATGATTGATGACCTGCTGAGATTTTCCCGCCTGGGGCGGCAGGCCGTGGTAAAGCAAACAGTGGATATGGGTGAAATCGTGCGCAGCGCGTTGGGGACATTTCAAATTGAACAGGAGAAGCAGCCGCAGATTATCCTCCACGATCTGCCCGCCTGCCAGGGCGATCCCTCCTTGCTGATGCAGGTGTGGATCAACCTTTTCTCCAATGCTTTTAAATATTCCCGCAAACGTGATCATGCTGAGATCGAAGCTGGCTGCCAGGTAGACGAAAAAGGGGAGGCAATCTACTACATCAAAGACAATGGGGTTGGCTTTGATATGCGTTATGCCAATAAGCTATTTGGTGTATTTCAGCGTTTGCACTCTGAGAGTCAGTTCGAGGGAACAGGAGTGGGACTGGCGCTGGTGCAGCGTATCATCTCCCGGCATGGCGGGCGCATCTGGGCCGAAGCCGAACCGGACAAAGGCGCAACGTTTTATTTTACGCTGTGAATCCGATGATTTCTGGCAGGGCAAAGCGCGCTGGCAGTTAGAACGCCGTTGGACGCAGCAGGGGATGGGTTGGGAATACGGCTTCATCACCGGCTCGCGCCTGGTGATCGTCAAAGGGAAGCTGAGTCCGTCGGTAGGCGCGCTGAGCTTGTCGAAGCGCCTCTACCTTTCGACTATCCTTCGACAGGCTCAGGATGCCTGGATGCCTCGAACTGCACCAGGTTGAGCAAAAGACGATCGGCCGCGGGATGCGCTCCCAAGTGATCAAGCATGGGGAAAGTATTGATCACAAAACGCCCGGCCGCGCAGCGGTAGGCGGCCAGCAGCAGCCCGCCGCCATAGCCGCCGGCGTAATAATTGTGGCCGGTAGCAAAAGCCGCCGCCATCGTTTCATCGGGAGTGGGCAGCCCTTCATAGAGATCATGGGGGATGAGCGCGCCGTAATAGTCCATGTCCAGGATGCCCGGGTGCGGCAGGCCAGCGAAAACCGCATGCCGGCGCGCGACGCATTCTTTGTGATAGAGCCAGTCGGGGAAAGTGATCAGACGGCCAGGGTTTTCCAGCGGCAGGCGGAAGGGATTATCCTCCGTGCTTTGGAAGAGCTTAGCCTCCAGGAAGATGGCCGTACTGCCCTGCTGCAAACGTTCGATCAGGCGCGCCCACAACCCGGCCAGAGCGGATGCGTCTGCCTCCGCGTCCGCTGCGGGTTGGCCGACCAGGATCAATTCTTGCGCGCCAGACTCCCAATCCAGCGGATGACAGGCGACGCCGTGCTGCGCCAGCCAGGCCTCAGCTTTTGGCGCAATGCCCCAGATCGCTGCGCGGCTGTGCAGGCGCGGCAGTTCATCTGCGCGTGAAAGATGGAAGTGCAAGCGCCCGCCGGTCGGCGCGCCGCCGGCCTCCAGGCTGGCCGCGAAAACGTACTCGCCGGCCGGGCCATCCAGCGTCACCGCGGCGTGCAGCGCCGGGCTGGCAAAAGCGCCATCCACTTGCACCGTCGTCTTCGCCTCCCAGACCGGCCCCGCCGGCCCCAGGATGCGAAAGGCGGCGGGATACGCGCCTGGCGGCAGCACACCTTCGTTGGCCAGCACAGCTTCAATATTAAAGGTACGCCCGCTGTAACCATGCAGCGGATCGGCAAACAGGCACCAGCGCAGCGGCGACCAACCATCACGCACCGCGTCGAATACGCCCGGTTTCCACTCGCGCCAGAATGTCCACAGCCCTTCGCCCGTAATGCCGTGATCGAGCATGCCCGTCAGGTTATACCCCACCAGATGCGGGTTAGAGCGGATGCAGTCGAAACCCAGCGTGCGCTGGCGGGCGTGCAAACGCTGGCTCTCGGCCAACAGGTCTTCGGGGAAGGGATAGACCTCCTCGAAGCCGAGCCGCCGCCAATCGGCGCTGAAGGCTTCAGCCTGGGCGCGCAGGATGGCGGCGTCCTCCAGGTCGGGGCGCGCCCCCGCCTGCTCGAAGCGGCGCGCCTCGCGGATGACATCCATCAAACTGCCAATGCCGTATTCGGACAAAAAGACTGGCCGGGTGTTTGCCCCCAAGGTGCGGATGAACTGGTTGATCGCCTCGCTCTGCGGCACGCTCGGATAGGCGTGCGCGTCGCCGGCGTTCTCAAAATAACCGCCCGCCTGCCGGTTCCATTCCCGCGAGGTGGGCGGCGCATCCGGCGCTTCCGCCCCCCAGGTGTGTTCCCACTGCACGCTGCCAGGGTTGGAGACCGATCCGATGGAAGGCTGGCAGTCCCACCGTCCGCTGCCCAGCAAGACCAGGCGCGTGGGATCCAGGGCGCGCAGCTTGGGCAGGAAATCCACCGCCTGGCGAAAAACCGGGCCATCAAAGGTCTCGTTGAGCAAGCCCCAGATGGCGACGCTCGGATGGTTGCGGTCGCGCCGGATCATATCGCTCGTGCTGCGGTCGAAGCGCTCCGCCATGTGCGGCGATTCGCCCAACACCCAACCGGCGTAACACTCCTCATAGACCAGGATGCCGATCTCATCGCAAAAATCGAGCTGTTCTGGCCAGGCCACGCCAGCGATGAAGCGCACACAGTTGAAGCCGGAGGCTTTAGCAAAGATGATGTCGCGGCGCAGGTGATCGGGGATGACCGCGACTTGCTGGCCGATCGGCGTGTGGTTGCCGGTATGAGTGCTTTTCAAAAACAACCGTTGGTTGTTCAGGTAGAAGTGACCGTCTTGGACGCGAAAGTCGCGGAAGCCGCAGCGCACGGCGATCTCTGCCCCATTCAAAGAAACCGCCACGCGGTACAGGTAGGGCGCATCCAACGACCACAAGCGCGGCGCGGGGACGACCAGGGCCAGCTCGTGGACGGACTGTCCGGGCGGGCAGGTCGCCGTCGCGGAGGCGCTGCTCAGGATTGCCCCGCCGCTGGCCGGCGCAGCCAGGACGCTCAACCGGCCCTCCGCCGCAGTGAGACGGTCGTTGCAGACCGTGATGGACAGCTCAATGCGCCCGCTGGCCGGGTCGGGGCGGGCGAAGACATCCGCGACCCGCAGATCGGGGACGACAGCCAGTTCGACCGGGTAAATGATGCCGCCGCAGTTGAGCGAACTGCCGCAGCGAGGCGGAACAACCTTATTGCGGTGGGGAATCTCCGCCAGCACAAAGCCGTCAATCGCCTCGTTGCCGGGATTGATCACACGCACCGCCAGCAGATTCTCCCCGCTGCGCAGGGCGGCGGTGCACTCCAGGTCAAACGGCGTCTCGCCGCCCTCATAGCCGCCCAGGGGGAGTCCGTTCAGCCAGGCTTCGGCGAAATAATCCACCGCCCCAAAGCGCAGCAAGGCGCGCTCGTCCGCGGCTGGCAAGGCGGCCAGGCTGAAGCGCGTCCAATACCATGCCACGCCGTGATAGCCAGGAAATACTTGTTGGATGATGCCCGGCGCCTGCGCCGGCTGCGCCGCCTGTTGAAACGCGGCAAACCATCCTTCCTGCCGGCCGCGGTTTTCGGGGTCGCAGGCAATGAACCAGTCGTTGTTAAGGGGTATGTTCATTGTTTCCTCAAGCTGAGTTCTCCTTTACGATCGACAAACATGGCCGGAGTCTCCTGTGATTTTGCATTGTATAAGCTAGATTATTATAATCTAGCTTATACAATGTGCAGTAAATGGCTTACGGCTGGATCACCTGGTAATTGCCCTCCACCCAATCCTCGATGCCAGATTTGTAGAAAGGTGAGAAGCGTCCTCCCGCCGCCCCGCCGCAGGAATTGGTGTGCACCTCGGTCGTGGCAAAGTCGCAAATCATGCGAAATGTGGCGGCAAAAGTGCTGTCGCGCCCGCCAGAGAAATGCACCTGCGCCTGGGGGATGGTGGCGCAGCTGCCAATGTGTTCAAAATCGTAGTCGAAGCCGAGAGCGCGCGGCAGCTTCCCGCCAAAGAAAAGGTTCTTGATGGAAACGCGCCGCGTTGC
>CAIQJJ010000657.1 GCA_903872065.1 uncultured Anaerolineales bacterium | reverse complement strand
GCCTCCGCCGGCGAAAGCCCCCGGCGGATGAACTGATCGGCAGCATCCCATAAGTCCAGATACTGATCCGCCGGATCCAGGATTGCATTTTGGTTAGTGTCGATCTTTTGCGCTGCGGTGCGCGCCTGAGTGATCGTCTCTTTGGCGCTGGCAAGCTGCGGGCGCAAAGTCTCTGCCAAACGGCTGACGGCGGCATGCACCGATTCCATTCCCAATTCATCCACCAGCGACAGCGCATAAGGCCCATCTACCGCGCGCAAATACTGTTCAAAGACGATATCGCCCAAATCGCGCCCGGTAGAAGCCGCGGTGAAGCGCTCATCGCCAAAGTAGGCCGCATAAGCGCCGCTGTAGGTGTAGCTGACGGTTTGGAAGAAGAAGACATAATTGGCGAATTCGCGCACATCATAAGCCAGCTCATAGAGTCCCATCAAACAGGCCTCGTAAGCCAGCAGATCGATTTTGCGGCGACCGTCGTTGGTGATCTGCTTAAGCGCGGCAGACAATTCTCCAGGGCTTAGAATGTCAACGTAAGCTGGAACGCCGGACGTTTCACCGCCGGGCGTCTCGTCCAGAGCGATCCCGCTCAAACCGCCGCCATGGTTATCAATTGCCAAATAATAATGTTCGGCGGGAAAAGCCGCCATGGCCCAACGAGCAAAATTGACCAGGCGATCGGGATCGCCCATATTGACTTCGCCTAAATCCCACCAATTGACTTGCTCGGTGTACCGGCCGCTGGCTTGAACCACCTGCAAAATGGCGGTATCCGCCGCGCACTCGGCCGCATCTTGATCAAACAAGACAACAATATTCAAAAAACCATCTTTCCCGATCCGGTTTTCCAAATAGCGTTCCATAGATTGGAGCGCCTCCGGATAGACAGCGCAGAGATCGTTGTCGCCATCCAGGTACAGCATGGCCGTCCAACTGCGCGGCGCGGCTGGGGCCGGGCCGCCGACCGCTGCTTGCGCGGTTGGGGTCTCTGCCGCAGCATCCGCCGCTGGCAAAGATGGCTGTGAGCCGGCGTTTGAATGCGCCGCCAGAGTGGCGATCAGAGCCGGGGCGTCAAAATCTGGCAAATCCACCGAAGGGGGCGTCGGCGTTGGCAGGCCAGGGGCGGTGAGCGAAATACGCAAGTTGTACCGGTCGGCAGGGGAGCCGCTGCCATCCAGGCTTGCCGCAACGACATGATAGAGTCCACTGGCCGGCAAAGCGCAGACCAGGTAAGGGTCAAAAGAGTTTTCATCATCGTCATTTTCACAAATGACATTTCCGGCAGCGTCGCGCAGCCAGAGATAAGCATCTAACGTCGAGCCCAGTACGGCTGCATCTACATCTATCGTCACAAGTTCACCGGTACTGCCGCTGAATTGAAAGATATCCTGATCCCCATCCGGAGAGATGGTCAGACCGGACATCCATTCGCTCGAATCGACCGCGACTGCCTGGGCTAAGAGATCGTTAGGCTCGTAGACGTCGCCTGATCCGGTCATCGAAACGACCTCAACGCGCGCCTCATCCAACAAGACGGTTGTTTCTCGCGTCTCATTGGCGACGATCTCGAACAACAGGTTAAGCGTCTTTCCGCTGAGAACGGTCCATTCCTCGGCAGAAAGCTGATACTCCATCAACCGCCAGGCACGCCGATCGGGCTGCGCCGCGACAGCTTCTGCGCCATCCAGGCAGCCTAAATCTGCCAGGCGGGTGACATTATCAGGGAGATACAAACCAGCGCAGAACCAATCTACCTGCGGCTGCGTCTCTTCTCCAAAAAGATTGAGCCACACACTCAAACGCGCCGCGGCCTGAGGGTAAACTGGCATCTGGATGGTCTGATAAAAAAAAGTCTGTCCTGTTGAAACGCTGTGAAATGAGGCGACGTAAACCCCGCCGGCAGGACTGGTGTCCTGCTCTACTTGCAGCGCTGCGCCGGGCGAGGCCTGCCAGCCGCTTAAATCGCCGGTTTCGAAATCTCCATTTTGCAGCAAATTGGCCGGCGATCCCTGGGCACCCAAAGCGGCAGCCGGCGCGGGAGGATTGCGCCTGGCCTGGGCCGCCGGCGCTGGCAAAAGAAATAATGCAATCAAAAGACAAATAAAACAAAAACTGGCAAAGGAAAGGGTCTTAAGCGCCATAGTAGTTCGAGGAGATTGCAGGCTGCTGCAAGACTTGCTTGCAGCAGCCTGAGAAAAAAACATACTTTTACGATCCGGTAGAGCTTTTTTTGGTGATTGTTTTCGCGGCTGGCTTGACAGGCGCCTTGCTTGTCGGCTTAGCAGCCGGTTTAGCGCCCGTTTTATCGCCAGTCTTTTTGGCAGCCGGCCTGGCCTTTGGCTGCGGTTCGGGACGCGCAAAACCTTTGACCTGCGGCTTGTTGCGCACATCCTTGCTGCCAGATTTATTGTCCGGCCCCAACTCTTCCAGGCGATCTTCCAACATCAGTTGGATCACCTTGGCCAGATCATGATAATCTTTGCGCACGACCTCGTGTGTATCGGGGTCTTTGGCAATCTGGAACAGCCTGGCGACCAAAGTGCCTTCGTCTCCGGCGATCTCCTCCTGCCAGGTGCTGATCTCCGCGGAGCGCCCGATCGCTTCCATTTCCATGTTAATCACCTTCTGCGCAAAAACTGTCTCAACCGCGTCGTTGCGACGAGGTTGATAGGTTGTCTTCCGGACGATGTAACCGTGCAGAGCATTGAAGATATC
>CAIQJJ010000656.1 GCA_903872065.1 uncultured Anaerolineales bacterium | reverse complement strand
TTGCCATCATGGATTTTGTTGCCGCGCACGGTGGGCATTGCGCCGGTTGTGATTGTGATGCCGACCAGGGCATTGCCCCAAATCTCGTTCTCCTGGATCAGGCCCTGGGCGTTCTCGTACACAATAATGCCGCCTGATTTGCCATCATGGATTTTGTTGCCGCGCACGGTGGGCGCTGCGCCGGTCTTGATTTCGATGCCAGAATAGGCATTCTCCCAGATCTCATTCTCCTGGATCAGGCCCTGGGCGTTCTCCCACACCAAAATGCCGGCTGATTTGCCATCATGGATTTTGTTGCCGCGCAGGGTGGGTTTGGTTCCCTGCCCGTGAATGCCCACGCCGGCCCGGCTCTCGCTGGAGATGTCGCAGTGTTCCAGGCGCGGGCTGCCCTGCGGGATGTCCACCGCGTCAAAATCCCCGCCGCCGGCCTGGCGCAGGCTCAGGCCGCGCAGCACGCCGGCGGTGGTTTGGAACTTTACCACGTTGGCTCCCGAGGCGTAAATTTCGACCTCTCCCTCTTCGCCGATGATCTCCAGCGGCTTGTCAATGATCAGCGCCTCGTGGTACGCGCCGGCGCGGATGAGGATGCGGTCGCCGGGCTGGGCGTTGGCGATCGCCGCGCCGATCGTCTCGTAATCGCCGCGGCAGAGTGGATCCACCACCAGGGTGCGCGCCGTTTTGGCGGCCGGCGGTTGGACGACGGCCGGCGCTCCTGGCCGGCCGGAAGGACGCGGGTTATTGGCCAGGATCAACTGCCCCTCTTGCCCGTAGCTCCACAGGAGCGGCGTCTGGCTGTGTCCCTCCGCCTTGACGCGCTGGTAGGCGTAATCGTACCAGTCCTGCGCCGAAATCCGCCCATCGCCGTCGGCGTCGGCCTCGCCGCTCTCCAGCCCCTCCACCAGGTAATTGGTGAAGAGCGAGCGCACGCCCTGCCCTTGCAGCGCGTCGCCCTCGAAAGCGTACTGGGTGGCGTCGCTGGCGGTAAGCACCACCCGCCCCTTGCCCTCGGTGTGGAAGATGCTTTCCAAACCGACCGGTTGGTTGAGCGCCGCCTTCACCCCGCGCGAGAACGCGCCGCTGTGGCAGCAGTCCAACACCAACACCTGCTTCCCGGCGCGGCTGCTGCTCATCTCCTCGGCAATGAACGCCGCGGCGATGGATTTGGCGCGCGGCAGGATGTGGGACGTCTCCGGCGTCGCCAGGAAGAGCTTGCGGCTTTCGTCCAGCAGGCCATGCCCGGAGAAATACAGCAAGACCACGTCCTCTGGTTTTTTGCCGGCAAACAGGGCGACGATCGCCTCCTGGATCTCGCCAAACGGGCGGTTCAACAGGGTTTGCACAGCGTCAAAGGCGCCGATCTGCGGGTTTTTCAGCACTTCCCCCAGGGCGGCGGCGTCGCCGGCCGGCGCAGCCAACCCAAGCAGTTGGCGGTCATTGTATTGGCTGTTGCTGATCAAGAGAGCGGAACGCTGCGCCATCGGCTACTCACTTCATGCGCCGGGCGGTTTTCTCAACCAGCTTCAGCAGTCGTTCGATCTCCTCTGGGCTGGCCTGGCGCGGTACTTCGATCTCCACCTCGTTGATCTTGATCTTCAAGGTCTGGTTTTGCTGGCGCAGGAGGAAGTTTTGCAGCAGCAGGATCAGGCCAGGCAGGACGCCCGCGCCGAACGTGACCAGCAGTTGGGCGCTGGCGGCGTCGAGACCTTTGCTGCGCGCCGGGGCCGCCGCGCCGTGCAGCATCTCGACCGCCTCGACGTCCGTCTCAGCCAGTTCCTGGCGCAGGGCCGCCGTCCGATCCAACAGTTCATCCTGCCCGGTCTCGGCGTCGCCTTGCAGGGAGAGTGTCGCTTGTAACAAAGATTGCGGGGACATGCTTTGCCTCCTGGGAGAAAGATTGCCTCCTATTTTATCATGTCCGCGGGATGGACTATACCAAATCTATACCTTTCCGGCGGCTTCCCCGTGTACAATCCTGAAAGTTGCATCAAGCAATCTTTGATCCTTCTTTTGGAGAGTTTGTATGTCTGCAAAAACCAACCTTTTCGTTGATTCAGTCATCCTGGTGGGCTTTTTGGTCGCCTTCGAACCGCTGCTGACCGGCATCGCCATCCACGAGTGGCTCAGCCTGGCGCTGGCGGCTACTCTGATGGTGCACCTGGTCTTGCATTGGGAGTGGGTGCTGAACGTCGCCGCCCGCTTCCTGCGCAAGTGGTTTCACGAGTCGCGCTTGAATTTCATCGTGGATACCGCCTTGTTCATCGCCTTTGTCCTGGTCATGTTGAGCGGCATCTTGATCTCACGCAGCATTCTCGGCTTGCTGGGCATCCAGCTTGCCGCCTCCCCCGCCTGGCGGACGCTGCATTCCCTGTCGGCTGACGCCAGCCTGTACCTGACCGGCTTGCACTTTGCCTTGCATTGGAAGTGGATCGCCAGCACGATCAACCGCTTCGTGGTCGCCCCGCTCGGCCGGCTCTTCCAGCCGCGCCCTCTGCTGTCCGACCCGCTGGCGGCGGTCGAAGAAAAATAAACGGAGTTTGCCATGTTAAAAGCTACCTTTCGTTACCTGGTTATTTTGTTGGTCGCCTGCCTGGCGGCGCTGGCGCTGTATTGGGTCGTTGAGAACCGAGCGTCCAGCCTGGGGCTGAACACCGCTTTGGGGCGCGGCGGCGGGAGACATGCGATGGCCGGCGCTGAGGGCGGTTTCCTCGAGCAGCGCCCCGCCAACGCTGAGGCTTCCCTGGAAGGCTTCTCCAGGATGGAACACGGCCGCGGCGGCGAGGTCAACCTGCTGGGCGGGCTGTCCGGCGTGCTGAAAAATGTCACCGTCATCGCCGCCATCACCCTGATCGTGTTCGCCATCCGCCAGGCAGGCAACCTGATCTTCCAGCGCCGCCGCGTGAAAGCCGTTTGAAGCTGCGTTCCTCCGGCCGGCGAGCGGATATTTCAAATGAATGTACCGGCTATACCAGAGTGTACCACCATTTGTAAAAGGGCTGATTCATCCACAGATTTCACAGATTGAAAGCGAATCCAGTTTAAAACCACGAATGTTCGGCTGCTCTGAGCCGCCTATTCGAGGATGGTTCTCTCCCTTGACTTCCCCACCCCTGTGCGCGGCGGATGGGCTGGCGCTGAGTGAGCCGTCCACGAATAGAGACTCGAATACTCGAATAGGTTCATTCCTGTCGAGGCGATCCTCCAGCAGACGAAGACGCCCCGTCTTCCATCCTGGCGCGCCTTGTGGAATGGGATCATTCGAGTATTCGTGTTCTATTCGAGGATGGTTCTCTTCCTTGACTTCCTCACCCCCGCGCGCGGCGGATGGGCTGGCGCTGAGTGAGCCGTCCACGAATGGAGACTCGAATACTCGAATAGGCTCATTCCTGTCGATGCGATCCTCCAGCAGACGAAGACGCCCCGTCTTCCATGATCTCAGCGTTCGGCGGTGAAAACTGGTTTTACACAATTCGTTACAGTCTCGCTATACCAAAAATAAACCACTTAAAAACAGCGTATGATAAGATTGTAACCAGAACAAAGAAATCCGTCGGAGCGCTGGAATGGGCAGCGTGACGTTTCTCCTTTTTCTCCTCCTCCTTGAAGAAGTAGGGTGGGCTTGCACCCCACCCTACTTTCTTTTTAATCGCGCTTTCTATATTGTGATCCCTATTGACTTCCAAAACGTTTTGGAGTATAAGTTGGGCCAGGTTCCAAAACGTTTTGATCCCGTGAGCGAAGAATATGACCGTCACCATCCGCGAAGTCGCCCAAAAACTCAATATCTCCATCACCACCGTCTCCCGTGCGCTGGACGGCTACGACGACGTGTCCGATGAGACGCGCCGCCTGGTGGTGGATACTGCCCAGCAGATGGGCTATGTCCCCAACCGCGCCGCGCGCCAACTGCGCCGGCAGCGGGCGGATACCATCGGCTACATCTTACCCACCGAGACGCCGCGCTTCTCCAACCCCTTTTTCGCCGAGTTTGTCGCCGGCCTGGGCGACGAGGCGGCGGCCAATAATTACGATTTGCTGGTCTCCACCGCCCCTCCCAAGAGCGCCGCCGAGCAAGAAATCTATGCGCGCTGGGTGCATGGCCGCAAGGTGGACGGGATGGTCTTGAACCGCCTGCGCCAGCGCGATTGGCGGGTGCAGTACCTGGCGCAAAACGTCTTTCCGCTGGTCACTTTGCAGCGCTCGCTCGACCCGCTGGAATATCCCTCGGTAGAGGTGGATGGGCGGCGCTGGTTCCGCGCCCTGGTCGAGCATTTGTACAGCCTGGGGCGGCGGCGCATTGCCTACGTGGGCGCCGCGGCGGACCTGGTGATCCAAACTGAACGCTTCCAGGGCTACCAGGATGGCCTGGCCGCCTTGGGCCTGGCGCTCGACGCGGCGCTCGTGGTGGAAGGCGACCTCACCCCCGAAGGGGGCTACCGCGCCGCCCAAGCGCTGCTGAACCGCCCCGTCCCGCCAGACGCCGTCGCCTGCGTGGATGACATCACTGCCATGGGCGTGCTGCACGCCGCCCACGAGATGGGCTGCGTGGTGGGGAAAAACCTGGCCGTGACCGGCTTCGACGGCGTGATTGGCTTTGAGCATACCCATCCCCCGCTGACCACCGTCAACCAGCCCGTCTACCAGATCGCCCGCCAGATGGCGCAAATGCTGCTGGCGCAGATCGCCGGCCGCCCCCTCGAGCCGCGGCAGGTTCAGATCGAGCCGGTGCTGGAATTAAACGCTTCCACCCTGGGAGCGCAAAAGTGAGGCCTTTCTTCCAACAGACCGATCGCCGTTTGGGCGCAGCCGGGTTGTGATTCAGATGGAACAATTTCTTAACACCGAAACCCTGATTATCGAACTGCTCTTGATCGCCTCCCTGGTGGCGATGGCAGTTCACCGTCTGCGCATCCCCTACACGGTGGCGTTGGTGGTTGTGGGCCTGCTGATCACCTTCCAATCCCCCGTGCAGATTGACTTAACGCCTGAACTGATCCTGGCCCTGTTTGTCCCGCCTTTGGTCTTCGAGGCCGCCTTTCATCTCAACCTGGCCGAATTGCAGCGCAACCTGGCCGGCATTTTGCTGCTGGCGGCGCCGGGCGTCTTATTAACCATGCTGATCGTGGGCGGCATCCTCACGCTGGGCGGCGTGCTGCCCGCGCCGTTGGCCCTGGTGTTCGGCGCGCTGATTGCCGCCACCGACCCCGTGGCAGTGGTGGCGCTCTTTCGCGCCCTGGGCGCGCCCAAGCGCCTGGCGACGCTGATCGAGGGGGAGAGTTTGCTCAACGACGGCACCGCCATCGTGCTGTTCAATTTGATGCTGACCGTCGCCCTGACCGGGCGTTTTAATGCCCTGGAAAGCGCGGCGAATTTTGTTGTGGTATCTGCCGGCGGTACACTGATCGGCCTGGGGCTGGGCTGGATGATTGCGCGCTTGATCGCCCGCGTAGACGATTACCTGATCGAGACCACCTTAACCACTGTGCTGGCTTTTGGCGCTTACTTAGTGGCCGAGCAGTTCCATTTCAGCGGGGTGCTGGCGGTGGTCGCCGCCGGCCTGGTGAATGGCAATATCGGCCATCAAGGGATGAGCCCGACCACCCGGATTGTGCTTTTCAATTTTTGGGAGACGATGGCCTTCCTGGCCAACTCGCTGGTCTTTCTGCTGATCGGCCTGGATGTCAATATCCCCGCCCTGCTTGCCGCCTGGCAGCCTGTCTTGTGGGCGATCCTGGCGGTTCTGGCGGCGCGGGCGGCGGTGGTCTACCCCCTGCTGTGGTGGTCGAACCGTAAGAATGAAAAAATCCCCCTTTCCTGGCAGCATGTGGTGAGCTGGGGCGGGCTGCGCGGCGCGATCAGCCTGGCGCTGGCGCTCAGCCTGCCGGCCAGCCTGGGCAGCGAGCGCGAACTGCTGCGCATCATGGCTTTTGGCGTGGTGCTGTTCACCTTGCTGGTGCAAAGCACCACCATGCGCTTTTTGATCCAGCGCTTAGGGATTATCACCCGCAGCGCCCCGCAGGTGGAATATGAACTGCAGCATGCCCGCCTGACCTCGCTGCGCGCCGCCGACGCCCACCTGGATCGCCGCCACCGCGAGGGCCTGATCTCGTCGCATACCTGGGAGACCTTGAAGCACGACCTGGGCCTGCAAATCGCTCAACTGACCGATCAGGTGCGTTCCATTTTGCGGGCTGAACCGCTGATCCAGTCGGAGGAATTGGACACCGCCTGGCGCGAGGTGCAGCGCGCCCGGCGCAGCGCGCTGATGGGCCTACGGCAGGACGGGGTGATCTCAGATGACGTGTTCGAGAAAATGTCCGCCGAAGTGGACGCCCAATTGGGCGTTGGCTACCAACCTTTAGAACCCAATGCGCGGGACACAACCCAATTTGTCGAACTGACCATCCCAACGCAGGCCCAGGCGGTGGGCAAGGCGGTGGTCGAACTGGGCCTGCCGCGTTCAGCGCTTCTCGTCACCATTCAACGCGGCAAGGAAATCATCATCCCGCGCGGCGACACCGTCTTGCTGACCGGCGACAAAGTGACCACTTTGTGCCAGGCTGAGGCGGCGGCAGCCGTGAGAGACCTTTTATCGCGCCCCGCAGAGAGGAATAAAGTTCCATGACGCCTTTTCTTCAGCTTGCGCTGATCCTGTCCATCATCATCAGCGCCGCCAAGTTGGGCGGCTATCTGAGTTATCGCCTCGGACAGCCGGCGGTGCTGGGCGAACTGCTGGTCGGTCTGCTCTTAGGGCCGTCGGCGCTCAACCTTGTCCACCTGCCCTATTTTAGCGACACCCACCTGCCAGAGGTCATTTACGAGATGGCGGAGATCGGCGTCTTGCTGCTCATGTTCCTGGCCGGGCTGGATTTGCACTTCTCCGATCTGCTGCATTCGAGCAAGGTGGCGATGCTGGCCGGCTCGCTGGGCGTGCTTTTCCCGCTGCTCTTGGGGACGGGAGCCGGCTTGTTCTTTCCGATGAGCCTGCAATCCGCCATTTACATTGGCCTGATCCTGGCCGCGACCAGCGTCAGCATCTCAGCGCAGACTTTGATGGAACTCAAGGTCATCCGCAGCCGGGTCGGGATCGGCCTGCTCGGAGCGGCGGTATTCGATGATATCCTGGCCTTGCTAGGCTTGTCCATTTTCACCGCCCTGATGCAGCCTGAGGCCGGGGCCGGCTTGTGGAGCGTCCTGGCGGCGGCGCTCCAAATGGCCTTCTTCTTGGGGATCGCCTCGCTGATCGGCTGGTGGGTCTTTCCTCGCCTGATCCACCGCCTGGCGAACTCGCCGATTAGCCAGGGGGTGATCGCCTTTGTATTTGTGATCATCCTTTTGTACGGCTGGCTGGCCGAGGTGGTCGGGCAAATGGCGGCCATCACCGGCGCATTCCTGGCCGGCCTGTGGCTGGGCCATACCAGCGAACGCGAACGCATCCACAGCGGAATGGGGGTGATCGCCTACGGGATTTTTGTGCCGGTGTTTTTCATCAATATCGGCCTGTCCACCGACGCGCGCCAGATCAGCGGCGAAACCGGCTGGTTGATGATCGTAATGCTGATCGTGGCGGTGATCAGCAAGGTGCTGGGCGCTGGCTGGGGAGCGCGGTTGGGCGGCCTGGCACCCCGTGAGGCGCTTCAATTGGGCGTGGGCATGATCTCGCGCGGCGAGGTGGGCTTGATTGTGGCTGCAGTGGGTATGGAGCAAGGACTGATTCAACAAAGCACTTTTTCGGCGGTGGTGGGGATCGTCATCTTGACCACCCTCTTGACCCCGCTTTGGCTGCGCGCCCTTTTCCCCAAGAGCCAGGCGCATCGCAATCAAAAATCTGAATCGGCAGGAGTTTAAGCATGAACTATGTAGTGGTCTTAATCGTCAACGAAGTGGAGAGATGCCCGGAGATTCTTAACGCCTGGGAGGCGGCTGGCGCGACCGGCATCACCATTTTGCCCAGCACTGGCCTGGGGCATGTGCGCCGCGCCATCCTGCGCGAAGACCTGCCGCTGATGCCCAGCTTGCAGGATTTGTTGGAGGACAACGAAGAAGAACACCATCGCACTCTGTTTTCGGTGGTGGATGGACAGGAGGTGGTGGATCGGATGATCGCCGCCGCCCAGGAGGTCATTGGCGATCTGGAGAAGCCTCACACAGGGTTCTTGTTTGTCATGCCTGTCCTGCAAGCCATCGGTTTGCACAAGCGCCAGGCGAGGTCTTCCAAGAAATAACCGCCCTGGAGTCCAGGCTTTTAGCCGCTGTGACTCGGTTCGGCTGACGCCTCGCCCCCAGGAGCCACGGAGCGGCGCGCCGGCGGGTAGACCGCCTGAGCCGGGTGGATTCCGTTCGGGTATTCATGGCCGGTTTGCCGGCGCGCGATTATCAGGACTCGGATGCTGTTGATGATAAAGTCCCAAAAAGACGAGCGAAAGTTGATCGAAACTGCAAAACGACGGGCAAACGTGGGGCAATTGTAGGGCAAACGTCAAGCAAGATATGCTTGCATTTGGTAAGATAGAGACAAGCTAAACAACGACAGTTTGCGGGCGTTTCTCCTTCTTCTCCTCCTTGAAAGAGAGCCGGGCTTGGTGGGCCCGGCTCTCCTGATTCATAGCACTCGCATGAAGCCATGTCCTTCTACCGTCCTTCAGCAACCCTTCGACAATCCTTCGGCAATCCTTCGGCAAGCTCAGGATGCCTGGATGCCTGGATGCCTGAATGCCTCCCATCAGGCGCGCTGAGCTTGTCGAAGCGCCTCTGTCTTAAAGAAAAGACTGCTTCACGCCAGGGGAAGCAGTCTCAAGCAGCGGAGTGAGAGGGATTCGAACCCCCGGTAGGCGTACACCTACAACTGATTTCAAGTTACCTGTATAATGGGGGATGTGCCATAACTACTCTAACCATAGTGTTGAGTGGTGGATATTGTATCCATTGTGACAGAAAACGAGGAATTGTAATGCAGCGAGACTCCGTTATCCAAGTGACTCTGGCTGAGGCGGTCAATACGTTTGTCCGCGATGTGCATACCCGCCAACTATCCCCCCGCACTGAGCGCTTTTACCGCAGTGAGTTGGACCACTTCTGTAAGTGGGTAGAGGGGGAGGGGGTATCAACATTGGGGGCGGTAACGGCTGATTTAATCCGCAAATACCTGTTAGACCTGGCCGAGCGGCGCAATGAGGGCGGCGTTCACTGCGCTTATCGAAGCATTAAGGCGATGATGATGTTCTGGGCGCGGGAGACAGACGGCGATTACACGCCGGCAATCCGCAAGGTAAAAGTCAAACGACCCCCAACTGACCCCTTAGAACCTATCGCAAAAGACGATTTTGAAAAGCTGTTGGGGGCGTGCGGCAAGGATTTTCACGGATTGCGCGATGGGGCGATTCTCCGTGTTTTGCTGGATACGGGGGTCAGAGCGAGCGAGCTTTGCGGTTTCGACCTGGCCGATTTGAACCTGGCAGACGCGTCTCTGCTGGTCAGGCGCGGCAAGGGGCGAAAGACGCGCATGGTTTTTTTTGGCAAGGCCACGCGGCGGGCGCTGCGTAAATGGCTTGGGCAGCGGGGGGATGATAAGGGGGGGCTGTTTTGTACCCAGGCGGGCGACCGGATTAGTTATTGGGCGCTGCGTGAAATCGTTCAGCGGCGGGCCAAAGATGCCGAGGTAGACGCCCCAGGGTTACACGATTTCAGGCGCGGGTTTACCCTGGCGCAGCTTCAAGCGGGGGTAGATGTGGTGAGTATTTCGCGCCTGTTGGGTCACAGTGATATTAGCCTGGTCTCACGGTATGCACGCCAAACCGACGCAGACCTGGCCGAGAAATATCAGAGCGTGGTAGACCGGGATGAAAACGTGTAGGGTAGGGGAGATGGCGCGGGGTGGTATGATTACGGCGCTAGATTTAAAACCAAACCGCCCGGTTGAGACGGGCGGAGAGGCTAGAGTTGGGGATAGGTAGGGCTATTGTACCATGCACTCAGGAGGTGCGATGGACGAAAACAAGAAAAACTATGGCGTTTTGGAACGGGGCAACGTAAAACTAAAACTGGATAAGGGCGCGTGGCATAGCGCCATGCTTGCTGTTGGGCATGTGGAGGAGGACGGCGCTCTACACGTCAACGGCGATGGGCTGAGGGAATTGGGGGCGGCGTTATGGGCGGCTCAATTGGCGCGGGATGCGGCGCTGGTAGAAGGGCGAAATGATGCCCTCGAGGCGATCAAGCGGGCGGTAGAGGGCGGGCCGGGAGTGGATCCGCGCCTGGCCGAGCGGCAGCCTATGATGCCAGTGGGCGACGGGCGAAGGCGCGACGACCCGCGATCATCTGGCGTGGATGACCTGGCCGAGTTTATTGTGACGTGCAAGGCAAAAAACCCGCGGTTTAGTTATCAGCAAGTGGCGCACGCGTATACAATGACCGGCAGGGGGGAGGTGACCCTGGATATGGTTCGCAATACCTACCGTTCGCGTCTCAAGCGGCGCTGGCGGTGGGTTGGCTGGCGAATGAGATAATTTACCCTGGTAAATACCAATTTACCCCCCTAGAAATCGGTATCATGATGATGCCGATTTTTGATTTTTAAAATCGGGTAATTATTTCGCAAAACCTTGTTGAGCATGCCCGCGGCAGGGGGTATGATTTCGGCAACCACCACCTACAAAAAAACGATGGCGGCGGTAGGATACCGCAATAGTGTTTGATCATCCCCGAACCAAAAAAAAGGCCCGCTTTACGAGAGCGGGCGATGGGACGGGGCGACACCCGAAAGGACGGATTTCGAATGTCTGAAACGAATTATACCAAAAACACATCAAAAAGGGCCAAAACTGGCCTATATCAAGCAAAATTGTTCATTGGGGGGCGGTTATGAGTGAGACGCAATATTTACAACTGACCGACAAGACGCGCGCTTTCCTGGCCTATTTATGGCGCGGCGGGAGGAGCGGGTATTTTTGCAGAGTTGACCCCTACCGGGTGCAATGGGTCTCAACCCAGGACTTGCCCCGCTTTTTACGCTTAGGCTCCAACACGGATGTATATTTCGGGGTCAATCCGACCTTCGAGGCTGGCGGCGCGGGGGAGCGCAGCAGCAATGGGACTGTTTGCGCGATGAATGCCCTTTACGGCGATTTTGACGCCAAGACCTTTGATGGCGAAACGTTAGACGCCCAACTACAGGCCGCATGGGAGGCAATTCAGGGGTTAGATATTCTCCCCAGTGTGATCATTTTCACAGGCGGGGGCTATCACTGCTACTGGCTACTGCAAGACCCTGTCATGATCACCGATGAAAACAGAGCGGAGATTGCGTCAATTCTGGATCGCTTTGTGGATTGGATTGGCGCGGATACGGGCGCAGCGGATTTAGCGCGGATATTGCGTGTACCAGGGGCGATCAACGGCAAGCCCCGGTATGCTGTGCGAACGGTGGAAGAACGAACGGCGAAATTCCTTAAGTGCGACCTTGACTTGACTTTCACCCTCGAAATTTTCATCCCATTGCTACCACCCGAAAAACCGATAGAGAGACCTCCGCAGCCTGACCAGGCCGCGCAGCCTTCAGACGATCCAGACTGGATTGTGCGACCTGGCGACGATTACGCGGCGCGGGTTGGTTGGGGCGATGTATTACCGGCGGGCTGGAATTTCGTAAATAGCCGGGTGAACGGGAAGGGTGTTACCCAGGAACGCTGGCGGCGACCAGGAAAAGAGCGGGGAATATCGGCGGTGGGGGATGATAGGCATTTTTGGTGTTTTTCGCCCTCAGGCGGCGAGGTCGAGCAGGCGAAACTATACGACAAATTTAGCCTATACACACATTTACAGCATAGCGACAATTACGCGGCGGCGGCGCTGGCGTTATATCAAATGGGGTACGGCAAGAAGCGCGCGTACAATCCACCTCCCCCCGAAAACTTTACCGCGCCCCAGGCCACCGGCAGCCCGGCGACCCCGCTCGAGGCCGGGCCGGATGCCCCCGCACCACTGGCGACCGAGGCCGAAGACCAGGCGAAGGGGCGCGGCGACTTAGACGCCGCGTTTATGGCTTGTGTGCGCGCAACCCCTGAGGATCGCCACCGGACGATTGAAAACTTTGCCGCGCTGCTGTGCAAGGAATCTGTTTTGGTGCAGCAAGAGTGGGCGGAGAGGATTTCTCAAAAGGGGATCATCCCCAAGACTCAGTTTGTGGCCGTTATCCGTGAGGCGCGGCATAACCTCAGAACATCATCCGGTCAGTACGTGGCCTTTTTGCGTGCAAAGGGGTATGCGTTTCGCTGGAACGATTGCACCCGCACTCTGGAGGTAAACGGGGCCGACATTTCCGACAACCTTGAAGCGGAAATTCGCACAGTGGCGCGGGATTGTGGTTTCGATGACATGACCGCAATGGAAGACGCGTACCGAACCTACGCCGCGAAAAAGCGCTACCACCCGATTCGGGATTACCTGGCGACCCTTCCGGCGTGGGATGGAATGGACTCGATTGCCCAGCTTGCCAGTTTTTTCAGCGATGAAAGCGGCGCCTTCCCCAAGCTGCTCAAGCGCTTTTTGATCGGCGCTGTGGCGAAGGTTTTGCAAGACAACGTTAGAACGCGGGTGTTGGTTCTGGATGGGCCGCAGGCCATTGGAAAGAGCGCATTTGCGAAATGGCTGGTTGGGCCAAACCACCGCTATTTTTACGACGGCGGAATTGAACCCGATAGTAAAGATCACCGTCTGAGGTTGTTATCCACCTGGCTGTGGCATATTGGCGAAATTGGACACGTGACCCGCAGGAAAGACCGCGAGGCGCTTAAAGATTTCTTGACCTTGCAACACGTCAAGGAGCGCAAACCGTTTGGGCGCAATGACGAAACCGGTTTTTCGATGTGTTCGTTCATTGCCAGTTTCAACAATGGGGGAGGGGGGATTTTGAACGATACCACCGGTCACACGCGGTTCATGATTGCCCATATCACCGACATTGACTGGCGCGGCTATGTGGCATGCCTCAGGCCGGAGCAAATCTGGAGTCAAGCCCTGGCGCTTTATCGGCGCGGTGAACCGTGGGAGCTGCAACCGGACGAACTTGAGACTGTGAACGAGATCAACGACACCTACCAGGTGTTGGACGCCACCACTGAGGCGATCAAGGCGCTGTTTGAAATTGACCCCACGGGTGAAAATTTTCAGACATCCCGCGAAATTTTGGAGATACTCAAAGACCCGGCGCATGGGAATTTGCGGGTTGGCCTTGAAACGGACTACAACAAGATGGCCGAGGCGCTGAGGAGTCTTGGGTTGAGGCCTACGGTCAAGCGCAGCGGAAAAGGCACAGAGCGCGGCTATTACGGGATTCGCCGCAAGGTAAGTTATCCCCGTGAGGTTTAAAAATGTTACACCGTGTTACGCCTGTTACACCTGTTACGCCCATTTGCATAGAGATTTTTCTAAAAAAAACGTTACGGCTTGCAACCACACCCTTAATATATTCAAAATTTTTAAATAGATTATTCGGTGTAACAGGTGTAACAGGTGTAACAGGCGTGATTTTCCTTCATAGGAAAGCAGTTAAAAAGATGTTTACACCCGCGTTACACCTGTTACACCCCCCCCAGATTTTTGCTATGAACGCATGCGGAATCGCTTTTCCTGGTAGACAGTCTGATACTACCCTACGCCCTTGCGTCCCTGGTAGACAGTCTGATACTACTCTACGCCCTTGCGTCCCTGGTAGACAGTCTGATACTACCCTACGCCCTTGCGTCCCTGGTAGACAGTCTGATACTACTCTACGCCCTTGCGTCCCTGGTAGACAGTCTGATACTACTCTACAGCCTTGCGCCCCTGGTAAACAGTCTGATACTACTGTACAGCCTTGCGCCTCTGGTAGAAAGGTTTTAATCGTGAACATCCCCCCGCTTGAAAATGCACGGCTGGCCGAATTGAACCCCCAGCTTGACCAGGCCCTGGCGCTGGCTTTGGCGGCAAGGCAGGCGGCGGAGCGCGGCGATCACCAGGCGGCGCAGCGCTTGCGGGCCGAACATGACGCCATTTTCGCCGCGCTGAATGAGCAGCCATGACAACCCCCGAAGAAATTGACCCTTTGCTTTACCTGGCCCTGATGGTGGTGCGGCGGGCCGTGATGGACGCCCACCAAAGCGGATCCGCGCGGCGGTGGTTGAACACCACGGGCCGCGCCTGGCTGGATGCGATGGGTTTTAATTTCGACCCGGACACCTGGCGGCGATGGGTGAACGCGGGCTGTCCGGGTGGAACGCAGCGCAATCGAGCGCCCCCGCCGGCGGGCGATCCAATCGAGCGCATGACGGGCCGCGTTGAGCGGGCCGATTAGACAAGACGTTATTTTGACATTGAAGTTTTTGGAGGTTCGTAATGAAATATCAAATTGATCACAAGACCGGCAGTCACCGCAGCGAGACGGTAATAGAGGCGAAAGACACAACCCAACTTTTGCAGCGCTTCCTGCTGACTCTGGTGGATGTCCGGTCAAAGGTGGACGTGACCGGGATTAAGATTTTATCGCCCACGCCGCGCGCCTTACCCCAGGCGGAGGTTGAAAATTTCAACGGCAACGTGAACACCCTTCACAATGCGATGGACAACGAAACGCGGGCGCGCCGGCTTCATACCCGTGTTGAGGGGGCGGAAAACGCCGGCGTGGGGCAGGCCGAGATCGTCAATCGGATAAACCAGGAGGGAACATGAAATACCGCATCACCTATACCCATTTCCAGGAGGGCGCAGACGCCCGCGGCAACACACTTCCCCCCGCGGCTTACCAGGCGCAGGCCGAGATGGATGCCCAAGACCTGGAGCAACTTGGAGAACGCTTTTTGACCATCCTGACGGGTCAAGCGGGGGTCGAACGGATTGATGCTATCGAGATGCTCACACCGACGCCCCAGGCGATCCCCCAGGCCGAGGTAGACGCCCTTTTTAGGGCCGTCTCTGAGGTGCATAACGTTGGTGAGACAATGCAGCGCAGCATACGCCAAATTCGGACTGAGGGCGCGGTGCGTGGGGTTACACGGTGCGAACACCAATTTCCAGGGGACATGCCGCGGGAACTGGCCGAGGCGCTGCTAAAGGCGATGGGGCGCACAGATATTACATGGGCGACCCAGGAGGGGCGACCATGACCGACAACGAAAAAATATTGACGTTGGACTCCACCATTGCGCGGATCCAGACCGAGATCGCCGCGGTCGAAACCGAGCGGCGCGCCCAGCAGGCCGAACTGCAAGCGGCGCTGCTGGCGGGCGAAGACCCCGCGCCCCTGGCCGAGGCGGTTCAGGCGCGGATCGAGCGGCTGACCGTTTTACACCTGCTGATGGACGAGGCCAACACACTGGCCGGTCAATTGCGCGCGGCTATTTTCCGCGTAGAAATGGCGGCGGGCAATGGATGACATACAGCAGCGCAAGCGGGCCAACGAAGCCGAGATCGCCGGCCACCAGGCCGAGATCGAACGGCTGGAACTGGAAAGCGCAGACATCCGCAAAAAAATCGGCGCGGCCTTCCTGGCCGGGCGCGGGTCACACCGGCAGTATGACGAACTGCAAAAGCGCCTGGCGCGGATCGAAACCGAGCGGCAGGCGATTGAAAAATGCCGGCGTGATGCGGCCCTGTTGGATGTGCAAGTGGTCATCCTGGTGGACGTGGAACGGGCGATGCTCGAGGAGCGGCAGCGGGCCGCCATGCAGCGCGGTCAATCGGCGGTGGATGCCATAGCCGATCACCTGGCCGAGACCTTCGCTACCCTACGGGCCGCACTGGTGGACATTGACGGTTATCTCAAAGCGCTGGATGCCGCGCAGAAGATACGGCGGCTCACGGCGCGACAGAAGATTTTTCAGAGTGCGCTGGCGGAGATTCGCCGCGGCGCAGAGGTGAAGGCATGAACGAAACGGACGTACTAAAAAAACAGGCCCAACTTGACGAGCTGGCGCAGCGGGTTGACCAGATGCGGACGGAGATCGCCGCGGCGGAAGTGGTCTTGCCCGAAAAGTTGAAGGCGCTTGGTGAGAGCGTGCTGGCGGGCAAAGACCCGAAAACGTTGAGCGAAGAAATTTACCAGGGGCGGCAGCGCATTGAGGCGGGCCGCGTGGCGGTTGATGCGGCGATGAAACAGGCCGAGGTATTGCGGGCCGAACTCTACCAGGTTCGATACCAGGCGGCGATCACCCGCAGCGCAGACAACGTCAAAGATTTCGAGCAAATCCTGGCGGATGAAATCAAGGTGTTCGGGCAAATGTTCCAGATCGGCTTACGCCTGGTCAAGGCCGATCAACTTGCCCACACTCTGTATACCCAATTTCAAATTGGCCCAGGGTTTTTCGTGGGACTCCCCTCGACCGCGTATCACCTCGCCTGGCTAGGCGACCTGCCGCGCACCGCTCATGAGATTTTGGAGGTCATCGAGGAGCAGCATCCCAAGATTTTCAGGGGATGCGGCGTACCTGATCGTCAAGCGCGGCGGGCCATGATGGGCGCATGATCCACCCCCCCACCCCCAAAAATGTTTTGGTCGAACTGCAATAGCGGGCGATGGGGTTGACGCGAGAGAAACTCCCCGATGAGCGCGTTAAAAAAAACGGGCGGCGGGGCGCGGGCAGGCGCTTCTCCCCTGCCCGCGCCCCAGGCCGATGAAATGACCGTGAATCGGTCTGTAATTGGTGAAAAGCGGGCGCAAAACCCGTTTTTCCGGCGATAACGCCGGCGTGATGGGCGGGGCCTCTTCTCACTCCTCCCCGCCCATCACCAGGCGGCGCGCAGGCTGGCTACCAGGTGAGATCGCCCGATCAGGCGATGGCGGCCGGGGGCGCGGCGATGGGCGCCCATCTTTACGGCTGGCGATGCTGGCCAAGGGGCAGGGGATACAGGGGTGAAAAGCGTGGTTTTTCCGATGCGGTTTTTTACACGTCTAAAATCCTATAGGAGCGTTTTAGGGGCGATTGTGGATTTCTCCAAATGCCAAAATTCATTATGACGGTAAAAATGCCCCTACGCCCGTACCAGTGGCAAGCGGGGGTATTGTGGGTGTAGGTGGACATGCGCTTTTGTGGGGTGTTATGATATTAGCGTTTCTGGTAGTATGTTTTGACGCTATGCGTATGACCACAGAGGCGGCGCACAATGGTTTATTTAGTCACTAACGATAAATTTATCTCTACACCTGTCTTTTGACTCTGAAAATCGTTCCTGATGGAATTTTTGCCTTTTGCTTGACTTTTTTAAGATTGGGGTGTACCATGATGCAAACGAATAAAAACGGGCCGCGCAGGTGCTACTAACACCTGCGCGGCCCTGACCCCAAAGCCGAACAAAGCGGCTTGAGGGCTGGCGCTATTATACCAGATGGGCTATACCCCTGTGGTATATAGCCGTACACCTTCACCCGCTTACCCTCGCTTAGGGCAGCGGGTGAAGTGCTTTAACCGCCCGACCTGGTACTTTGACAACGTGACATGATGACCCGTCACTGTATAGCCTACTTGCCCAAAGCGCTTGCAGAGGATAGCGCGGACTGAAATACTGTCAGAAGCGGGCGATTAGAGGCCACAAACACTTTAGGGGCTGTTGGCGCATCAACCCTACACCGTAGGGCGTTGGAACGGGAGATGGCTATGCCGAAAAAAATTTTGATTAGCGAAGTGGTGAGGCAGGGTGAGGCAGCGATCCAACTGCTGGAGACGAAAATCAAGGGTCTTGAAAAAGACCAAAGGAAATTGGCCAAGGCTTACAAAGCCGGTGGCGAGAGCGACCAGGAGATTTTTGAGGCGATGGTCATGGCGAAGGGGATCGAAGACGAATTGACCATGGATCTGAACGTTCTCAAAGACGCGGTTTTTGCGGCTGAGCTGTGGCAAGTCCAGCAAGGCGCGGCAGTCACTGCGATCAACCGAACGCGGCGGCGCTATCCCAAAAAGTTCAGCGCGCTGTTGCGGAAAAACTAGGACATGCAAAAGGAGTGCGTTATGCCTAAAACCGATGACAAGGCCCTGCTGACCGAGGTTACGCATGTGCGGCAAGCGCTGGAGGCGCTGATCAGTGATGCGCTACCCAAAGAACTTAAGAAACCCTTTTCAGACCTGACATTTTTGATCATCCTTGAGTCATCCCTGGCAAGCGGCGAGGCCTCTACCCCACTAGGACGGCGCGACTTGAACCAGGCGATCAAGCGGGCCGAGAAGCAGTTTCCCGGCTTATTCAAAACCGATGGAGTAAAACCATGAACCCCCCCGAAAACATGAGCGAGGTAATCGGCGGCAGGCGCTATTCCGTGAAGACGGCGACTCTGCTGGCCGGGGATGACTTTTGGGACGGCTCGAATTTCGAGCGCGGCGGGCGCAATGAGTTTTTGTATCGCAGCAAAAACGGCGGGTATTTCACCGTGACGCTCACCCGTTGGACGGGCGAACGCGACCACCTGACCCCCGTCTCACTGCAAGAGGCCCAGGAGCTTTGGGAGCGCCTGTCAGAGCGGCGCGTGAGTTTTGAGAAGGCGTTTCCTGGCGTGAAAGTAGAGGATGCGTAATGCAGCAGCAAATTTACCTACCCGACTTTTCGGGCGTCATTGCCCCCCATGCGGACATTGACCCCAACCGTGCTACCACGCTCCGAGCGGCGGCGATGGGCGAATGGCTAATGCAATTGACCGATGAATTGAGCAGCCTGACGGGATGCCGAACGGCGCTGATCTATTCCGATACGGCTCATTTTCTGGAATTTACTACCGGCGATGAAGCCGAGGCTGAGGAAACCGCCGAACTGGATGACGCCCCCGAGGCGTAAAAAAACCGTGGGGCGTGGGTTGTACCACCAACCCACGCCCGTAAGGGGCGGCTGTTTGCGAACCACCGCCCCCAATTGTAACCGATTGGAGGTTTATCATGTTGGCTGATCGGACTTTTACAGCCCACTCTATCCTGACCGTGATCGCCCTGTTTTGGGGTATCCTGGTCAATCAACCGTTTTTCAGCCTGGCGCTGGCGCTGCTGTGGGCGCTGGCGTTTATCACCTGGCTGGAATGGCGTAATACCTGGCGGAATGTGTAGGGGGATGCCATGAACGACAGACTTTGTCAAACCTGTTACCGCCCGTTTCAGCCTGGCGAGACCGGCAGCGATCAACATTGCGACCGTTGCGCGGGGATCATCCGCGACGCGGCTCACCAGATCGCCTGGCGGGGAGACCCTGGCTTTTTGGCCGCCCTGGTGATCATCACGCTGACCCTGGCGGTCATCCTGATTGGGGGCGGCTTATGAGCGGGCCAATTTTGATTTTTGACCCTGGCGCAGACCCCCGCGAACATTCCGAGGCGTGGGCGCAGCTTCACGGGGGCGGCGTGAATCACATTCCCCCTGCCGATTCCCCCGCTTATCAAACCTGGTGGGCCGAGAATTTCCCGGGCACGCGCCCCCCTGTGGACGTTCACCTGACCGAGGTGGAGCAGGCCGAACTGTGGGCCCTGCAGGCCCTGGCCGAAGGTGAGGCGGCGCGGGTCTACCCGGCGGACGTTCCCCAGGCGGCGCGCATCGAACGTTTACCGAGCGGGCCGGGCATGGGCTGTTTCAGCCTGGCGGCGCTGGCCGTGGCCCTGATCGCCCTGGTCAACGTGGCGACGAAATTTTTATGACGGCAGCCTGGCGGCTGGCCGTGAGAGGTAGCAATGATTCAACACAGAACTCGAACGGAATATTTTTTCACTTGCCAGTATTGCGGCTGTCACTCGCAGGCCAAAAGCACAGAGGACGCGGCGCGCAAGGCAGCATGGGGAGCGGGTATTTTGCAACAAGACTCTTGGGTATGCCATACCTGCCTACTCCCCGTTAAGCCTGGTGATACCGATTGGCAAGAACTCACTGAACTGATTACCCAATTATTCGAGGTGAGACCATGAAACCGCTTTACCTGGTCATCCTGGCGCTTATCCTGGGCGCGCTGGCTTGCACTCTGCAAACGACACCCCCCACTCCCCCACCGGCGACCAGGCCACCGGCAACGGTTTCACCGGGTGAAATCCTGGCGACCGTTACCCGGGTCCAAATTTCCCCGACCCTGTTACCAGTGGGAAATAAAATCCCCACCTTCACCCCCACCACCACGCCCCAGCCGGCGATCTGCGAGATTTCGACGG
>CAIQJJ010000655.1 GCA_903872065.1 uncultured Anaerolineales bacterium | reverse complement strand
TTTGAATGGTTTCTTTCTCGCCGGCCAGGCTGGAAACCATACCCCCAGAGGTCACTTTTAACCCTGTTGTGACCGATAATGTGCCATGCAGGCGGGTGGCAGGCAGCGGGCTAAAGACTTCGCGCAGCGCTTCATTTTGAATGCGCCGGGCTTCAATGGATCGCAGTGGAATCGCGGCGCGCTCCTGATCAATCTCATTGATTTTTTCGCTGAAGAAGCACAGGTTGCCATCTTTCTCGCCAAAAGGCACAAAGCCATCGCTGATCAGCGCCTTGACGGCCGCTTCGATCCGATCGCAGCGAGAGGCGGCGTCTATGGCCGGGTGAGTCAGGCTGGCTACATTGGACACTGTGACCGGCATATTGCCCAAAATTTGCAGCACGGCCACCGTTTTGGCAACCTCCTGGTGGATGGGCGAATCGGGGAAACGGATCAGGGCTTTGCCTACCGCCTCGTGGATCGAAGGCGCGGCGCGGCGGATATCCTTTTCCAGCGAATCGTACAGCGTGACGGTTGTCGCCAGCCATCCGACTTCCTGGTTGGCTACCGGCGGCTGTCCATCCGCCCCTTCGATCAGGATATCCTGGATCACCTTGATCGCTGAACGCAGCCCGATCCCGCCGGTGGATTTGGCCAGCGCGCCCAACAGGTGCAGCAAAATATCGAAATGCGCCGGCAAGAAAGGGTACAGGTTGACAAAAGTGGTTTTGTCGAAGTCGGCGTCATAATACCTGGCGTCTTGCAGCCGGGTGTTAAAGCGCAGTTCCTGGCCGTGCTTCTCAAACAACGCGCCGAGCGTATATTCTCCGCCCGGCGATTTGCCCAACAAACGGCGGTAGCAAATCTCGCGGATGTCGCTCGATTCCAGGTCAATTTGGATGGGGAAGCGGTCTTTGAGCTTATACAGTTCCGGGCTGTTCAGCGAGGCGCGCGGATCGTCTTCGGTCAGAGTTTGCTGGGCGGTGGCCATAATCCACACTCTGCCGTCGCCGATATTCTTCAAGTTCTTGGCCAGGCCGTCCAGGTTTAAGATGAGGCTTGGCCGTGAGCTGACGTATTGGCCGACCTCATCAATGATGAAAATGATGTACTGCTTGCCGGTCGCCTCACGCACAATCTCAATCATTTCCCTCACCCGCTCATTCTCGAAGCGCACAAAGTCGGCGGCCTCTGTGCTAAACGCGCTGGCGCTCTTGAACCAGGCGGGGTACATGGCGTGGGCAATTTCGGGAATTAAGCTGTCAATCGCCAGGGGATCGTTTTGCACCTCGCGCCACTCCACCCCCAGATCAGCCCGGATGCGGGCGGTGAACTCTTCATAACGACCATCTTTTTTGAAGCGGCGCTCCAGGGCGGCGACCTTCAAATTGCGGGAATAGCCCGCCCACTGCAAGACATTGTAGTAAAGGACGGTCGAAATCTCTTCCATCGTCGCGCCAGCCAACATTTCACTGGCCAGGTCCAAAAGCACGACTGCCGCCGGAAAGCGTCCCGCCGCCGTAGACAGCAGGGCGCGGGTTTGGGCTTTGGTCATGCGATCCTGCAAATATTTCAAGAAACGCGTCCCTTCAATCGAGACGCCTTCATCCATCGCCAGCC
>CAIQJJ010000654.1 GCA_903872065.1 uncultured Anaerolineales bacterium | reverse complement strand
CAGCGTTTCGTGCATCCGGCCCAACAGCGGGTCAAAAATGCTCACCGGCTGCTTATCCAGCCCTCGTTTGCCCACTTTGGCGCTGCAATGTGGGCAGAGGAACTCTTCTTTGACCCTCAAGGTCTGTTTGTCCAGGGCTTCGTCCAGGAATATAATCTCTCCGCTGCAGTTGGGGCAGGCAAACACCTCACTCCATACCGTATAGTTAATGCGCCCCTTTTGCCCATCCGAGTGCAAAGTCTCATACATCCAGCCGCATTCCGTCTCTACTTCGGCCAGGATGCGGCGGGCCTGCTGCATGAAAACAGGAATATCTACAGGGGTGTTGTAGTTATAAGCAATAAAAGTCGCGGCGGGCGAAAGGTCGTTAAGAATGACATGCCGGGGGCCTAACCGCGAAAAAGGCCGGCCCTTTTCGTCAGAAATGACGCCGCCTTCTTGCACCGTCAGCCCCAATTCCTGGATCGCTTTGCGATCCCCGCACAACTGCGCCGCCACGCCAGTCATCCCCGAACCGCAGAAACCGTCGAAAACCACATCGCCCGGCTCAGTATAGTGCAGGATGTAGCGCAGGATGGCTTTGTGGGGGACTTTGGTATGGTACGAGTGGGCGTTGTAGATCGGGTCGTTCTTGCCCTCGCTGACATCCGCCGCGAAAGGGGCGCGCTGGTAAGAAGCCCCGCCGCCGGTGGAGGGCCGGCCGGGGGCGTTCTCCTGCCCTTTGCTCCACCACTCAATCATCTCGCCCAAGAACGGATTTGGGCAGGCGGTGTAATAGGGCGGGTCGGACAAAGCCAGGATATCGTCGTCCGACCCCACCGGAAAACCCTCCGTTTGGCGAAATTCGGGGTCTTGCAGCTTTTGGCGCAGGATTTCCAGAAAATAGGCGCGGCGGGCGGCCTGGTTGTCAAAGGTTAACCCCAGGCATTCAACCGGGCCGGAGGGAGAGGAGGGCGGAAGAAAAGAAGATTGTTCCAATGGACACCTGTTTATACCCGGCTTGACCTGCGCTGGACGCCGCCCTTACGTTTTAACCCCAATCCACTTAAAAACAGATCGGGCGCATCCAGTTGATCTTTTCCCCGCTGGCGGAATACACCAATTTCCAACAGATAATCTACCATGTCTTTTTTGTTCGTAAAAGGTGGTTTTACATCTACGGCTTGGCCTGGGGTCCAGCTCCCGCGCCAATTTTTCTCAAGCAAGCGCTCTACCTCGCGCCGCTCGATTGGCGTGGATGCGCCTTTCAGACGCTGCACTGCACCGCTCAACCAGGGCAGTTCGTGCGTGTTTACCTGTAAGACGTGCTCTTTCGAAACTTCATCCAACGCCTGGCGTAAAGCGGTGGGGTGCAACAAATGATCTGCGCTTGCTTTTGGCGCAGCCAACTCTTGGGCGGCGGCCAATTCGATCAAACGCACCAGGGGGCGCG
Organism: uncultured Anaerolineales bacterium; assembly: GCA_903872065.1. Classification (GTDB taxonomy): domain Bacteria; phylum Chloroflexota; class Anaerolineae; order Anaerolineales; family UBA4823; genus CAIQJJ01. Next base: position 25,573 of record CAIQJJ010000654.1, on the reverse strand, counting down.
GCGCAGCCTGCCCTTTTCCATCTTGAATGCGATCAATCAACCAGGTGAACGTTTGCCCCTTGGTGATATTGTCGCCCATATAAAGACAAATCATTTGCTCGATCCATGGGCGCGCCTGTTCCTCATTGCTCAGTTGAGGAATTAAGCCAAGTTGAGCGTCCTGGCTAAAACGGATTCCAGCGTTTTGACAATAAACGGCCAGTTGATCGCTGGAGTTCGCCGCCCGCTTGATCAACATTGCATACAGGCTGCGCCTGTTCCAGGTCAACTGCACTCGATTGGCCGTCAGTTTAATCAAATCCGGGCCATAATTTTGTGAGTGACGATGGTAGAGATCCGTGCGAATGAAAATCTTCGCCCGAATGCGCTGCCAGCGGCGGCTGTAGCGAACCCAAAAATCAATCAGGCCGCGGATGGCCCAATCCATTACCGCCCAATCATAAGCGCCCAGGGTGTCTAGTTCATCATAACTGACAAACAACCAGCGGTTCGCGATTTTGAGTTCTTCATCCAATTGATCGAGCGCCAGCAAAGGCAAAGAGCGCAAAGCCTTAAACTGAGTGTAAATCCCATCTACATCCCCTCCGGGCAGCAGATGCAGTTGCTCCAACCTGGCAAGCAGCCCGGCGCTCATTTTTGATGTACAGACGCGTGTCAGATAGGCGAACCATAAATCGGCAATGATGCCCGGCTGCGCCTGCTGATCCTGCATGAAGCGACGCAGCCCAGAAGCATCTGCAAATTGTGTTCCTAAAGGATAACCCGCCAACCAATCCTCCTGGGCGGGGTCAAGGGAGATGGCGCGGTGGGGGTTGAGGGCGCGCCAAATGGCAGGAAGCAAGTTCTCCTGCACGACGGCGCGAAACAACTCGCTCTTCCCTGATCCGCGGTCGCCAACGATCAAAGAAACATCCGGGTCGAACACAAAGATATGCTCGCCGACCGGATAATAAGTCAGCGGAAAACTCTGGACGGGTTCGCTTTCCGCCCTGCCAGCGCTGCCCATCCGGGATAAAGCCTCTAAAGCGCGCAAGCGTTCTTCGGGCTGCATCAGGCCGCCTTTCTAAAACGTCCCACAATCCGTTGAGACAACTTTACATAATCGTCGTCCCTGGCCAAACGATCAGCGATATCTCCTAGCGAGTGGAAGAAGGCCAGAGCATCCGAATAATGAATGGCAATCGGGATGTGGGGCGCGTCGGTGTTGTCTATATCTCGAATGTACCAAAACTTATCTTCCTCGGGGTTTTGAGGGTTTTTAACGAAGTAAAGTTTCCTAAAAATATCTTCAGCCCGTTTTGCGAAATCCTGCTCCGCCAGCCTGGCCAGGGTTGGATTGGCAGGCGTCATTGCCTGCACCAGCAGGCAATCTACTTGAGGTTGATCATTGTGGATGCGTTCCTTGCCAAAACGCTGAATAATTTGTTGGAGTCCAAGCCAGCTTTGTTCCGAGAAGGTTCCAAACAGCACATTGAGATGAGCGATGCCGCTCAACCCCAGGCCGGCGACTTCAGAAAGCCCGGCGCGCGAGTCAATCAACAGCCAATCAGGGTTTAATTCACTCCGAATTTGTTCGAGCAGCGCGATCAGGGGGTGTGTGTGGCTGTTTGATAAAAGTTCGATGTCGACGCGGGCAAGTTTTCCCAGGTAGTGTTCATTGTAGGCGCCGGCCGGAAAAACATACAGAGTGCCTTGATGCGTAATTTCTGGGCGGCTGCAAAGATAATAATAATCGCGCAAGTTGGGAGTTTTTAGAACGGACTGTTCGAGCAAGTAATCCACAATGCCCCACGGCGCGCCGATGGTTCCAGCTTCTGGATTGAGCAAGGTTCCCGCTCCTGGAGCATCCAGATCCAGGTCTAATACAGCCACTTTTTCCCCCTGCCTGGCTCTCTGGATGGCGAAAGCCGCCAGCGCTGTGGTGCGACCCACGCCGCCTTTCAGAGAATAGAAAGAGACGATCCGTGTATGGCTATCTTTCTCCCAGGGAGCGGCCAGCATCGGGTTTAACCAGTTGCCGCGACGGTAGCGAAGGCTGATGCGGATTTTAGGGGCAAATTTGCGGGCCTTGTTCCATGCCTCGTCCAACGCCAGGCGATCGATAGAGCCGGGCTGCGAAATATCGTTATACCATGCACACCCTGCGCCAAACGGGCCGCCAGCCTCGACCAGATCGCGGCGGATCGCCTCTTTTATATCATCGGGAATGTTTTCATCTTCCCAAAGCACAACCCGCAAGCGCGCAAACAAATCCTCGATCAGTAAAGCCTGCCGGATGGTTTTCTTTTTGCGCGTATGCTGCATCAATAGATCCAAAACAGCGGCCCTTGCCTGATCGATATGGGTTATCGTGTTCATTGAATAACTCCGTCCAGTTTCATCTGGCTAATTACCTCGATGTACAACCTCTGCGCTTCGTCAACCCACGTCTGAGCGAGCAAATCGGTGATGCGGCCTTCCCCTGAGTACCGGATTGTCTCTTTCCATTCGCCTGGCGCTTGACCGTATTTTAAAATGGTGATGGCAGGATGAGAAATGTATTGGGCGGTTACACAAGATGGGGCGGATAGAAGCGTAAGCACAGCGCCGCTTAATTGATTCAGATCATGCCCTCGGAGCGGTTGCCCCTCGATTTGTGCAATGGTTTTTAGCACACATTCAACCACATAGCCTGCCAGGTAGCCTGCGCCATCGAACCGCCCGGCTGAGAGCAGTTGCTTTGAATCTTCGACGTGTTTTTGGGCTGCGTCAGGAAAATCGTCGCCATTGGCTTGTTTTAAATTGGACATCCGCGGTTGGCTCCTATCATTTTTTATATTGGAGGTTTGCAGAATCAGCGCGGGTCAGCGCTTGATCGTACCACATCAGCAGCTTGGGATCCTCTTGCAGCGCTTCATCGGGAATCTTTTGGGCTATAGTGATAATTGTAGCATACTCTTTTTCTTGCCAGGCTTTCTTGAAGCCCGCCCGCAGCGCTTCCAGGCGGAATACTTTGAGCGTCTTGCCTGGGGCGGCGCGATACTGTTCAAACTCACGCAGCAGCCCGCGCTCGCGCAGCTTTTCCAGGTCTTGCGCCTGGCTGGGGTCGGGAACATACCAGCGGTCGCGGGTCAGGTTCCCTGCCGCCGGCTGCGGGTCGGCCGATCCCGAATTCATCGCCCACCATTCCGCAATTTGCGGCGGGATCGGCCCGTCCTCATCGCGCAAGAAGTTTTCCTGGAGCAACTCCAGCAGGTCGAGAGGCGTCTCGTTCTTGCGCCAGGCGGTCAGTTCGCGGGTGAACAAAGGGTGCAGTTCCTGGTAGGTCTGAGGGTGGCGCTCAAGCTGCCGCCGCAGCCATTGGATGGCGCTGGCCTCGTCGGAGACCAGCAGGGGAAGCTGCTGCACCTGGCTAACCATGACCCGCTTTTGATCGTAGACGGCGGCCTGTTCGGGCAGAAAGAACATCCCATCGCGTTCGGGAAACCGCTGCCTCAGCCCGGCGTAAAAAGCCTGCGCCGAAAGGGGGATCGCTGCCTGGCGCTGGATGTGAAAGGCCAGCATCCGGTCGAACAGCAAGTAATTCTGCCGTTCGGCAACCACTTCAATTTGCCCGGCTTTTTCCACGTACACCGGCAGGCGGCCCAAATGCTCGCGCACGAAATCCCAGGCCGCGGCTTCATCGCCGGCGCGCAAACGCGCCTCCTGCTCCAGGCGCGCGCTGGGCTTATAGGCTGAAATCACCAGGTCTTGCTTGACCGCCCCGGCCGTGCTGACCTGCTTAAAAGAGCCTTGCTGCTTGTCCAGGATGCGCACATCGGCCACCACGAACCCGGCCGCCTGCAGGGCGTCTTGAATGGCGTTCCAAATGCTGTTGCGGGAGTTGTGAAACTCCACCGTCATCCAGCGCCCGGGCTTGAGCAGGCGATAAAACTCACCGAAGCAGGCGCTCATCAAGGCCTGGTATTCGGGCAGCTTTTTGCGCTGCTGATTGCTGATGATCGCCTCGCAGGGTTGGGAGGTGAAGACGCCCAGCAGGCTTTCCCAAAAGAAATTGACTTCGGAATAGATGATGTTATCGCCGAAGGGCGGGTCGGTGAAGATGTAGTCTATGCTCTGATCGGGGATCTTGGACAGGCCGGTGCTGGACTGCGTGGTGATGAGCGTATGCGGGGCGCGCCTCGGGCCGGCGGGCAGTTCGTTGAGCGCCGCGGCCAGGCGCTGCAATTTGCTCTCGATGGCGCGGATCACATTCACCTCGCGGCGCATGCGCGGCAGGTACAGCACCAGGGGCAGGATCCCCTGGTAGGCGCGGCGCATTTTGGTCATGCCTGGGGCCAGGTTGGTCACCGCCCGGCGCAGGAAGGCGCGTTCCGCCGGGCCGGCCTCTAAAGTCTCGATGAAGTGCAAAGCCGCCGCCAAAGTCCACAGCGTGCGCTTGTAGAAAAAGTCCGGCACTTTCCAATACCCGCTGTGATAGCCGCGCCGCCACATATCGCCCCAACCCGCCTGGCCTGGCGGGGTGTTCATCATCCACTGCTCAGGATAGGGGTAGGGGATCGGCTGCTCTTCGATGCGCTGCAGCAGGCTCAGATCGGCCGGCGTGGGCGCAGCTTCGCGCCCAGGGCGGCGGCCCAGGCGCTTGATCTGCACTGGCTTTTCCACCGTCTTGCCGGTGTGATCCAGGCAGCGCTCCAAATGGCTGCCGCCGAGCTGCGCATCGCAGCGCGGGCAGTGAAGCGCTTCGACCGGGCGGCCCTGCTCGAAATCGAAGCCCACCTCCGAGAACAAGAACTCCGCCTGGCAGTTGGGGCAGCGATACTGCTCGCTCCAGATCATGTAATCCATCTCGCTGTCCGGCAGCCCCTCGCCGGCGGAAGCCTGGTACAACCAACCGCACTCCTGCTGCAAGCGCTGCGCCAGGTTTTTCGCCGCCGCGGCGACCGCCGGCGCATCCACCGGCAGGCAGTAGGCCGCGGCGATCGCTGTCGCCGCCGGGGCGAGGTCCACCAACACCGCCTTGCGCCCGCTCAAACGCGCCGCCAGGCCCACCATGCCCGACCCGCAAAAGCCATCCAACACCACGCCGCCGGGCGGGCAGTAGTGTTCCAGGTAAGCCTGGATCGCCTGTGGCGGCACTTTGGTGTGATAGGAGAACGCTTCGTAAAGCGGGCTGTTCTTGCCCACGCTGACATCGGCGGCGAAGGGGGAAGACTGGCCGGCGGCGGCGGACGGTTGGCCGGGGCTGTCCGCCCCGGCTGTCGCCTGCCCGCCGGCGCGCGCCCCTTCCTGGCTCCACTGCGCAATGACCTCGCCCAGGAACGGGTTGGGGCAGGCGGTGTAATAGGGCGGATCGGACAAGGCCAGGATCGCCTGGTCGGCGCCGAGCGGGAAGCCCTCGATCTGACGAAATTCGGGGTCTTGCAGCTTTTGGCGCAGCAGTTCCAGGAAATGGGCGCGGCGGGCGGCGTCGTTCTCGAAGGTCAGTCCCAGGCATTCGACGGGCCTAGTGGAGGGCGGTGGTTTTTTTAGAAAAGAAGTTTGTTCCAATGAACCTTCTCTATTCAGCCGTTTTTTGTAGTCTAAGGGCGCGCAGCTTAAGCCCAATGTCATTGAGCAAATAACTGGTCTCGCCAAAGCTGACTGGGTTTGCTTGCACAATGCGCGCCTGCACCAGCGGCTGCAAGGTGGTTTGCTCGAAGTCCAGTTTTAGCGCCGGGTTGACATTCAGAGTCGAAGCATCCCGATCGAAACCTTTCAATCGTTCGCGTAATTCTTCTAAATCCATGATTTCCTCTATTCTCTTTCATCCGAGGGTTATTCGATCACAATTCTCACCTTGTTGGCGTCTTTGCCCTTGAGCAGGCCGTCCAGGTACTCCTCCTGCCGCTTGCGGTAGTCGGTCTTCGTCATGGGCGAGCCGCCTTGCAGCAGCGCGGTTCTGAGATCCTGCAGGCGCACGGTGACTTTGATCAGCCCGGCCAGCGCCTCTTGCACGGCGGCGATGAATTCGGCGTCCAGCGCGGCGGGCAGCTTTCTTTCGGCCAGGAACGTTTCCAGGCGCGCCCGGTATTCCGGCTTGACCACCTCGGCCAGGTTGGCCTGCGTCAGCGGGTCTTCCAGGTTGTCCAACAAAGTCTGAGTCCAACCCTCCACCAGGCCGTCCAGTTCGCCATCCAGGGCAGGCAGGCTTTGCCCGGCGTGAACGGGGCTGCTCTCGGCGGCAGGTTTGAAGCCGCATTGACTGCAAATGGGGTTCTGCTGCAGATCGGCTTCATCCAGGGCAAAGCAGCTGCGCAGGCCGGCCAGGCGGTTTTGAAAATCGGTCAACTGGCTGGTGTGCATCAAGTCAATCGAGGCCAGGCGGCGAAGCTGCTCCAGGCGCGGGTCTTTGAGCAGGCTGGCTTTCCGTTGGTCATCTGGCTGGTTCAGGCGCGCCTCGATGTGCAGGTCAGTGTAGATCGCCAGGTATTCTTTTTTGAGCTGGTGCAGGGTTTGCAGGGCCTGCTGGCGAAAACCGGGCGCGCCGCGCAGGCTGGGCGATTTTAACTGGGCGATCATTTCCGCCTGGCGGATGGTCATCTTTTCGCTCCAGGCATGGCCGATCGGCAGCGCCAAAGCCGCCTGGGTGCAGTAATTGGCCAGCGGCGACAGGTCGGCAAGCAGCGCCTTGATGGCTTCGATTTCACCGAGCAGGCTCAACGCCGGGCGGCGCTGCTCGATTGAAGGGACATCGGCGCTGAAGTTCTTCAGCTTGCCGGGAGTGTTATACGCCAGGGTGGACTCCAGGAAGGTCTTGGCCTCCCCCAGGCGCGCCTGGTATTGCCGGCGTTCTTCACTGCTGTATAAAGCCGCGCCCCAAAAGGCCAGGCTCAGGTCTTGCTGCGCCAACACCAGGCGCTGGACATGCTGGTTGACGGCGGGCAGCAGTTCTTGCGCCACAATTTCAGCCGCTTGCGCGCCGCTCTGCGTGTTCACGCCTTGCGTGATCAGCACCGCTTTGCCGGGGGCCAGTCCTACCAGGTCGAACAACGCCTTCAGCGCCGGGGTATTCCAATCCTTGGGCAGTTCGATGTATTTGAAACGCGCCAACTCATCCAGCGGGGTCGTCGCCAGGATGTCCATGCTGCTGGCGTCCAGTTTTTTGCCGGCGATGGCCATCACCACCTCGCCGCTTTGCACCAGCGCCCCCAACACCACCACCACCCACTCCGCCTCCAGCCGGTAGAGGTCTGGGGCGAAATATTCGACGCCCGCCGCATCCTGGATCATCTCGCTGCGGTTGAGCACCTGCCCATGTCCTTTGGCCTGCAGCAGGGTCAGGATGCGCCTGGCATAGCGCGACTGGACTGCCGCCAGGCGGTCGCCATCCAGCAGTTCCAGGGCATCCAGCACGGCGGCGGCCTGCTGCGTTTTGGTCACGCCGCGCAGCCAGCGCAGGGCATCCTGGGCGGCCTGGGGGCGGCTCTTGTGGGTGACTGGCAGCGAAAAAACCGGGTATTCGGGGGCGCGCTGCTGGAAATGCGCCGCCAGGCAGATCGCGCTGACCGCATTGACCAGGTCGCGCACATTCAACCTGGCCCCGCTTGCGCCGGCCAAGGAACTGCCGCCGCTCTTGATCCATTCGCCGATCGAACGGGGGACGCCCTGGCTGCTGACCTCAAAGGCGCTGGTCAAATGCTCTTGCAGCCATTTGGTCATTTCGGGGATGGTCTTATTGGCGATCCCTTCGTAGGTGGCTTTATCCTGGCCGGAAGAGGTGGTCGAAAGCTCCACCGCGGCCGCATAACGCTTAATCAGCTTTTCAAAATGCGCATCGGGCTGCTTCAAGCGCCAGAAGACCTCGTCGCCCTTCTTCTCGTCTTGATAGGCCGGCGGGTCGTAGGGCTGGATGAAGTACAGGTAAAATTCGCGCGCCGGTTGGGCGGTGGAGCGCTGGTTCGGTGTCCCAAAGAACAGGTATCCCAGGCGGGACGCCCGGCGCTCGCGCCATTCCAGTTCATATTCCCAGGCGCGGTGCGTCCCCGGATGGTACGTATCGGCGCGCTCCAGGATGCGGGATAGGGCGTTGAAATAGGCGTTATCCAGGCGATTTTTGTCCAGGCTTTCGATGCGCTTTTCAAGGATCGCCTCGTGGTCAATGTCCTTGTCCACATCCAGGAAATACTGGCCGCTGTCTTCGACGCGCGTGATGAACTGCCCGTTGACGATTTTGACCATCTCGCGCAGGATGGTTTCGACATGAGTCAGCAAATCGTCCGCCGCCTCGCCGCCCATCTCAGCCGCCAGCGGGTCATACAGGCACAAGCCGTCGCGCAGATCGGCGGCGGTCAGGCCGACTTTCTTGCGGATATCGCCCAGCGTCAGGCGCTGCACCGCTAAGGCGGCAATGATCCGCACGGCGTTGGCGCGGTAAACAGGCTTGATGCTGGATTGAATGCGCCCTTCCAGCGTTTGCGAGACATCCAACACTTTGCGGATGTCAGGGAGCGCCCGAAAAGCAGGATTCTCACGCAGGGACTGCCAGTAGCGATCGTAGGCGATCACCCCTGGCCAGTCCTTCGGCGCTTCGCTGTCCAAAATGCGCCGGATGGCCGCCGAGAGCGCTTTGAACACCTCGCGCTTTTCAATCACCGCAATCTGCTCGAAGGTCTTGATGTAATCGGGATGCACCGGGAACAGGCGCACAAAATCTTCCATCCGTTCGTTCATATTGCCGTAGAACCTGGCAAACGGCAGCAGATAGGCGCGGATATGCGCTTTCTGTTCCAATGATTTGTGCAGCAGGCGCTCAGCGACCACATATTCAACATCACTGCGCACGATCAAGACTTGCTCGAAGCGATCTTTGACCCGCCGCAGGGTGTCGGCGACAAAGGAGAAGCGCTCGTTGTCGAACAGGGCTTCTTGCACGCCGGCGATGAAGCGGAAACGCAGCTCGCGGCAGACTTCGCCGATCTCGCGCAAGAAGCTCAAGTCCAGGATCAAAGCCTGGTCGGCGCGGGTGCGCAAGAAATCCAGCAGCTCATCCACCACCAGCAGCAGCCCCTGGCCGGGATACTGCTTTTCAAAGGCCGCCATCATTTGCTCAAAAAGCGGTTTGTGGTTTTTGACTTGGGCGACCGGCGGAAACTGGAAATCCACCCCCAACCCGGCCAGGTATTCTTCGAGCTCAGAGACAATGATGTCGCGCAGCGACATGGTGGTCGAGCCGATCTCGCTGCGGATCACCTTGAACTTGCCGGCGATTTTCGCCGCCGCCTGGCGCACCTTCGGGTGCTGGATCTGCTCCACCATGCCGGCGTGTTCGGCGACCGCTGAGAGCGCCGACATCAGGTGCGATTTGCCGGTGCCATAGTTGCCTACGACCAGCACGCCTTTGTTGTCCAACCCCTCGTCAAACTGAACCTGGGGGATCACCAGTTCCGTCAGCCTCTCGGCCATCTCATCGGAAATCACGTAGGTTGCCACGAGCCGCCGCGCCTCGTCGAGTTGATCGGCGGTGCGAATCTGCACAATGCTCTCGATAGGCTCGAATTGGATCAGGTCTTTGTATTTCATCCCATATACTCCTTCTACACCTTGTAATTTTCCTGGTGGTTTCCAGGCGCTTTCCAGGCGATTTCAGATTGTGCCTGGAAATTCTTTGTCCATCGCAGTTCATCCCGGCTGCGCCCCAGGGGGCGGGGAAATAACCAATACGTCTTGAGTCGGATAGCGCTGATACTCCGCGTGGCCGGGCGCGGCGTAGGTCAGCCAGCCGTCTTCATACCGCCCGCTCCACGAGACGATCAGCGTGCGGCTGCGCGCCAGGCCTTGCAGCAAATTCATCGGGTTTAGGGCCAAAGCGCGGTCGAATAAGATTTCGGTGTTATCGAAAATGACCATCTGTTCAGGCGGGTAGGGCGCTAAAATCTCATCCAGGACGCGGTTCACTCGCAGGGCGCGCTGGCGTTCGGTCATTTCCAGCAAATGGCCGCTCAACTCCAGGCCCACGTTCACCCAGGCCGCGCCCAGCGCCATCTGCGCCTGCCTGAGAAGCGTCGTTTTCCCGCCCTGGATGGGCGCGGCGACAATCACCAGCCGGTAATAGCGCTGGGCGGCAGCCTGGGTTGCAGCAAGAATCGCATCAACAGTGAACATCAATCCATCCATGACCTACTGAGATAACTATACCCCATTTTGGGATGCTGCGCAAACGGGTTATAGAGACCGTAACAATTTGTGTAAGGCTTTCATTAGCATCCACAGATTACGCAGACGACACAGATTTTAAGCCAGGTTTGCAAAGATGAACCACGAATTTCACGAATAAGAAGAAGAAAAATTCGTGTAGATTAGTGTTATTCGTGGTTTTAACTGGCTTTGCTCCCAATTTGTGAAATCTGTGGATGACCTTTTTACAAATTGTGATACGCTTACGGTTATTATAAAGGTTTATTGTCCGTAGTAGGCGTTTTTGCCGTGTTTGCGGAGGTAGTGTTTGTCGAGCAGTTCTTTTTGCATCGCGCCGAGCTGCGGGTTCAATCCCAGGGCGTGATACTGCATGAAGGCGACCTCTTCCAGCACCACGGCGTTCTCGACTGCCTTTTCAGGAGTCTTGCCCCAGCAAAACGGCCCGTGACTGTGAAAAAGGACGGCGGGGATGGCGTCGGGGTCCAGGTCTTTGAAGGTCTCGACGATCACTTTGCCGGTCTCTTTCTCATAGCCGCCGGCGATCTCGGCCGGCGTCAACAGCCGGGTGCAGGGAACCGCGCCGTAGAAATAGTCGGCGTGCGTGGTGCCGGTCGGCTCGATCGGCCGCCCGGCCTGGGCAAAGCTGGCCGCCCACCGGCTGTGGGTGTGGACGACCCCGCCGATGTGTGGGAAGGCTTGATACAGTTCGAGGTGCGTGGGCGTGTCGGAAGACGGCTTCAACCGGCCCTCGACGACCTTCCCATCCAGGCTGACGATCACCATATCCTCGGCGGTCATGGTCTCGTACCCGACGCCGGAGGGCTTGATCGCCACCATCCCGCTGGCGCGGTCAATGCCTGAGACGTTGCCCCAGGTGAATGTGACCAGGCCATATTTTGGCAGAAGCAAATTGGCTTCTAACACTTGTTTCTTTAGTAATTCTAGCATACGACCTTAACCTATCTGGTAAAATGTTGCTCACATCTTAGGCTGTTCATCTGAAATCGTCAAGGCTTTTTTTATGAATTACACCAACCGCAAGGGAGTTGATTATTTCCTTTGTAAAGGAACCACCAAAACTGGCAAACCGCGCTACTACTTTGCCCGCCAGCCAAAGGGCGAGGCAGTTGATGCGATCCCAGAAGGCTATGAGATTGAAGAGAGCGTCAACGGGATCGTCTCGCTGGTCAAGATTCGCCCGAAGCTGATTGCTCCTGAAGAGACGGCCGCTGTCGAAGCGGCCTTGAAGCGTCATCCCACGGGCAGGAATTATCGGATCAGCGTCAAATATGATCAGATTATTGTCTATGAACGCCGGGGGCCAGACGCTGAATCATTAGTTGATATATTCGGGAAGTTCAATCTGTTTTCACCAGAATATTTGAGGGCGAGCCTTCAGGATCACCTGGATCAATCGGCGCAATTTTCCCCGATTATGCGTTTTATCTTGGAGGATCCTGAACGCCGGATTTACCGGGTCGAACGTTGGTGTTTTCTTGGCAGTATTGATGATTGGATCTATGCCGGGCGCTCGGATACGATTGAGGTTCTGGCTCATAAGTTGATCCCCATGCTGGGGACGGACAGTTTTTACGATCTGTATTGAGGGAAGCTGCTTCAGCAAGTTCTTGTTAAGCCCCCAGGCAGGAGCGCTTTATCCTAAGACTGCCAGGATCACCCTTTGCGCTCCTGGCGTGTTTTATCAATCAGCGCCTCAATCTGGTCTTCGGTCAGGGTATCTCGCCCGTCGCGCCTCGCCTGGCTGCGGATGGCGCGCGCGGCCATTTGCGCTTTCAAGCGAGAAGCCATCAGGAGAATATCTTCTATACTGTCATTTCCGGTCAGGTCAATCATCATCGCAAACGGTTTTCCATCCACGGTAATCACCAATTCACCTGCGTCGGCTAATTTCTGGCGCAAAGCCTTAGGCTCATTTCGTAAAGCTCGATATGGGATGAATTCCATTTTCTTTACTCCTTGTAGCATGTTATGCTACAAAGATTATACATCGGACTTCAACCATCGGTCAATCTGGATGAGGAGATCGTAACAATTTGTGTAAGGTTTTCACGATTGTCCACAGATTACACAGATTTTAAGCCAGATTTGCAAAGATTAACCACGAATAACACGAATTTCACGAATAAGAAGAAGAAAAATTCGTATAGATTTATTCATGGTTTTAACTGGCTTTGCTCCCAATCTGTGATCTGTGGATGAATCAGCCGCCAAGAAAGCGGTGGTTTGCACCGCTTCGCGCCGGCGAAGCTTAAAAACTTGGCGTCCCTGGCGACTTGGCGGTTAAATTCTTCCCCGGCGCGATGCGCATCATGGCTGCGCTCTGGGAGTGGACGGCGCGGACGGAGCCAGCCTCGGGCAACTCAGGCGAAACGTGACATTCGTCACATTCACAGGGGCGAATATATTGATATAATCTATTCATCATGATGAATATAATCTCCCACACCGCCACTGTCCCAATCAGCGCCCTCTTCCAGACGCTCGGCGTTGCGCCGCGCCTGGAGATTTTGCTGGCCATCGGCGCCGGCGAGGCCTGCGTCTGCCACCTGGAAGCCGCCCTGGGCTACCGGCAGGCTTTCATCTCGCAGCACCTGATGGCCTTGCGCGAAGCCAATCTGCTTGAGACCCGCCGCGAGGGGCGCTTTGTCTACTATCGCCTGGCTGACCGGCGCATCCTGGATGTGCTTGCGCAGGCCGGCGCGCTGCTCGGCCAGGCTGTCGCTGTCCAATTCAGCCCGGTCGCTGCCTGCGAATGCCCGAACTGCGCCACGACGAAGGTCGCGCGGCTTTGCCCGGATCCTTTGATCGGTGAACAGGAGCGCGTCGCATGAACGGTCTGGATTTCGTTTTGCGCCTGCTGCAAGGCGGGCTGGGAAACCTGGCGGCCTACCTGGCCGCGCACGTGCTGCTGTGCCTTGTGCCAGCGTTCTACATTGCCGGCGCGATGACGGCGCTGATCCCCAAAGAGTCAGTTACCCGCTTCCTGGGGCGCAGCACGCCCAGGTATATCTCTTACCCGGCGGCCGCCCTGGCGGGGTCTGTGCTGGCGGTGTGTTCATGCACCATTGTGCCGCTCTTTGCCGGCATCTACAAGAAAGGCGCCGGCTTAGGCCCGGCGATCACCTTCCTGTTCTTTGCCCCGGCGGCCAATATCCTGGCTCTGGTCTATACCGGCGGGGTGATCGGCCCTGACCTGGCGCTGGCCCGCCTGCTGCTTTCGCTGGTGTTTGGCATTGGCATCGGCCTGATCATGGCCCTGATCTTCAGCCGCGCCGATGCGGCGCATGATAAGGCGACGGACGCACTGTTCGCCGGGCAGGCGCACAAGGGGATGCGCGGCCCGGCCCTGGCCTTCTTGCTGATCCTGGTCGCGCTGCTGCTCTTCGGGACGCTCAAGATCGGCCTGTTGACAGGTTCTTACGCTCAACTGACCCTGCCCATCCCTGGGGTAGATGGCTTCCAGAATTTCCTGGATCGCCTGGTTCCCTACGACCCGGCCAAGGGCGAAGAAGGCGTCAGCGTCCAGGGCGTCATCTTGATCGGCTTGTTGGCGCTGATTGGCCTCAGTTCCTGGCGGGGGATCGAGGCAGTTCACGAGGGCTTCAACCGCTGGACGTGGATTTCTCTGCTCCTGGTGGGGTTGACCCTCCTGGCGGCCGCCCTGGGCCTGAAGCCGCACGCCGGCGGGTTGGATGTCCTGTTCACGGGCAAGTTCTTTGGCGTGCTGCTGGCGCAGGTCTTGCTGGCCTGGCTGCTGCGCTGGCATTTCAGCGAGGACGAACTGCGCGATTTCCTGTGGGAATCGTGGAAATTCGTCAAGCAGATCTTTCCGCTGCTCATCGTGGGTGTGTTCAGTGTGGGTGTGATCCGCGTCCTGATCCGGCCGGAGTGGATTGAAGCCCTGGCCGGCGGCAATACCCTGCTCGGAAACCTGGCGGGGGTGATCTTCGGCGTTTTTATGTATTTTCCAACCCTGGTCGAAGTCCCGATCGCCAATATGTTCCTCAGCCTCGGCATGCACCGCGGCCCGCTGCTGGCGTACCTGATGGCCGACCCGGAACTCAGCTTGCAAAGCATTCTAATCACGGCGACCATCATCGGGCGGCTCAAAGCCTGGGTCTATGTGTTTTGGGTCGCTTTGTTCAGCACGCTGGCGGGGCTGATCTACGGGGCGTGGATTGACGGCGCCAGTCTAGGGATGATCGCGTTTTACCTGGCCTTGTTCCTGGCCGCGCTAGGTGGAGGGCTGTGGTGGGTCAACCGCCGCAGCCAGGGCCGCCTGGCTGCCGCGCCAGGCGAGGTTGGATGAATCAAAAATCTACTTTTTGGAGGTTGCTATGCTTACGATTAAAGTTCTCGGTTCAGGCTGCGCCAATTGCAAGCGCGTGGAGCAAATTGCCCATAAGGCGATCGAACAACTGGCCGTGGAGGCCGAAGTGATCAAGGTCACTGATTACAACAAAATCATGGAGTACAACATTCTCTCCACCCCCGGCCTGGTCGTCAATGAGAAGGTGGTTTGCTCCGGGCGCATCCCCACCCCGGCTGAAGTGACCACCTGGATCACCAACGCCCTGAGTTGATATGAAGCGTAGAGTGCTTTTCCTATGTACGGGCAACTCCTGCCGCTCGCAGATGGCCGAAGCTGTCGTCAATGCACGCCTGGGCGAGCGGTGGGAAGCGGCCAGCGCCGGCGTGAAGCCGGCTGGCTACGTCCATCCGAAGGCCATCACAGTTCTGGCCGAGATCGGCATCCAGCATAACGGGCGTTCCAAGCTGGCGGATGAATTCCGCGCTGTGGAGTTTGACCTGGTCGTTACAGTGTGCGACTCGGCTGCCGAAGAGTGCCCGGTGTGGCTGGGGAGGGGAAAACGTATCCATCGCAGCTTTCCCGATCCGGCCAGGTCAGATGATCTGAACGAATTTCGTAAAGTACGGGATGATATCGCCCGCGAGATCGAAACGCTTTTGGAAACCTTTGAAGGGAATATAAAATGAGCCCGAAGACTTCTGCAGCCACTCCGCCTGGCAGTCTGACCCGCCAGCTTTCTTTTCTGGATCGCTACCTGACGCTGTGGATTTTCCTGGCGATGGCGATCGGCGTCGGGATCGGCTTCTTGTTTCCCGATGGCGTCCAGCAGTTCAATGACGCAGTGTCGGTGGGAACCACCAATATCCCGATTGCGATCGGCCTGATTTTGATGATGTACCCGCCCTTTACCAAGGTCAAATATGAAGAGTTGGGCGAGGTATTCCGCAACAAAAAAATTCTGGGCCTGTCGTTGATCCAGAACTGGGTCATTGGGCCAGTTTTGATGTTCGTCCTGGCGATCATCTTTCTGCGGGATACTCCTGAGTACATGGCCGGGCTGATCCTGATTGGCCTGGCGCGCTGCATCGCCATGGTGATCGTCTGGAATGAGTTGGCCCACGGCGACACCGAATACGCCGCCGGCTTGGTGGCCTTCAACAGCATCTTCCAGGTATTGTTTTACAGCGTCTACGCCTGGGTGTTCATCACCGTCCTGCCCACCTGGTTTGGCCTGGCCGGCGTGGCGGTGCAGATCACCATCGGCGAGATCGCCAGGAGCGTCTTCATTTACCTGGGCATTCCGTTCATTGCCGGTTTCCTGACGCGCCTGGCGCTGGTGCGAGTGAAAGGCAAGGAATGGTATCACACGAATTTTGTGCCGCGCATCAGCCCACTGACCCTGGCGGCCCTGCTGTTCACCATCGTGGTGATGTTCAGCTTGAAGGGCAACCTGATCGTCCAGATCCCCGGCGACGTGGCGCGGATCGCCATCCCTCTGCTGATTTACTTCGTGTTCATGTTCCTGGTCAGCTTTTGGATGAGCCGCCGCCTGGGTGCGGATTACGCGAAAACCACCACCCTTTCCTTCACCGCCGCCAGCAACAACTTTGAACTGGCGATTGCCGTGGCCGTGGCGGTGTTCGGCATCCACAGCGGGGCGGCCTTTGCCGCAGTCATCGGCCCGCTGGTGGAAGTGCCGGTGATGATCGGGCTTGTCAATGTCGCTTTCTACTTTCGGAAGCGTATGTTCGGCCAGGGTTGAGAAACAGGCGGCCTACCGGCCGCCTGTTCTTAGAATACCAACACCTGGATTACCGGATCAAAATAACCGATATAGCAATCCCGGCCAGAACAACCCATAGGATGTCCACCTTGCGCAGCAGGGCGAGCAGGGCGGCGCTGGCGAGCAGGAGGTGCACGACGCTCCAGTGGACGTCCCCGGCGAAGCGAAGGGTCACCGCGACGAGCAGCCCCACAAATGAACACAGGACGCCGGCGATCACTTTATTAAATGAAGCGAATGACCGCAGCCGGTTGAAGTAGGGCGTGATCCCGACGACCAGGGTGAACGATGGCAGAAAGATGCCGATCGTCGCCAGGATAGCGCCCCAAAGGCCGTGCAGGATGTAGCCGACGAAGGTCGCCGTGATGACAATCGGCCCTGGCGTCACCTGTCCCAGGGCGATGCCGTTGAGGAACGTGGCGCTGTCCATCCAGCCGCGTACATCCACCACCTCACGATACATCAGGGGAAGCGAAGAGAACCCGCCCCCGAAGGCAAGCAGATCGATCCGAAAAAAGAGCGCCGCCAGTTCGAAGCGGTCTCGTTGAAAGACAAACAGCAGTCCGAAGCCCAGCGCGGCGGCGAGCAAAATCCCAATCACCGCCCGTCCGGTGGGTTGGACGGGGAAGGGGGCCAGCGGCTTGCCGCCGGCCGGCGGCTCCGCGCTCAAAAGCAGAAAGCCGCCCAGCGCCGCTAATAAGATGATAAGCGCAGGATTGAGGTTCAGCGCAAACAGCAGCGCGGCGACGCCGGCGATGAGCAGGCGCTTCCAACTCGTCAGGCTGGTTTTGCCGAACGAGATCGCGGCGTTGGCGACGATGGCGACGATGATGGCCTGCAGGCCGGAAAACGCCGCGACGATCGCCGGCAGGTTGGAAGTGTAGGTATAAACTGCTGCAAAAGCAACCATGATCAGGAAGGCCGGCAGGCCAAAGCCGATAAAGCAAGCCGCCGCGCCTGGCACGCCGCCGGCGATCAGGCCGACAAACGCCGTGGTCTGGATGGCGGTTGCGCCGGGGATGGCCTGGCAAAGGGCGACGCCGTGGTTGAAGGTCTCCCGATCCAGCCAATGTTTTTGCTCCACGCTCAACTTGCGAATATAGGCAACCATCGAGGGCCCGCCGAAGGCCGTCAGTCCCAGGCGAAAAAAAGCCCCGAATAGTTCGGCGAGAGAGGGTCGCGAAGCGGGAAACTGTGACTCCATGACCGCCAATCATATCTTTGACGGGCGTTTTTGTGAAGATGAGAACGCCGGATTACTTCTCTCCCATCACGGGATTGGAAGGGGCCAGGCGCTTCAGTTTATACCCGGCAAACAAGATCATCGCCAGCGCCAGCCCTGCGACGCTCAAGATCAGTACGGCCGCCCGCCAATCCAGGCTTTGCACCCAGGAAGTGGTTTGCGCCCAGGGAGTGTTTTGGTTGGAGGCTTGGGTATGGCCGGTTTGCGCCGCATTGCCGCGCCACCAGGGGCCTTGCACACGGGTCGGCGTCGCCACTTCTGGCGCAGACTCCTCCCAGGAGCGTAGAAAGCCGACAATCGCCTGGATTTCTGTATCGGTCAGGCGGTCGCCCCAGGCTGGCATAGACGTGCCGGGAACCCCCAGGGTGACGATCTGCTGAATGGCCTGGTCAGTGGTGTTGGTTAGAAAGCTGCGCACATTGAGCGCCGGAGCGCGCTGGCTGCCCTGTCCTTCTGGGCCGTGACAATTGGAGCAAGAAGCGGCGAAAAGATCCGCTCCTAGCGCCAACGACTCCTCCGTCACCGGAACGGGGCGGTTGGGCGCCGGGATAGCCCCGGCCGGCACGCTCTCCCAGCGGGTGATCAATGCCAGGGCGGCGGCGATCTGGGTATCATCCAGCGATTTTTCCCAGCCAGCCATCAACGTGCCAGGGACGCCCAGGCGGATGGTGCGCTCAAGTTCCGCCGGCGTTTTGGCGCGCACCGTGGGGTCATTCAGCGCCGGCGCCAGAGATGTACCCAAGCCATCTGCGCCGTGGCAGGCCACGCACTGTTCGGCAAAGAGCGTCACCCCGGCGGCCAGAATTTCGCCATCTGCCTGGGCTTTGATCGCCGCCAAAATGGTCGCGTCTGGCTGCGTGGTGAAAGGCACTTGCGGCGCTAAGCCCAGGTTCACCACCCGGTCTTGGGTCTCTTGCCAGTTCCCGGCCTGGATCAAATCAACCATTTGGCTGATCTGATAATCGTTGAGTGAACCGCCATCCTCAATTTGCCAGGCTGGCATGGCGGTGCCATACAGCCCGCGGGAGATCGTTTTGGTCAGCGAACCGGCGTCCATGCTCTGCAAGGCCGGGTTGTTCAAAGGCGGCGTCGCGCCGATCCCTTCGCCGGCCAGGCCGTGGCAAACCGAACAGTTTTCAGCGTAGAGGCTCATGGCGTCGTCCAGGTCCAGGCCCAGTTGGGCGGCTTTGGCGGATTCCAGCCGCGCCGCCTCATTGACGGCATACAGGGGGATGCTGAGCACGATCAGAGCCGTAGCAATGATCCCGACGAGGATTTCAATTTGGTTGAGCGAGAGAGTAAATTTTTTCATGGGTACACCACCTGTGAAGGATCAAACGCCTGGCGCTGGATCGGCTGCCCGGTATTGACCTGGATCATGCCGTCTGCGATGGTCACTGCAAAGAGGTCCAACGGGCGCGGCGCGGGAGGGTTTTGCACATCTCCCTGGCGGTCGAACTGCGAACTATGGCAGGGGCAGATGAAGGCGCCAGCGGTTTGATTCCAGGGGACATTGCAGCCCAGGTGCGTGCAGCGTTGGTACAAAGCCATGAAACCACCGTCTGCCAGGCGCACCACATAAAAGCGCCCATTGGGGATCTGGGTGACAGAATTAGCGGGAAAATCATCCACCTTGCCGGCGGTGATGACGCCGCCGAATTCGCCCTCGGCCGGGCGCGGCTGCATGTAGGCCAGGGCCAGTCCGCCCAGTTCCACCGCCGCCAGGCCGCCCAGCGCGGCCCAGGTGAGCTTGAGAAAATCACGCCGTTTCAGTTGGGAGTGAGTTGGATTATTGGAAGTCGTTGTCGTCATAAAAGCCTCGCGGTTAATGTCCGGCGGTTAGTTCCCAGGGCCAGACCAGAGCCATGCCTGCGCCGCGGAAGAAGATGCCGATCAGGGTCAAGACAATCAAGGCTGAGAACAGGAAAACAAACAAAAAGAGCGTGCGCTCCTCGGCGTCGGCGCGGAAGAGGCGCTGAATGCCCTCGTCCAGCGCAAACAGGCCTAGTAGAACGATTGCCAGAGGTACCAGACCGTTTGAGATAAAGGTAGGCCATCCGCTCAGCCAGGCCGGCCAATCCAGGACGAACTCATCCAGCAGCACCCAGGCGGGAGTGATCAGCAGCCCCAGGCCGGCGGCCAATAATGCCAGGGCCTGTCCGCGGCGCGAGCGAAAGTACACCCCAATGGTTTCGGGGTTGATGTCTATAAAGGGCAAGATCGCCAGGGTTCCCAATCCCAAGATGGGGATGATCACTGCCCCCACCAGGGGGTGAAAATGCAAGAGCATTTCTTGTAGGCCCATAAAATACCAGGGGGCTTTGGCCGGGTTGGGACTGACCAGGGGGTTGGCGATGCCTTCCAGTGGCGCCGGAACGAGCATGGCCCAGAGGATCAAGATGGCTAACCAGATCATGGCCCAGACCAGTTCGCGACGCACCAGGTGTGGAATGGTGGTCACGCGCTCGCTTTTGGGCTCGCCTTTCTCCTCGGGGGATTTTGGCACTGTCAGTCCGCCATCTTTGCGCACCCGCCAGAAGTGATAAGACATCAAGATCACCACCATAATCGGGATGAAGCTGATGTGCAAGGCGTAGAAATTGAGCAGGGTGGCTGCGCCGACCTCTGGCCCGCCCAACAGCAGGCGGTTGAGAAAATCGCCAATCAATGGAATATACGAAACGATGCTGGTACCAACGGTGATCGCCCAAAAGGCAAGTTGATCCCAGGGCAGCAGGTAGCCGGTGAAGTTCGCGCCCAAGACCAGCAGCAGCATGCCGAGTCCCAACAGCCAGTTCAGTTCGCGCCCGCGGCGGTAGCCGCCGGTGAAGAAGACTCGCAGCAGGTGCAGCAGGCTGACCACAATCAGCAGGTTGGCAGACCAATGATGCAAATTGCGCAAGGCGTCGCCAAACCAGGTATTTGAGCGCAGCGCCAGCACATCCAGGTAAGCCTGGGGCGGGGCTGGCGTGTAGTTCATCTGCAGGAAAACGCCAGTGATTGCCAGGATCATGGTCAGCAAACCGGCCAGGCCGCCCAGTCCCCAGGTATAGGTCCATGTCAGGGTGCGCTCCGGCACTTTGCTAGGATGCAGGTGCAGGATCAGGCTGTCCATCACCATGCGCATGCGGCTGCGATCATCGTGTGGATATTCCGGCGGCGCCAACCGTTGGCGCATCCGGTCAAGGGGGGTATTGTTTGCCAGAGGGGGAGTTTTATCCATTTGGATGTCCTTGTTGGTTTGGTTCGGTGAAAAAATTCATTTCACAACGCTCGATCGAAATTCTTCTTCATAGAAATTCTTCTTCAATGAACGAAATTATATTCATAACCTGTGAAGAATCGGTGAACGAAAAGTGGAGGGTTGGTGAAGGTCACTGAATTACGCCTTGCGCCTCTTTTCACGCCAACCTTCACAAACCTTGCGCAAGTTCTTCATCGTTTCTTCACAGCTCTCCACTAAAATCCAGATCAATCAGCCAACAAAAATTTGGCGCAGTTCAAAAATAACTTCTCAACCTAAAATAAGGAGATTCCTATGTTCAAGAAAATGTTTATCGTTCTTTTGGCTGGCGTCGTGATGATCGCCATTGCAGTTAGCGTCTATAACACGGTTTATGCTCAAACGCAGTTGCCCGCTGCTGCAGCCGGGCAGGGGAATGGCCGCGGTCAGGGTAATCAGCAGCATGGTGGGAATGGCGATGGATCCGGCGTCCCCGCGCCGCAAAATGGCCTGACGGAATGGGTCACATACAGCGGCGTGGTCAGCAGCTATGCCGCGCCTGGGTTTTCACTGCTGACGCAAGACGGGCAGTCCATCGCTGCCGAACTTGGCAATGTCAGCTATCTGAACACGTTGGGCCTGGCGCTCCAGAATGGCGACAAGGTCACAGTGACCGGCTTTCTGGATACCAATGGTGGACTGGCCTTGAAGAGCCTGACGCTGGAAAGCACTGGACAGACCTATAATTTTCGCGATGACCTGGGGCGTCCCTTGTGGGCGGGCGGACGCGGCCGCGCCAATCCGTAGGCTTTAGCCCCTTCCCAGGACAAACTATTCCGAAAAGCGGCGCGAATCTCTTTCGCGCCGCTTCTTTTTTTTTACACCCCTGCTGCTCTGCCGTTTTCCTGCACTGATACGTGATAGCCGATTGGGCTTTCGTACTCTTCAAACCCCGACAGCACCACCACCACTTTGGCGATCTTATCGCCTGGATTGCGCCAGCAGTGACGCAGACGGGCGGCGAACAACAGGCTGTCTCCTGGCCCTAGTGAAAATGACTGCCCCTCCACACGGTACTCCAGGCTGCCCTCGACGCACATCACAAACTCGTGTCCGGTATGGATGATCGGCTGCGCTCCGCTGTCTGCGCCGATCTCCAGGGTCAGCATAA
This sequence comes from uncultured Anaerolineales bacterium, assembly GCA_903872065.1. GTDB lineage: Bacteria > Chloroflexota > Anaerolineae > Anaerolineales > UBA4823 > CAIQJJ01. Next base: position 3,665 of record CAIQJJ010000654.1, on the reverse strand, counting down.
AGGGCTGGACGCGCCCCACAAAATCCTCGCCGCCCAAGCCCTCCCACACACCCAAAGGAAAGGCTATTTTTGAACGCTGCGCCGCCGAGCGGAAGATGATCTCTTGCCGCTGCGGTTCGGCGCGGAAGATGGCCGTGATGGGGACACCCAAGGCCTCTACCAATTTGTACAGCGTGCTGACGGAGGGGGAAGTCTGGCCGCGCTCGATCAGGCTTAACGCATTGACCGAAATGCCGCTCAACCGTCCCAATTCCCGCAGCGAAATCCGGCGTTCCTCGCGCAGTTCGCGCAGCCGCTGACCAACTTCCATCGAGGGGGGATTGCTTTCAGGTTGACTCACAGGTTTTCCTTATTGTACAGTTAAATGGGTTATACGTACATCCAAAGTGACACATCGTCAATAGAATGATGACATTTGTTACTGTTTATGTGACAAAAACAGGGTTTAATTAATTCTATCATAAAGTTATTCGCATAAACTTATATCTCGAAGTGAGACAACATGAATACACAACAGTTGACCCAGGAAGTCACCCAACTGCATGCCGATTTGTGCGCTGCGCTGGCTGATCCCAACCGGATTCTACTGCTCTACGCGCTGGCTGAGAAGCCGCGCACCGTTAACGAACTGACTGCTGAAATCGGCATTCTGCAACCGGCTGCCTCGCGCCACCTGAAGGTGCTGCGCGAACATGGCCTGGCACGCGCCACCCGCCTGGGACAGCACGTCGAATATTCACTGGTCGATCCCCGCCTGATTGACGCCCTCGATACCCTGCGCGCCGTGCTGCGTGACAGCCTGGCGCGCCGCGCCAACTTAATGAACGAGATGGAATAACCCAACGCCTATGAACAAACACCTTCCCATCTGGTTGATCGGCCTGGGGGCAACCCTGGCTGTGATCCTCCTGCCCATTCTGTACTTTTGGCCGAAAGCAGAGGCCGCCCCTGACGTTCCCCAAGTCCATGTTCAGCCGACCGCCATCCATGTCTCCCACGCCGACATTGTCAAAGGGCCGTTCGCCAGCCCCCAGGAAGTCACCCGCGCCTGTCTGTCCTGCCATGCGGACGCCGCGGCCCAGGTCATGAAGACCACCCACTGGACCTGGGAGTCGCAGGCCTTTGAGGTGCCCTGGCGCGATCAATCAGTGACGATCGGCAAGCTGAACCAGATCAACAATTTCTGCATCGGCGCGCAGGGCAACCAGAAGAAGTGTATGTCGTGCCACGTGGGCTATGGCTGGGAAGAAAACGCCTCCTACGATTTTTCCGCCCAGGAAAATGTGGACTGCCTGGCCTGCCATGCCGATCCCAACCTGTATGGCAAAGGCGATTACGGCGACCCGGCGCAAGGGGTTGACTTGCTGGCGGCGGCCAAAAGTGTGACCATGCCCACTCGCCAGAACTGCGGCAAATGCCACTTCGATGGCGGCGGCGGCAACGGCGTCAAGCATGGCGATCTGGACGAAAGCCTGTTCTTCCCCTCGGAAGAGTTGGATGTTCACATGGGCAAGCAGGATTTTCAATGCACTACCTGTCACAAGACCACTGATCACCAAATCCTGGGGCGGCTGATCGCTGACAATTACACTGTCAATCCCGGCGAGCAAGCGGCCTGTACAGACTGCCACAGCGCTACCCTGCACCAAGATGAGCGCATTAACGCCCACATCCAGACCGTGGCCTGCCAGACCTGCCATATCCCCTCGATGGCGGTCAAAGACCCCACCAAGATTACCTGGGATTGGTCCACCGCTGGCCAGGATCAGCCCGAAGATCACTATACGTTCTTGAAGATCAAAGGCTCTTTTGTTTACGAAAAGAACTTCCAGCCGGCCTACACCTGGTTCAATGGGAACCTGGCCTATCGCTACCTGTTGGGCGACAAAATTGACCCGGCCCAACCGACCATGATTGATCAACCGGCCGGCGACATCCAGGACCCAACGGCGCGCATCTTCCCGTTCAAAATCCATATCGCCAAACAGCCTTACGATACGGTCAACAACTATCTGCTGCAGCCGATCACGGCCGGCGACAATGGCTTTTGGACCAACTTTGATTGGAACAATGCTTTCAGGCTGGCGGAACCGATCACTGGCCTGAGCTACAGCGGGCAGTATGGTTTTGCCGAAACCTGGATGTACTGGCCGACCACCCACATGGTTCAGCCGAAAGAAAACGCCTTGCAGTGCGATGATTGCCATTCATCCAATGGACGCCTTGACTGGCAAGCCCTCGGTTACCCCGGCGACCCGATGGAATGGGGCGGTCGCTTCAATAAGAAATAGGAGGATGAGATGAAAGCAATCTTCAAGTTTTGCCTGGTCGTTGGGTTGATCTTGTTCAGCGCCGGCGCGGTTGGCGGCGCGGCGCTGGCGCAGCCAGCCAAAGCTCCGGCGGCTCAAACCAACCCACTCCACCCGGTCTTCGCGCTGCTCGACGCCAACGGCGAAAACGTCCTCGACAGCGGCCAGCCGGTCTCGACGATGAAGACCTGCGGCCAGTGTCACGACACCGCCTTTATCGCCGACCACAGCTTCCATGTAGACCTCGGCCAGAGCGATTTCGCGGCCCCCGGCCCGTGGAACCCGATCCCCTATCGCTATTTGCTGCCCGGCGGCGGCGCTTCTGCCAGCCTGGATGCCGCTGACTGGATCAAGGCCAACGCCAACCGCATCGTGGGCGGCGGCCCGGCCTCCTCCTCTGGCCTGGAAATGGACTGCTTCTTGTGCCACACCGCCAACCCCGATCACGCCGCCCGCACTGCCGCCCTGCAAGCCGGGAACTTCACCTGGGCGAATACTGCTTCGCTGCTCGGAACAGGATTGGTCGAAACGGCCGGCGATAAGTATTCGTGGAATCAGGCCTCCTTCTCTGCTGATGGCAAGCTGATCCCGCAGGCGGTCTTTATCCAGGCGCCGACCAACGCCAACTGCGCGCAGTGCCACGGGGCGGTGCAAACTGAGAAGTCGCCCCTGACCCTCGCCGGCTGCGACCTGGCGAACTGGCAAACCGCGACCACCGGTCAGATCATCTCTCCCGCTCGGATCGCGAAATCGGGGATGAATCTCTCCGGCAAAGACAGCCTCACCCGTTCGTTCGATGTTCACGCGGAGCGCGGCCTGCAATGTACAGACTGTCACTATGCTCTGAACAACCCGGCTTATGCCCAGTCTGAGAATCGCCCGGCGCATTTGCAGTTTGACCCGCGCCGCCTGGACATCGCCGAATACCTGCAGAAGCCCGATCACAACTTCGCCCGCGGCCAGAGCGCCCAGGATAATATTGCCCCTGAACTGAAAGGCACGATGCGGCGCTGCGAAAGCTGCCACGATGCGGAGCAAACCCACACCTGGCTGCCCTACGCGGCGCGCCATCTCGACGAACTGGCCTGCGAAAGCTGCCATATCGCCAAACTTTACGCCCCGGCGGTGCAGTCTTATGATTGGACAGTGCTGAGGGCGGATGGTCAGCCTGTCAGCGTGTGCCGCGGGGTGGACGGGAATTCCCTTGAGGACCTGGTGACGGGTTTTTATCCGGCGCTGCTGCCGCGCCAGAATGTGGACGGCAAGGCGCTGCTGGCCCCGTACAACCTGGCGACAAGCTGGTACTGGGCTGAGGGGGAGCAATCGCAAGCGATCAGCCAGGAGACTCTGAAAGCT
>CAIQJJ010000653.1 GCA_903872065.1 uncultured Anaerolineales bacterium | reverse complement strand
GGTCTCTAAGACCTTTAGGGTCTGGATTCATCCATTCCCCCCGGAGGTCTTATGCAAACACTATCCATTGGCAAGATGCGCGGCATGCAGCAGTGCAGCAGCGCCCGCGGCAGCATCACCACCCTGGCGCTGGATCACCGCCAGAACTTGCGCAAATCACTCAACCCACAGTCGCCTGAATCGGTCACCGCCGCCGAACTGACCGCCTTCAAAGTGCAAGTCGCGGCGGCGTTGGCCCCCGAAGCGACCTCCGTGCTGATTGACCCCGAATTCGGGGCCGGGCAAGCGGTCGCCGCCGGCGCGCTGCCGGCCTATACCGGGCTGGTGGTGGCGGTCGAGGCCAGCGGCTACACGGGCGACCCCACGCAGCGCCACAGCCGCGTGCTGCCCGGCTGGAGCGTCGCCAAAATCCGGCGCATGGGGGCCAACATGGTCAAGCTGCTGGTCTATTACCACCCCGACTCCCCCATCGCTGCCGAGGGCGAAGCCTTTGTGCGCCAGGTGGCCGAAGACTGCCGCGCCCATGACATCCCCTTGATGCTCGAACCGCTCTCTTACCCGCTCAACCCGGCGCAAAAAACGCTGTCCTCCGACGAGAAGCGCTATGTGGTGGTAGAGACAGCCCGCCGCCTGACCCCGCTGGGCGTGGATTTGCTCAAGGCTGAATTCCCATTGGACACGACGGACGCCGCCAGCCTGCAGGTAGAAGCTTCCTGGGCCTCCGCCTGCGCCGAACTGAACGCGGCCAGCGTCGCCCCCTGGATTTTGCTCTCGGCGGCGGTGGATTTCGAGACCTACCTGCGCCAGGTGGCGATCGCCTGCCAGTCAGGGGCCTCCGGCGTGGCGGTGGGGCGGGCGGTATGGAAAGAAGCCGTCAGCCTGCAAAGCGAGGCGCGGGCGACCTTCCTGCGCGAGGTCGCGCGGCCGAGGCTGGCGCGCCTGAGCGCCCTATGCAGCGCCCTGGCGCGTCCGTGGCAGGCTTACTTCACTACGCCCGAAATCAGCGCTACCTGGTATCAAAGCTATTAATCAATCATGGTATGATTACAGCATGTTCCCCTTCTCGCTCTTCCTGGGGCTGAGCGCCGGGTTGGGCCTGGCCTGGTCTGCCTGGCAAGTTTCCCGCAAACGCGCCGGGGAGGTCGCCTCGGTCGGGTATGGGATGCTGCTCTGCGCCCTGGTCGGCGGGCGGGCGGCTTACGTCCTCGTCAACTGGCCCTATTACCAACTGTATCTCGGCGAAATCCCCCAGGTTTGGTTGGGCGGCTTCTCTGGCCTGGGGGCGCTGGGCGCGGCGGCGCTGCTGACGCTGTTCTACCGCCGGCCGGTGTTCAACACCCTCCTGCCGCTGCTGGCGGCGCTGGCCATCACCGGCGTGTGGGGCATTCCCATGCGCCAGGAGGCCGGCAATGAGGCGTTCCTCCGGCTGTGCCTGGATACTCTCAGCGTGCCGGAGGAGGTGTGCGTCCGCGCAGCGCCGGCGGTGGCAACCGTCCTGACGCTGGCCTGGTTCGTCCCGTTGAATCATTCTATCCAGCGCAAGCCGGCCCTGTTTGCCCACGCCGCCAGCCTGGGGCTGCTGGCCGTGGCGCTGACGCTGCTGCTGATTTCGTTCTTGCGCGTGGATCCCATGCCTGTGTGGCATGGGCTGCGCCTGGATACGTGGGGCGCGGGCGGGATCGCGCTGATCGCCGTGCTGCGCTATACTTTAACATCCT
>CAIQJJ010000652.1 GCA_903872065.1 uncultured Anaerolineales bacterium | reverse complement strand
GGTGGATAACTTGCAGCGCCCCGGCGAGATCGAGGATTTCTTCCTCTCCGGCGACAGTGCGCCGCCGCGCCGGTTTGACTACCGTTTTTTGGGAGAATAAACCAGTCAGCAAGATCAAAGATTGATTCAATGCAGAGGATGTCATGGATAAAGAACTTTCGCAGCTTATGGGCGACTTTCAACGCATTTACGATGCAGCGCTCCAGGGTTGGATGAACGGGCTAAAATTGCGCGACCCGGAAACCAAGTCCCATTCCGACAGAGTGGCTGCGTTGGCGACGCAGATTGGGACACAGATGGGGCTGACAGAAGATCAGTTGACGCATTTGCGACGCGGCGCGCTGCTTCACGATATCGGCAAAATGGGTACGCCCGACGCGATTTTGTTCAAGCCTGGGCCATTGACAACTGAAGAACGGCAAGTGATGCAGCAGCACCCTCAATTCGGGAACCAGTTCCTCCACTCGATTGCGTACTTGCAGCCGGCCGCAGAGATAGTGTACTGTCATCATGAACATTGGGATGGGAGCGGTTATCCGCGCGGGTTAAAAGGCGAGGAAATTCCCCTGCTCGCGCGGCTGATAGCAGTGGTCAATGTCTGGGATGCGCTCAATTCTGCTCAGCCGTACCGCGGCGCATGGCCGCGTCAGGAAGCAATTGATTATTTGCGAGAACAATCTGGCAAAGAGTTCGATCCGCGGGTCGTAGAGGTTTTTCTGGCAATGATCCAAGAACATTCGTAAGGTGTAACCATGAAACAGACTGAATCAACCTTCCATTGGTGGCAAAAAGGGGTAGTTTACCTTGTGTACCTGCGCCGCGCGGGCGATGAACGCCGGCTGATGGCGCTCAATTTTGTCAATGAGGAGCGCCGCATCTCGATTGCCGGCGGTGGAAAAGGTCGCGTGGCGATTTCGACGCACCTCGACCGTGAGGAAGAGGTAGACCTTGCAGACCTGCGCTTGCGCCCCCATGAAGGTGTTGTTGTCGCACTATGATTCAAGAGTAACAAATTTCTCGTTTTATTCTGTCGAGTCAAAAGAAGAAGAAGAACTACAGAACTTGCATAATCATTGGGCGCAGTGGATTTCATCTTGAAATCACGTCAGAGAAGGATAAATGTCCTAAAAATTGCAGTTTATGGTCAAGCGTGTGATTAAAGCGATTAAGAGCAGTTTAAAGTGGAAGGTGACGCTGGGGGTGGCGCTGCCGCTGCTGTTGATCCTGGGCGTCTTTACGGCAGTGGATCATGCTCACTTGACCAAAGTGATGCTTAACAACCTGTCGCTGCTGGCATCACAATCGGGAATGTTGGTCGAGGAGAATTTGCGCCAGCAGATGGTGGCAGTGGATTTTGCTGGCATGCAGCAAATGCTGAATACGATCAGCGCCAGCCAGCAATTCCATAACGTATATTTGCTAAATCCAACCGGCAAAGTGATTTTTGCGCCCTATCAAAAAGATGTTGGCTTGCAGCTTAATAAGCAGCAGACAGATTGTTGGGCATGTCACCGCCTGCCGGTGGAACGCCGGCCAGTCAGCGTGATTGTGCAGGCGGCGGATGGGGTGCGCGTTTTTCGCACGATGCAGCCGATTGAGAATGACCCGACCTGCAACCGCTGCCATGACCCGGCGCAAGCGATCATCGGCCTGTTGATGATTGATGTGCCAACCGCCAGCTTTGAGGCGGCGGTGGCCGGCCAACTGCGTGATCATTTGTATTGGTGGATCATTACGATCGCAGCGACAATCGGAGTGGTCAACCTGACCTTGAGCCGCCTGGTCTTGAGCCGCGTGGAGGGTTACTCCACGATCCTCCGCACAATGACCGGCCAACAATCCCTACCTACTTTGCCGGCAGACAGCGAAGATGAACTGGGCAAACTGGCCGAGGCATTCAACCAAATGGCGCGCCAGGTAGAAGCGCGCCGGCTGGAAAATACGGCGCTTGCGGCGAAATTGACGCAGCAAAATGAGCAGCGCGGCGAGTTGGTCAAACGACTGATCGAGGCGCAAGAAGAGGAACGCAAACGGGTGGCGCGTGAACTGCACGATCAATTGGGACAATCCCTGGGCGGGTTGGCCCTCAAAGCGGCAGCCGCGCAGCGTTTCTTGCGCGCGGCGCCGGAACGCGCCAGCGAACAGTTGGAGCAGATTCGCAACCTGGCAGACGAAGCCACCAATGAAATGCACGACTTAATCCTGGCGCTGCGCCCCTCTGTGCTGGACGATCTGGGATTGGCGGCGGCGCTGCGCACAACCGCCGCACGCAGCCTGGGCGCAGTCGGCATCCAATACACGCTGGACAGCCAGTTGAATGAACGCCTGCCACAAGAGATTGAACTGGCAGTCTATCGCATCTTTCAGGAAGCGTTGAATAACGTCGTGCGGCACTCCGGCGCGACGCAGGTGGAGATCGAGCTAAAGAAAAATGAACAAGGTTTTGAGGGAAACCTGAAAGACAACGGGCAGGGATTCGATCCGGCGGAGGTGGCATTGAACGGGCAAGAGAGGCGCGGCCTGGGTCTATTGGGCATGCAAGAGCGGATCGCGCAATGCGATGGTACGCTGCACATTGAGCGCCGCGCCGGCGGCGGTACAACCATTTCGATTTTTATTCCCCTGGCAGGCAGGCAATGACCAAAATCATTCGAGTGTTGATTGCAGATGACCATACCATTTTACGTTCGGGGGTGCGTTTGTTATTGGAAGCCGAACCGGATATTCAAGTGGTGGGCGAGGCTTTGAATGGACGCGAAGCCATTGCCCTGGCAGAAGCGCTGCAGCCGGATGTGCTGCTGATGGACATTGCGATGCCCGAAGTGGATGGGTTGGAGGCGACGCGCCAAATCAAAGCTCGCTGGCCGGCGATCAATATCCTGGCGCTGACCATGCACCGCTCAGACGAGTATTTTTTTGAGATGGTGAAGTCTGGCGCGTCGGGATACATTTTAAAGGCAGCCAATACCGATGACTTGATCCAGGCGGTGCGGGTGACGGCGCAGGGGGAGGTGTTTTTGTATCCTAATATGGCAAAAAAGCTGCTGGCAAGTTATCTAAGTTATGCCAGCGGAAGCCCTGAGGCCGAGCCAATTCTGAGTGGACGCGAAAAGGAAATTTTGCACCTGCTGGCGGAAGGGTATAGCAATAAGGAGATCGCCGATAAGTTAGTGGTCAGCGTCAGCACGGTGCATACCCACCGCACTCATTTAATGAATAAATTGGGACTGACCAACCGCCGCGAATTGATGCAATACGCGCGCAAACACAAATTGATGTCGGGCGCGGGGGTTGACTGAAGAGCGGAAGAATCTTTTATGAAGTGTTTTTTCGTGATTTGTGCGAGGAAAAGTCGTATTTTTAACGATAGACGCTAGCGCGCCAATTGATTATGATAGCGAAGCTTGGTTTTATCCGGCTAACCTCTGGCCGGCAGTTCCATCGATCAAAGCAGGATGAGCGTATGACAACTCGTCGCGTATATGTGATCTGGTCGCACCCTTTATTCCTGGACGCGCTGCGCATGCTGCTCAAGCATCCAGAAATCGAGGTAATCGGCGATCATGCTGAAAATCCAGCCATCCTAGAAAAGCTGGACAAACTACAGGCAGATGTGGTAGTGGTAGAAGACGACGCGCCGGAACACGCGAGACGCGCCCTGGCCATGCTAGAGATGAGCCGCCGCAACCTGCGCATTATTCGCTTAAACCTGCAAGATAACCGGATGGGCGTTTATGCGGCTGAACTCGGCATGTTAGAACACGCCGATGAACTGTTAAACATTATCTTAGAGAAGGAGATGCTATGGCAAAAGAAAGCAAGATGAACCGCGAGGGATTTCTCAAAGGCGCTATTGTCTCGATTGTTACGTTGATCGGGGCGGCGCTAGGACTGCCGGCGCTGCCCTATTTGGCAGGGCCGGCGCTGCAAAAAAGCGGCGACCAGGAATGGATTCGCCTGGGGCCCACCTCAAAAGTGGAATTGGGCCAGCCAACCTTGTTCAAATTTAAGGTCAAGACCCAATCGGGCTGGATCGTAGACGAGCAAGAGTTATCGGCTTACGTTCTGAGCAACGATGGACGCGAATTCGTGGCCTTATCCAATGTCTGCACGCATTTGGGCTGTCGCGTGCGCTGGATTGATGATGAAAAAACTTTCTTCTGCCCGTGTCATAATGCGGTCTTTGACAAAGATGGGAAAGTCGCTGCCGGCCCGCCGCCGCGCCCGCTGGATAAGTTTGAAATCAAGGTTCAGGATAATACCCTATATATCAAAGGAGGCTGAGATGATGGCACGCTTAACAACCTGGCTGGACGAGCGCACCGGTTTTCAGCAAGTTTGGCAGGCTATTTTTTTACGGAAGATCCCCAAGGTAAATTGGTTTTACACGCTGGGCAGCGCGACTTTGTTTGTCGCCATGAATCAGATGATCACCGGCATCCTGCTGACGCTCTATTATGTACCGACGCCTGATCACGCTTATGACAGTGTACAGTACATCACCTTCCAACTGCCGGCGGGCTGGTATATCCGCGGCCTGCACCATTGGGGAGCAAGCGCCATGGTGGTGTTGGTGGTGCTGCACATGCTGCGCGTCATCTTATACGGAGCATACAAGTTCCCGCGCGAGGTAACCTGGGCCACGGGCGTCATTTTGCTGCTGGTGACGATCGGTTTTGGGTTCACGGGATACCTGCTGCCATGGGATCAAAAGGCCTATTGGGCAACAACGGTGGGAACACGCATTGCGGGGGCTGTACCATTTGTGGGCGACTGGATCTTGCGCATCTTGCGAGGGGGAAATGATCTTTCAGCAGTGACCCTGGCGCGCTTTTTCGGGGTACATGTGTGGGTGCTGCCAAGCGTGCTATTGCTCTTGATGGGCATTCACCTGTTCCTGGTCATTCGCAACGGGATCAGCGCCGTTCCAACACGGAAGGATTAACCATGGACGAAAAAGAAAAACAAGCTTATCTCGAAAAATATCACCACGAAAAAGAAAAAGGCGTCCCCTTTTTCCCGGACATCATTTTCAAAGATACGGTGGTAATACTGGTGATTTTCGTGGCGCTGGCAGCGCTGGCCTATTTTGCCGGCGCGCCGTTGGAAGAACGCGCCAACCCGGCGGATACGAATTATACCCCGCGTCCAGAGTGGTACTTCCTATTCCTGTTCCAACTGTTGAAATATTTTCCAGGGTACCTCGAAGTGATTGGAGTGGTGGTCTTGCCGACCATTGGCATCTCGCTGCTGTTCTTCTTGCCCCTCCTGGATCGCTCCAGCAAGCGCCATTTCATTAACCGGCCAATTGTAACCGGCGCAACCCTGATCGGCATGATCGCGATCATTGGTCTAACGGTGCTGTCCATCCGAGAAGCGCCGCCCCCGGCAGAGGCGGCCGGCGGCGACGCGGTGGCGGCTTTGTACATCCGCAACTGCGCAAGCTGTCATGGCGCATCCATCCAGGTGGCGACGGGAACCAATTTGCATAATGTCATTGCCGAGGGGAAACATGAAGGCATGCCCTCCTGGAGCGCTGATTTGACATCCGATCAGATTGACGCCCTGGCAGGGTTCATCCTGTCGCCGGGCGGAAGCAGCCTTTTCGCCGCCAACTGCAGCGCCTGCCATTCGATAGAAGAGTTGGTAGCAAGCAGCCCTGTAAAGCTAAAAGAGGCTCTAGGTTCGGGCCTCACGTACGAGCCTCATAAGGGTCTGCAGCTCCCTGACTGGTCAAAAACGCTGACGCCTGAGCAGCAAACCCAATTATTGAACTTCCTGGCGGCGCCAGATGGGCAGAGGTTGTTTGCAACAAATTGTTCAGCATGTCACGGGCGTTATGTGGCGTACAGCGGGGAAAAAGAACAACTGACCAAGACCATCAGCCAGGGCGGGGTACATCTGGACATGCCGGCCTGGAAGCAAAAATTCAGCGAGGCGGAATTACAGCAACTGGCCAGGTATGTGGTAGACCCGGCTACTGCGCCGGAAGGAAAGAAGTTATTCCAGGATCAATGCGCAGCTTGCCATGGGGAACGTGTGCCAACGGCGGCGACCGTGGATGAGGCTTATGATCAGATCGCCAACGGCGGCGCTCATCAAACCATGCCGGTGTGGGGCCAGGTATTGACGCCTGAACAACTGGATGCCCTGGTGAATTACATCATTCAAGCCAACCAGGGCGAAGACACGGAAGCCGGCCAGAAGTTATTTGAAAGCAACTGCGCCGGCTGCCACGGGCAGTTTGGCGAAGGCGGGCCCAACCCGGCGCGCCCCAACAGTGTCATCACGCCGATCAGTTCAGAGGAATTTTTGAAGACTCGCGATGACATTACCCTGGCGGCGATCATTGCGCTAGGCCAGCCCGACCTGGGAATGGGCGCTTTCGGCAACGCCGCCGGCGGGCCTTTAAGCGATGAGGATATCAACAGCATTGTGGCCTATATGCGCAGTTGGGAGACCAACCCGCCAGTAGTCACCGCGCCCGAAATTGAGATCCAAACGCTGGTGATGCAAGGCGGCGAGATCTATCAGCAGATCTGCGCTCAATGCCATGGGGTCAGCGGGGAGGGGAATGTGGGCCCGGCTTTGAGCGACAAGGATTTCCAGGCCAAGAACAATGACCAGGCGATCTACGATACGATCAGCAAGGGTCACAACAACACGTCCATGATTGCCTGGGGAGACATCTTGACGCCGGCGCAGATCAACCAACTGGTGGCGTTCATCCGCCAGATGCCGCCGACCGAAAAACCAGCCACGCCAAAGCCGGCGGAGGGACAAGACGCAGGCAATCCGCCAGCCGCGGAAGCGACGCCGACCGTCACGCCCACGCCGAAAGCGGCCAGCGCGCCTGTCTTTGCGGATATCGAACCGATCCTCAAAAAGCGCTGCGCGCCCTGCCACGGCGCGATGGGCGGGTGGGACGCCTCGACTTCTGAGAAGGTGATCAACAGCGGCGACCATGGGCCAGCCGTAATTCCTGGCGACGCGGAAAACAGTCTGTTGGAGAAAAAGCTGCTCGGAACGCAAACCGACGGGACGATCATGCCGCCGGGAGGCAAACTGAGTGAAAAAGAGCTAAACTTGATCCTGGAGTGGATTAAGGCCGGCGCGAAGTAACCTTTCGCCGCCCGGCGGCTCATTTCTGCGCCACAAGCAGAATCTCACGGTCATTTTCTATATCCCGCCTGCGCCGGTATTTGCCGGGGCTGGCGGGATATTTTTTGTCCTTAAGGCGCGCTCAAATGCTCGCTCTCGGTTGGCGGCGAGAGGCAAACCTGGCGCGCCAGGAGTTTTGATAGATACGGGCGAAATCGCGCGCATCAAAGCCAAAGGCGGTCGCCAAGAGTTCATACTCCCCCTCCAGGCTGCACAGAAAAGTCCCCGGATCATCGGTGTTAAGGCTGAAATTCAAGCCAAGTTCCCTGGCTTTGACGACAGGGTGATCTTCAAGGCGCGCCACGCTTTGTGTTTTGACGTTGCTGGTGGGACACATTTCAATATGCAACTGCCGCTCGCCAAAGAGAGCAACCAGGCGAGGGTCTTGAAACAGGCTGACGCCGTGCCCAATCCGATCGGGATAGCCATACTGCAAGGCGTCCCAGACAGATTCGGGGCCGCACCACTCGCCGGCGTGGATTTCAATGCCCAGGCCGGCCTCATGCAACTGAGCAAACGTGCGCTGAAAGGGATGGACGGGGTTGCCTTGCTCCGGGCCGGCCAGGGCAAAGCCAACAATCAGACCCGCCTGGTAAAGCGCCAGGATGCACTCGAGGCGCGCCTCCATCTCCTGCGCCGAACGGTTGCGTCCCACGGCGACCAGGAATTCGACCTGCAAAGTCTCTCCCTGCTGCTGATCCGCCCAGGCGCGAAACGCCTGCAAGCCGGCGATCGCCTGGGCGGGGTCGTTCCCCAGGCAGCTAAAGGGCAGCATGATCTCGGCGTAGGTGACATTTTGGGCTTTGAGGCGGGCCAGGTGATTCGCGAGGATAGGGTAGAAATGGGTGAAAGAGCCTTTGATGAGCGCAATAAAATTCCACCAATTGAAGAAGCTGTCCAGGCTGTCTACGGGATAGGCGCGCTGCAGCTCGGCAGGGCCAATGGGGAAGGGTGCAGTCTGTTGAATGTCCCGCGCCATGCCAGGGGATAAGACGCCATCCAGGTGACAATGCAGTTCGATTTTAGGGAGAAGGCTGATGTTCATGAAAATCTCAACCAGAGATACGGTAGTTGGTTGCCAACAACTCGCGAACCTTGCCGCGCCGATCCGGATTCGAGTTGATGGCGCGCCCGGCCTGGATTTCGACGCAGTGAAAGTCTTGATAGAGTTCTAAGATGGAATCAACCCAAGAGTTGCTGAGCATGACTTTGCAGCCGCGCTGGCTGAGGGCATGTAAGACGGCGGCCAGTTCTTTTTGCTCTGCAGCGCCAAAAGGGTTTTGGGTATAGCTGGTGAAGCTGGCGGTTTTGGAGAGAGGGGCGTAAGGCGGGTCGAAATAGAGAAAATCGCCGGGCTGCGCCCATTGCAGCGCCTGGCGAAAATCGGCGACGGCCAGGTCTACACCCTGCAAGGCGCGGCTGGCGCTGAATAGTTCGGCGGGATCGAAAATGAGCGGGTTTTTGTAGCTGCCGATGGGAACGTTGAACTAGCCGGCGCGGTTGACGCGGTAGAGGCCGTTGTAGCAGGTTTTGTTGAGGTAGAT
>CAIQJJ010000651.1 GCA_903872065.1 uncultured Anaerolineales bacterium | reverse complement strand
GCCGCGGCCTGGCGAGCCAGCGCGCCAAAGTTGATGCCCGATTCAGCCCAGACAAGCGGCGGGTCAAGTTGGGGGTCGAAGCGCGCCTGGCGAGTGCGGTTGACCACTACGACGCCGCGCACACCGGCGTCGCTAATCAAAAGATTGGAACCGCCGCCCAAGATCAGGAAAGGGATATCCATCTGCCACAAAGCAGAGACAATCTCAGCCAGGTCGTCGGCAGTCTCAGCCGTGAGGAGATAATCGGCAGGCCCACCAATCCGAACCGCGGTATAACGCGCCAGGCTTACCTCTGCTTGGAGGCGGGGGCCGAAGACAGCAGTCAACGAGGCGGAGAAAGAAACGGAGCGGTGGTCTTTACCGAGGGTGACAGAGGACATAAAGCTTAAATCTTTTTGATAGACTTAATCAACTGGTTAATCGTATCGGATGAGCGCGAGGTGTTGCGTACGCTGGCGGCAATCTCCTCTTGCCCAAGATTCTCTTTGGCGGCCATATCGGTGATCAAACGCTGAGCTTCAATGTCCAGGGCGTGAATGGCATCCTGAGGCGCCACTGCTTGATCAGGGACAGTAGTTTGCTCAGGAATTGCGGCAGAGGGATTCTCAGTAGAAGCGGCGTCCTTTTTTAATTCAGTCATCCTTCCTCCAAAGCAGTAAGCAGGTGCGAACAAATTTGATCTGCATCGCCGGCGGAAAGGATGAGAAGTACATCGCCGGGCTGCAGCAGGGCCAGTAAGATCAGCGTAGCCTTGGCAAGCGACACAGTGAAGTGGATATCGGGGGCCGGAAGCGAGGCGGGGGCGCGGCGGCGCATGGCCCAAACGACCTGGGCCGAAGAAAAGCCATCTGTGGGAGGCGCTTCGCGGGCGGGGTAAATTTCGGTGATAATAAGGTGATCAGCCTCCGCCAGGGCCGCGGCGTAGTCTTGCAAGAGCAGGCGGGTGCGGGAATAGGTGTGAGGCTGCCAGACAACCCACAGAGGGCGGCCAGGGTAGCGGGAGCGAGCGGCGGCCAGGGTGGCGCGGATGTGGGCAGGGTGGTGGGCGTAATCGTCAATCATGGCGACGCCGCCGGCCTCGCCGCGCACCTCGAAACGACGCCCCGTACCGGCGTATTCGCTCAAAGCCTGCGCGGCCTGGTCGAGGGGCAGATGCAACTGATCGGCGACTGCGAAGGCCGCCAGAGCGTTCAGGACATTGTGTTGGCCCGGCGCTTGCAGGTGAATTTTCCAGGCTTGCTGAGCGGGCGTAATGGCCTCGAAGGTAAAGCCGCCGTGCGCGTTGAGGGTGAGCGATGAGGCGTGATAATAAAGGGCTGAGACCTGCGCAGCGCCCGCCGAATCGGGAGGTGTGAGGCCATAAGAGACAAGGCGCAGACCAGCCTGGGCTGATTCTTGCAGGAGGCGGAGCGCGCCGCGATCCTCACGGCAGGCGATTAACAATCCACCAGGTTTCAGACAGCGCACGAAGGCGGCAAAAGCCTGGTAAAAGTCTTCTGGGGTGGGGTAACAATCGGGATGATCGTGTTCGATGTTGGTGACGACGGCGATCTGCGGGCGCAGCCCCAGGAACATGCCATCGTATTCATCCGCCTCAATCACGAAACACTCGCCCGCGCCTGCATGAGCATTGGCGCCGAGATTGGCGGAAACGCCGCCGATGATGTAAGAGGGGCGCTGTCCCAGGGCGGTCAAGAGCCAGGCGATCATGGCAGTGGTGGTAGTTTTGCCATGCGAGCCAGCAACCGCGATCCCCTGTTTGGCGGCCATCAGGTCGCCCAGGAAGTCGGAGCGCTTCAGGACGGGGATGCCGGCCTGGCGGGCGGCCTGGACTTCGGGATTATCATCGCGCACGGCTGAGGAGCGCAGGACGCAGGCCGGGGCAGCAGCCTGGATGTTTTCGGGACGGTGGCCGAGAAAGACCCGCGCCCCGGCGTCTTGCAGGCTTTTGGCGAGCGGCGAAAGCTGGCGATCCGATCCGGTGACGGTATAGCCGCTTTCCAGCAGCACGCGGGCAATGGCGGACATGCCAGTACCGCCAATGCCGATCAGATGGATCGTATGCTGCGAGGAAGTGTTTTCAGCCATCACAAGAACACCACCAGGACAAAGACAAAGGATAGAATGACGATAATATAGACGCCCGGCGCCTGGCCGATAAAAGTCTCTGTGGGCAGCCAGCGCACCATTTCGCTGGCGGCAAGACCGAGGCTGGGGTCGTTCTCAGGAGAGATAATATAGGGCTGGAGAGGGTAATTCGCCTGGTGCATAAAGCCCCACAGGCTGCCGGCGATCAAGTAGCCGTTGATCATTCCCAACACCACGCCCAACAACGTTTCCTGAATCTGGTCTCGCTTGCCAGAGGCGGGGGCGAATTTGGACATGCGCGGCGATTCATAGCCAAAGACAGCCATGGCAAAGATGATTAAGGTGCGAAACCAAAACTGCACTTCTGAACCAACCTTGATAAAAGCGCTGGTAAAGGGTATCCAGCTTTCAAATGCAGAAATCAAGGCCAGCCCAACCAGAATGGCAAAAGTGACCAGGAGTTCTTTGGCCCAACCGCGACCACCGCCGACAATGCCGGAGATGACCACCAGGATATAAAATACAAACATCAAGCTGGCCATCTCATCTTCCTTTTCCCGCCAGGGATTCCAACAAACCCGCCAGGGCTGCGGCTGCCTGGGGGACAAATTGGGAGCGCATGGCCTGGCGCATGGCCTGGCGGCGAGACCCATCCCGTATAAGCGCCTGGATGAGAGGCAGCAGCTTTTCGGGCAGTTCGGCGTTTTCAAGAACTTCGGCCGCCCCTCGCCGGGCGAGGTAATCGGCATTGACGCGCTGATAGCGCCAGGCGTGAGGATAAGGGACAAGGACAGCCGGCAGGCCAAAGAGGGGATATTCCCCCAGGGTTGAAGCGCCGGCGCGAGAGACAACCAGATCGGCCACACTGAAGGCGGCGCCGATTTCGTCGTGCAGGTAAGGGTAAGGGTGATAACGCTGGCTGTTTTCAACCGTTGGAGCAGCCAAACCGGCGCGCGCCGCTTCCACTTCGGGCCAATCCAACTTACCGCTGATGTGAATGACCTGCATTTCGGACAACAGCTGCGGCAAATTGGCCAGCGCGGCGCGGTTGATGGAGCGGGCACCCTTGCTGCCGCCGTTGACCAGCAAAATGGGCGTCCCATCCTCCTGCAAGCCGAGGGTCTCTAAAGCCTGGCGGCGAGGCCAGGGTTTCAGGTCGCTGCGCACAGGATAGCCGCTGACCGTCGTGGGAATCCTGCGCGGCAAAAAGCGCCGCGAGTCCTCGACCGTAATCGCAATATGATCGGCCAGTTGAGCCAGGACCTTCAAAGCCCAACCGGGTTCAATATCCGGCACATAGAGCAGAGTCTTCGGGAGGGGTGATCGGCCGGCCAGGCGCAGCGCGGCGGCCATGGGGACCGCGACGTAGCCGCCAGTGAAGAGGAGAACATCGGGTTGAAAGCGGCGCAAGATGCGCCGCGCCGCGGCGACGCCCCGCGCCAGGCGCAGGAGGTTGCCGGGCAGAGCACGCAGGCCGACGCCATGCACGCCGGCGGCCGGAATCGCGTCAAAAGGCAGGCCGGCGCGCTGAACCAGGTCAGCTTCCATGCCGCCTTCCCCGCCCACCCACAAACAGGTCACAGCCGAGGCGTTAGCGCTGGCTGTCAGAGCTTGCAGGACGGACAATGCCGGGTACACTCCGCCGCCGGTTCCACCAGCGCAGATCAACAATTTCACCGAGGTTCCTTTCTTCTGCTTCCGCCGTTCGTTCTGAAAGGCGTGAAACGTTCAAAATGATTCCGATGGACACAAGGGACATGACCAGGTTGGAGCCGCCCACGCTGACCAAGGGCAGGGCGTTGCCGGCGAAAGGCATTAAACCAACCATGACGGCCATGTTAATAAAAGCTTCCATACTCAACCAGATGCTCAGGCCGGCAGCCAGCAGGCGGCCAAGTTCATCCGGGGCGCGCTGGGCGATCACCAGGCCGCGCCATAGGAGCAAAACGTACATCAGAACAAGCACGCTGGCGCCGAGCAAACCGGTCTCCTCGCCAACGACGGCGAAGATGCTATCGGTATGCGGCACGGGCAAGCCGGTAAACTTGGTATCGGCGTTGCCCAGGCCCACCCCAAACAAGCCGCCCTTGACAAGCGCTTCCAAAGCTCGCTGGACATGGTAAGAGGCATTGAGCGGGCTTTGCCAGCCGGCGAGAAAACTTTTAACGCGCTCTTGTCCGGTGCCAGTCAACCCGCCCGAGGCGGCCACCAGTCCACCGATCAGGGTCGCGACCAGGAGGACAACGGCGATCTGTTTCAAATCGCCGCCAGCTAAAAAGAACAAGAGGCCTCCCATGAGAAAAATGGTCAAGACGGCGCTCAGGTCGGGCTGAACGTAAATAAAGCCGCCCACAATCCCTAAGATGAGCGAGAGCGGAAACAAGCCAAAACTGACCAGGTGCAGCGTGTCACGCTTGGCATCCAACCAGACCGCCAGGTAGAGGACGGTGACGACCTTTGCCAGTTCGGACGGCTGGACAGAACCGCCGACCGCGCCGCCGAAGAGGGTGCGGACTGCGCCATTGCGCTCTTCGCCGGTGAAAAGAACGAAAAATAAGGCCCCGATGGTAATGAACATCGCCAGGACAGCCAGTTTGCGCCAGTGATGATAATCCAGCAAGGCTGAAGCGCAGGCCGCCAGGATGCCAAGCCCCAAGAACATCACCTGGCGGCGGAAGATATAGGTGGAATCGCCGTCGTACAAGGCAAAGGAAAAATCGGCGCTGGCGGAATAGGCCATCAAGAGGCCAAAGACGATGACCGTGATGACGACCAGCAAGAGGGGAATGTCCAGATGGAGGCGGGTGGAGGACAGAGTCGCGTCCGCCGTTTCACGAGCGCCAGGGGAGGCGAGGTTGTTTCCCGCGGCGGTGTTCTTGACTGTTCCAGACTCCTGGCTTCTCCCTTCTTCCTTTTTCCTTCTCCCTTCTCCCCACTTCCCACTCTCTGGAGGGACAACGCGCTGAGGGAGAGGAATGTCGGCAGTGGGGGCGATGGCCTGGGAGCGCCGCGCCGCACGGCGGGCGGCAGCCGCGCCGGTGGGAACCGCCGGCGGCGCATCAACTGCGGGGCGCGCGCTGCGGGAGGGCAGGGTGAACCTGGCTTTAAGCTGTGATAAGGTATCGCGAAAATCCGTTTTTAGCGTAGTCATATTCACCTACTTCATAAATCATTCACGAACTGGCGAAAGGCTTCGCCGCGCGCTTCAAAATCACGAAACTCATCGAAACTGGTGCCGCCTGGGGAAAGCAGCACCACATCGCCGGCGGAGACACGTTCGGCGGCAGCCTGGACAGCATCTTTCAAACCCTGGCAAACCGTAATGGTATAGCTACGATTTGCACCGCCCAGGCATCCTGAGCTTGTCGAAGGACGGCGATCTGCAGTGCCCACTGCCCACTGCCCACTGCCCACTTTCCTCCCGCCATACCTCTCCAACTCCCTCTCCACCAGGCCGGCCATTTCGCCAAACAAAACCAGATGGCGAACGCGCGCCTGGATACATTCAGCGAATTGATCCCAGGGCAAATGCTTGTCGCGTCCGCCAATCAGCAGCACCAGAGGTTCACTAAAGGAGCGCACAGCCGCCATACTGCGTTCAGGGGCGGTGGCAATCGAGTCGTTGTACCAATCCGCTCCGCCCCAACGGCGCACAAATTCCAGGCGGTGCGCCACCCCACGAAAGTCTTCTACGCCCGCCCGTAAGGCTTCCAGCGGCAGACCGGCGCTTAGACCGATAGCGCAAGCCGCCAGGACATTCACCAGGTTATGCTCGCCGCGCATCTGGATCCGATCGCGCGGAAAGAGGGGCGTAACGCCATTTGCATCCTGCCAGCAGAGCATCTCGGCCTGCAAAAAAGCGCCGTCCAGGCCGGCGGCGGGACGCGCCAGGCCAAAGCTGGTCAATTGGCCGCGTCTTTGCGCAGCCAGACCCCAGGAGACCGGGTCCTCGCGATTGAGCACCGCCATATCGGAGGGGGTTTGAAAATCCAGGATGTGGGCTTTGGCGGCGGTGTAGGCGGCCATTGTCCCATGCCGGTCGAGATGATTGGGGGTAATATTGGTAATCGCGGCGACCTGCGGCGAGAGCGTCATCAACTCCAGTTGGAAGCTGGAAAGTTCCATCACCGCCAGGTCGGCAGAGGTCATTTGATCCACGGAAGACAGCAGAGGATTGCCAATATTGCCGCCGACAAAGACGCGCTGCGCCGCCTGGCTGCTCGCCATCCGCCCGACCAGGGTAGTTGTGGTGGTTTTACCGGCTGCGCCAGTGATGCCGATGACTTTGCATGGGGCGGCTTCCAGGAAAATTTGCGAATCATTGGAAAGGGGGATGCCGCGCGCTCGTGCAGCAAGGACAATCGGCAAGTCAAGGGGAACGCCGCCAGACAGGCAAAGCAGATCGCAGTTTTCGAGCAGCGCCGGCGGGCTGCCGCCTAAGGCCCAGGAGAGGGGCAAGGAGCGCGCTGCGCTTTGCGGCAGGTCGGCCAGCACAGCCTCAGTCAAGGCAGCAATGACGGATTGCAGTTGATCGGCCGGCTTTTGATCGGTGATAGTGACGTGGGCGCCATGACGCACAAGGTAGCGCGCCAAAGCCGTCCCCTGACGGGCCGCGCCAACCACAACTACCCGGCGATGATCCTCACCGCTCACTTCCCACTTCCCACTTTCCACTTCTTCCTTCTTCCTTCTTCTAAGCGATAGCCAGGGCAATACCCAGCATGGCAGCCGCCAGGCCAATCAGCCAGAACCGTTGAACGATCTGCGTCTCGCTCCAACCCAGCAGCTCAAAGTGATGATGGATTGGCGCCATTTTGAAGAGACGTTTGCCGTGGGTGATTTTGAAATAGGACACCTGCAAAACCACGCTCAAAGTCTCGCTCAAAGGAATAACCACAATAATGGGCAGCAGCAGCCATTGACCGGTCATCAACGCCAAGACTGCCAACACAGAACCTAAAGCCATCGAACCCAGGTCGCCCATAATTAACTGGGCAGGATGGACGTTAAACCACAAAAAGCCAAACAAGGCCCCAACCAGGGTAAAACAAAAGCGGGCAATATAAATCTGTCCTTGCAATAAAGCAATGCCGCCATAAGCAGCAAAGGCGGTAGCAGAAATCAAACCCGCCAACCCATCCAAGCCATCGGTGAAGTTCACCGCATTGGCGCTGAAGACAATCAGAAAGGCCGCCAGCGGGATATACCACAGCCCCAGATCAGCCTCACGATGAACACCGGGGATGTACATTTGCGGCGATTCGAGGACAGCGTACAAACCGTAAGCGATGACAAAGGCCAGCAGCCATTGATAAAAAAATTTAACGCGGGCGCGCATGCCGCTGCCGCGGCGCTTGCCATGAATGCCTTCCCAATCATCCACCGCGCCCAAGACCGCATATAACAGCATCGTTCCCAACGGCAAGAAGATAGAACGTCCCAAAACGCTGAAGCCGACGAGAGAAGCAGCATTGAGCAAGAAGGTGACCAGGGCGACAGGCAGCACAAACAGGATGCCCCCCATGGTGGGGGTGCCCATCTTGGTAAAGTGACGCTCTGGCCCTTCAATGCGAATGATCTTGCCCACTTTAAAATGGCGCAGCACGCGCAGCAGAGGCTCTCCCCAGATTACGGTCAGCATAAAACTAAAGCCGGCCAAAGCGAGAGAAAGAGAAGCCTGGGTCATGCAGCCTCCGCTAGCATCTCAGCAAATGGGTG
>CAIQJJ010000650.1 GCA_903872065.1 uncultured Anaerolineales bacterium | reverse complement strand
CTGAGCTTGTCGAAGCGTGAAGCTTGTCGAAGCGTGAAGCTTGTCGAAGCGTGAAGCTTGTCGAAGCGTGAAGCTTGTCGAAGCGTGAAGCTTGTCGAAGCGTGAAGCTTGTCGAAGCGCCGATCAAGGAGCGCTGAACAAATTCTTGCAGTTGAACTGCCCGGTCTGCGCCAATTGAATATACGCCGCCAGGTTGGGCGCCAGTGGATTGGCTTGCAGCGTTTGCAAGTCTTGCAGGGCGGTCGCCGTTTCCCCCTGGCGCAGCGCAACCTCCGCATGCAGCAGATACAAAAGCGCAAAATCCGGCGCCAGGCTGATCCCCTGGGTATATGCTTCCTCGGCTTCGGTCAGTTGATTCAGGTTGCAGTAGGTTAGCCCTTCCATTAAATAAAGATCCGCCATCTCGGGCTTAATCGTCAGGGCCGCCTGTGTGTCTTGCAGCGCGCCGGCGTACTGGCCGATGATCAGCTTGCCAAAAGCGGACATGGCCGGCTGCAGCACGAACTTCACATCTTCTGTGACCAGGCTGCGAAGCACCCGCTCGCCATAGACCGGATCGGGGAATTTGACCAACATTGTCTGGATATATTGGCGCGCCTCCTCCAGGCGCGCCTGGCGCAGGGCCAGCAGTGTCGCCCAGACATAAGGGAAATTGGCGGTCGGTTCAAGCGCCAAAGCCTGGTCGAGGTCGGCGCGGGCGCGCCCCAGGTCGCCGAGTACCAAATAGGTAGAGCCGCGCTGATTGTAGGCGAACCAGTCGTGTGGGTTGAGGGCGATGATTCTATCGTACAGAGGGATGGCGGACGCCCATTGATCTTCATATAAATAGACATTGCCTTCGATGTACAGAGGCAGCGTCCAATCGGCCGGGCCTAAACGGATGGCGCTGGCCGAATCCTGGTGGGAGAGTGCAAAGCTGCCTGATTTGCCGTACAGTGTGCTGCGCAGCATATAGAGCAGGGCGTTGCCGCTGTCGATCTGGATGGCCTGGGTGATCTCGTTGATTGATTGGGGCAGGTCGGTCGGATAGATCACGCTGAAGCGGTGAACCAGCCCGGCGACGCCGCCCGTGACGATCGCTCCATCGCGCCCGTCGAGCATCTCGGCGATTAAGACCATACGCATGGCTTCGGCCCCGTCGCCATCGGCCATGTATTCAAACAAGAGCAGCGCCAGGACTTGCCTGGCGACGGACTGCTGCCGCGCGTCGGTCAGCCGCACATGGACATTGGCGGTGCGTTCGAGCGTCTGGCGCGGAAAGCGCAGGCGCTCAAAGGTGGACAGGTCGCCGATCTGCACCTCCAATTCCAGTTGGGAGTTGTTCTTGCGTCCCCAGAGGATAACCGCCGCGCGGCAGTCGGCGGCGACCTGGCGCGCCTGCGCCTGGGAACTGATCTCTTGCGGATAGGCGCGCACTGCCAGGCTCGGATAAGGCACGTTGGAGACCAACTGCTGCTGCAGGTCTTCCAGCAGGATTTGAGACTCGGCGTTGGGAGGGGCGCTTTCCTCGCTGAAGCGCGCCGCCAGCACCAAAGCCTGGCCGTGCTCTACCGCCTCGATGGGGCAGATGTCGGTCGTCGTCAGGCTGGGCGGCGGGGGCGTGGCGCTTGGCGGCGGTGTGCTGGCAGCCGGCGTACTGGAGGGGGAAACGGCGGCGGTCGCCGGCGGGGCGGTGGGGGTATCCGCGATTTGCGCCAGGACGGCCGGCGCGTCTGGCGAGGCGGTTAAGCCCGGCGTGGGCAAGGCGGCGGCAAAGTGGGAACTGAACCACAGGCCAGCCGGGAGGCTGACCAACGCCAGCAAAATCAACAGCCCGACGATCAGCCGCCAGTTTCTCCCTTCGGGCCGGGCGGAGGATGCCGCCGCGCGGCTGCCTGGGAGCGCGGCGCTTGGGCGGTCTACCGGCCGGCCCGGCGCAAGCGGGGCGGCTGACTGCGCCTCAGCGGTGAGCGCGGGCTGGTTGGCGAAAATCTCTCCGTCGGGGGCGCGCAGGTACAGGACGGGCGTGCACCATTCGATGGCGCTGCCGCTGGCGAAGATCGTTTTGCGCGCTTCGGTCAGGGCGGCGTCCACTGGTAGAAAATCGGTCAGGGCGGTGTAAAATTCGCGCCCAAATTCCACCGCCGCCTCATCGCTGATCTCGAACTGCATGGCGGCCACGGCCGGGATGCCCTGCTGCACCAGGGCTTGCGCCGTCCCCGAAAACGGGTCGCTGCGCGAGGCGCGTCCCCCTTCGCAAGCGTTGAGCACCGCCAGGCGGATCGAGCCGTGATCGTGCAAAATCACCCCCAGGTCTTGTCCGCTCACGGGGTATCCCAGGCCGTCTTCGTTTTCAAACAGCAGCAGCCCATCCTGCGTCTGTTCATTGAAGCCGCCGTGGCCGATGAAGTGCAGGATGTGATAGGAATCCTGGCGCAGTTGATGCTGCAAGGCGCGCAGGCTGGCCTCCGGCAGGCGGGTCAGCGCCAGGCGGCCGCTCTGCTCCAGGCTGGCGACCGCCTCTTTCAGCGCCACCCATTCGCGCTCGACATCTAGCGCCGGGTAATCGCCGGGGCTGGCGATGATGACCAATACTTTGAACGGCGGCTGCACCAGGCAGGGGCGCACGCGTTCGGGCAGCTCCAGAAAACGGACGACCGGCGTATGGCGGGAAAGCGACAAAAAGCGGTTGAGCGCCGGGTCGTAGAGCGTTTCCCAGGGCAGGTCGCTGAGTTCGCCGGCGTCCACAAAGCGCAGGCGCAGGCGCAGCCCCATGTTTTTTCCCTGGGCAATATCGCTGCTGCTG
>CAIQJJ010000649.1 GCA_903872065.1 uncultured Anaerolineales bacterium | reverse complement strand
TGAATAGCGCTCGCGTAATCGCCGGTCGAGCGGACGATATTCGCCAGCTGCTGGATAACCGTCGCCGTTTCGGCCGGCAGATCGAGCGGCGTGAGGATAGCGAGCGCCAGTTCGAGTTCTTGCCGCCCGGCGGCATAACTGCCCAGGTGATAGTGAGATTCACCCAAGTCGGTCAATACGCGTACCAATGAGCGTGTGCGCGGCGAATCAGAAAAATCAGCCTGGCAGCCCTGGATTAATTTTTCTTTGGCCGCATAAAGAATCCTGAGCATTTCACGGAACCAGCCGCGGTTGTCCAGGAAACTTTTGAGGCCGGGTAAAATTTTTTCCATGCGCTGCAGGTCGTCTCTGGCAGCCAGCCATTCCCACGCGGCGCGCAAGTTATCTACCTCAACGGCGATGCGATTGAACACTTCGGGCGATTGGCCGTTTTGCAACTGCGCCTCGTTCGTTTGCAGCAGGTTGATAAAGTAATCGCAATGCTGTTTTTGGCTCTTGCTCGCCGCCTCGGGTTGCGCTTGCAGTTTCTCCGCCGCGTATTGGTTGAGCAGGCTGTGCATGGTGTAGCGTCGCTGAGGCAAGCGGTGCAAGAAGAGTTTCTTGGCCAGGGCGTCAATAAAAAAGGGCGACGCGCCGGCGACTGCCTGGGCAGCGTTGAAGGTGAATCCACCGCGAAAAACAGAAAGCCCCGCCAACACTCCGCGTTCCCAATCCGATAACAGACCCCAGAACGAGTCAAATATGGCTCGCATACTGCGATGGCGCAGGGAGAGTTCTGGACTTGTGCTGGATAAGAAGGTCAAATTTTGTTCCACCTCGGCCACAATTTGTTGGCAGGTAAACATCGAAACGGTTGAAGCGGCCAGCTCGATGCCAAGCGGCATCCCTTCTACCAATTGACAGATGCGCACCATCGCCTCCGTCTCCTCTCCTCCAGGGTTGAAGTCGGGGGTAATCTGGCGAGCGATGTGCAAAAATAACTGCACGGCGCTGTAGGCGGAACTTTCTTCTGTGGAGTTTTCTTCAGGAAACGGCAGCCCCCCCAATTCCACCAGGCTTTCTTCGGGAAGATTGAGCGGCTCGCGCGAGGTGGTCAGAAAATGCACCCGAGGGGCGCATTCAATGATCTCACTTAACACGGGAGCTTCTTCCAACAGATGTTCGAAGTTATCCAGCACCACCAGGGTATTCATCTTGCACAGCCGTTCGAACATTTGCTCGCGCATGTTTTGGGTGAGGCTGTGTTCTATGCCGATCGCGTCCGCGACGGCGGTCAAGATGATGTCTCCGTTGGTATTTTGTGGGGCGGTTAAAGTTGTCAGGGGGATGAAAAACACCCCATCTACAAAGTAGTACTGATCCTCGCCATACTCATTATTTTCCTCCAGGCATTCCGCCGCCGCCTGCCGCGCCAGGCTGGTTTTTCCTAATCCCCCAGGGCCAACTACCGTTGTCAGGCGTTGTTCGCACAGCGATTGTTTCAGGTATTCAATCTCATTTTCACGACCGATAAAGGTTGGCAGGTGGGCCGGCAGATTCGTCGGCGCGACGGCCCTGGTCGGCAGACGCTGGGCGAGGTGAATTTCAGGATAGCTGCTGTTCAGTTTCCAGCCAGGTTCGCTGGACACAGACAGCGCGGCGCTTGAGGCTGCTTCTTCTGTCTCATTGTGCAAAATGTTCTGGTTAATCAGCCAGAGCAGCCCTCTGTGAATCATGGCGGGGTGTCCGCCGGTTTCCTTGTGCAGCCAGCTTGTAAATTCAGCGGGCGCTTCCCATTTCAAACTGTGGCGCAGCCAGACTTGCACACCCCCTGCACTGAGCGGCGACAGCTTGATCGTGCTTTTCAATGGAAAATCTCTCCACAAATGCGCTACGGTATTGGAACGCTCTTTGCTTGGGAACGACCTCTCACTTCCCTTTGATCCAATGCGCTCTTCGGTCCAGGTGTAAACGGCGGCCAATTGTCCGAACTGCGCCGAACGCAGCAGATAGCCGATCGTATCCAGGGAATGCCGGTCAATTTCTTGCGCGGCATCGATCGTGATGACAAGCCCCTGGCGGCCTTTACTCAGCAGCCAATCATGCAAGGCCTCAGACAGGGCTTCTTTTTGCGTCAGGATGACGGGCCAGTTTTCCCAATGGCGCTGCGCTTCGATCAGCGCCCCCATCCAACGCGATTTCAGCGCCGGGTTCCCTTGGAAGGTAAAAATGCCATAGCCGCGCAGGCGGGCCGATTTGCGCGTTTCGTCAAGCAGGCGCGAACGACCCATGCCAGCCGCGCCGCTAATTTGCAGCAGGCCGCGCTTTTTGGTTGGAAGGTCGGTCAGAAATTGTTCTAAGGCGCGAACGGCATCGTCCCGCTCGATCAAGCGTGAAGGCGCAGTTAAAAAGGGGCTTTCTGGCCGCGCCTGATCGCGCAAAACCGCGCGCCCGCGCCCTTGCTGCTTGGCCTGGTAATGCCGCTGATCGGCCACCTCGAAAAGCACCTCAGCGGTAGCGGCGTCGTCGGGAAAGATGGCTACCCCGATGCTCAGGCTGACATTGATCGGAGGATCGCCGGCAATGGGGATATTCCCCACCTCGCGCAGCAGGCGCGCAGCAACTACCGCCGCCTGTTCCAGGTCTGTATGAGGCAGCAAGATCACAAATTCATCTCCCCCATAGCGGTATACTTCATCCATTTCGCGCACCACCCGCCGCAGCCGTTGGGCGACTTCGATCAACACTTGATCGCCGCGGCGGTGGCCGAAAGCGTCATTGACGCTTTTAAAATGATCCAGATCGAGCATAAACAGCGCAAAATGGAGATGGTAACGGGACGAACGTCCTACTTCCTCTTGCAGGCGTTCCCCCAGAAGGGTGCGCGCGCAAACCCCGGTCAGTGGATCAATCGTAGACACAGGGGGAGTCCTCACAGGCAAAGGATAGCATTTCGACAAGCCACGCTTCGACAAGCCACGCTTCGACAAGCCACGCTTCGACAAGCCACGCTTCGACAAGCCACGCTTCGACAAGCTCAGCGCGCCTGTCATTGGAGAAAACGCCGGCTGGCATCGCGCCTCCTGCCGCGGCGACAGCCGGCGCATGGAACGGCAAAAGAACAATCATTTGTATGAACAAAGCATTTATCCTGTTACCAGGTTTCGGTGACTTTCGTCAATCCTTCCGGGTTATCCACATTTAACCCACGCGCGGCTGAGAGGGTCATGGCAAAAAGCTGACCTGGCAGCACCGCGACGCATGGCGAGAGCCATTCGGGGATGCCCGGCGGCAGGCGCAGCGGCAGCGAGGCCTGTTCAAGCAGTTCTTCGTGGTCGCTGATCACCAGGCTTTCCGCCCCGTTTTCCTTCAAACGCTGGGAGATCGCCAGCATATCGGTAAACGTTTCACCCGAGGGGGCGATGAGGATGCAGGGGAAACCCTGGCGGACGATCGCGATCGGCCCGTGCAAGAAATCCGCCGGGGAATATGGCTCAGTGACGACGCGCGTCAATTCTTTGATTTTAAGCGCCACCTCGAAAGCCGTGGCATAGTTCAAGCCGCGCCCCAGCACTACACAATGCGACATGTAACGGTAGCGTTCCACGCGCGGCAAGATGCTTTGGGTGATGTGCAGCGTGTGCTGCATCCAGGCTGGCATTTGCTGCAGTTCAGCCAGAGCTTTTTGGTCGCCGCTGAGCGCGCAAGAGAACAGGGCCAGGGCAACGAGCGAAGCCGTGTAGGATTTTGTCGCCGCGACCGCCTGTTCGGGCCAGGCATGGAGGGGAATGACAAAATCTGAGGTCTTGGCCAACGGCGATTCGGGAGCATTGGTGATTGCAAGGGTGGGGCGGCCCTGCCGCTTGCCCTCCTCGATCACTGAAATGATGTCTGGCGAGCGCCCCGACTGCGAGATGCCAACCACGAGCGCCCCATTCAAACGCGGCGCGGCGTGGTAGGTGGTGAAAACAGAGGGGGTAGCCAGCGCCACGGCGATATTGTTGTGACTCCCCAGGCGATATTGGGCGTAGCGGGCGGCGTTATCGGATGTGCCGCGCGCCGCGATCATCACATAGTCAAAGCGATCGCGCAACTGCGCGGCGATCTGATGGACATTATCCGTTTCGCTGTCCAAAAGCTGGCGGATCGCCGCCGGCTGCTGGTGGATTTCGGTATGCAGAATACTACTCATCAGTTGACTCCTTTTCACAGTTTCGCAAAACGCGCCACACTATCCACCAAACCGCCCGGTCGGTTGCGTTCCAGCCAGATGGTTTGATGTTCCTGGATCAGGAGGGTGAGATCGTCTTGCAGCGCCGCCGGCGCGGCCGCGCCGGCCTGGTTTTCATCCAGGAAGAACAACGCCCGCTGGCAGGCGTGGCGTAGGGCGTGCGCAACAAAATTGAACTCACGGACGATCAGGGCTGCATCGGGGCGGCGGCTGGCGCGGCAGATCTCGGCGGCGTTGGCGGCGAGAGGGGCGCTGGCGGCTTCCACCGCGGCCAGGGTGCGGCGAATGTTTTCAGCCTGCACCTTGTCTTTGTAGTGTTCCAGGCCGGCGAGCGAGGTGTGCAAAATGCTTGCCAATGGCGAATTGTTGGGTGTATCCAGTCCCACCTGGCGATACACATCGCCCAGCTCGCAGGCCAGGACGCCGAGCGTTTGGGTGGGATCCTCGAATGCAAAGCGGCTCAGCGCGGTGGGGATATCGAGGGCGCGATTGGCTTGCAAGGCCCAGGAGTACGCCGCGCCGGCCAAAAAGCCCAGGTAACTTACCGGCAGCGGCTGCCAGTGGCCGTTATCGCCCCAATCCGTGTTCAGGTAACCGGAGGCGCCATACTTGAGACCATTTTCGGCGGCGTTGAGCAGGTTGCCCAGAGCATTGGTTGTACGCCCGGCAATGCTGTTCCAACTTGATGTGCCGGGGCAAACATAAAATTCCAGGCCCGCGGCGGCAAATTGAGCGCAGTTTTCGTCGAAGGGATGGTTGGCTTCGTAGCCCCAGGCGAGGGCGATGACATCTTTGGGCAGTTCTTGCACCAGTTCAGGGTGTTGGATGATGATGTCGCCCCAGAACTGGATGCGGCGGCCGCGCGCGCTGGCTTCGCGATAAAGCTGGAGCAAGAAATCGAGATAGACGCGTCCCGTCCCGCGACTGGCGCATTCGGCCTGGCTGCGTCCCTGTCCCAGGTCCCAGGTTTCATCGCAGCCGATGTTGAGCAGGCTGCTGGAAAAATGCGGCAGCAGCTCATCATACATCTCGCGAATCAATTGGATGCTGCCGGGGTCCGCCGGGCAGATCGTGAAGGGCTCATCGGAATGGCCGCCCCAGGGCCAATCGTAGCCGTTTGGACATTCGGCCAGCGGACGATAGGCAGGATGCACCAACCAGCGGTGGAGATGGCCGAAGGAGTTTTGGTTGGGGACTAATTCGACATGGCGAGCGCGGCAGAAGGCATCCAGGATTAAGATCTCCTCGCCGGTGAAGGGCGAGGCGTTGGCCCACACCACAGGATGCTGCCGGTAAGCGAAGGTGTGTTCGGTATAAAGCTGCACCTGGTTGATTTTCCAGCTTGCCAGGCGGTCTACGAGATCGCAGACCGTTTGCAGCGTGGGGACTTTGTCGCGCGAAACATCCAGCATGACGCCGCGGGCCGGAAAATCGGGCCAATCTACGATCTGCAGGCAGGGGATTTCTTTGCGCGAGGTTTCACCGTGTGAGGCCTCGCCGGCGGCCTGAGCGAGGATCTGGTTGAGCGTGCAGACGCCGTAGAAAACGCCGGCTTCATCATGGGCGTTAATCTGGATTGAGGCTGGGGTGATGGTCAGTTCATAGCCTTGCGGACGGGCGACCTTCTCCGGGGTGAGGCGCAGCGCCAGGCCAATTTGAGGCAGGGGAACTGCGCGGCTGGCGGTGATAGACCAGGCAAGGCCGGCGGATTGTTGGAGGGTTTGCTGCGCCCGTTGGGCGGAAAATTGCAACCGGTGTGGAGCGGCGCTGGGGCCGGGCGCGTCGAGCAGTATCAGGCGTTCTTCGTGGAGGGCAAAGGTTCCTGGCTGAAAGGTAAGCTGACGCGGTTGGGGAACGAGCAGTAATTCAGAAGTCATAGTTCATTTCCTGTTGGATGAAATCTGGCTAAAGTTGTTATGGTTGTGATTTTATCACTGCTTTTGGCTTACTAGTAGGCGCGCTGAGCTTGTCGAAGCGCCTCCCGCAGGTGTCCTTCGACTATCCTTCGACAGGCTCAGGATGCCTGGAGCAGAAAGTTCTTGATGGAAAAATGAAGTCTGTTTTGGCCTGAGATTCCAGGCTGTGGTAAGATTGCTTCCACCGATCAGCGTTTTTTCAGGCAAAATCATGTCTATCTGACGCCCCAAAGGATGAAAACGAGACCTTTAGGGTTTCTGAAATCCTAAAGGTCTTTGGTCGTAACAGGAGCTGTGGAAACAATATTATGGAAGGTGAAGAATGAGCAGCATAGCGGAAGGGCATCCCTTATACCCTATTTTGGAGTTCGACGCGACGCGCCAGGCCAAGATCGATCCAGAGCGGCTGATTAAGCGGCGCGATGTCCCTGAGCATTGCGTCATCTGTTTCTTTCAGGAAGTGATTGCCAAAGCAGCCGCCCTGCCATCGGCGCGGGTGGCGGTGAACAGCCGGTGGGAAGATGGGCCGCATCCGCTGTATGAGGTGGAATATTTGGGGCGGCGGCTGGCGTTTTTTCATCCCGGCGTCGGCGGGCCAATCGCCGCCGGCCTTTTGGAAGAGGCGATTGCCTATGGCTGTCGCAAGTTTATCGTTTGCGGCGGCTGTGGGGTGTTGGAAAAAGATATTGCCGTCGGTCATTTGATCGTGGCGTCGGCGGCGGTGCGCGATGAAGGTACTTCGTATCATTATTTGCCGCCCGGGCGAGAAGTGCAGGCAAACCCATCAGGAGTGCGCGCCTTAGAAGCGGCGCTCGCCCGCCGCGGCGCGCCGTACCGCGTTGGCAAAACATGGACCACCGATGCGCCGTACCGCGAAACGGCAGAGAAGATCGCCAGCCGCCGGCGGGAGGGCTGCCTGACGGTGGAAATGGAGGCTGCCAGTCTGATGGCGGTGGCTGAATTTCGTTCGCCGCCTGGAGCGCCGCCGGTGATTTTGGGACAGGTCTTATATGGAGGGGACGATTTGAGCGGCGAGACCTGGGATGAGCGGGGCTGGCAGTCGCGCGCTGAGGTGCGTGAAAGTTTATTCTGGCTGGCGGCGGAAGCCTGCCTGGCGCTGGAAGATTGAAAAGCTGCGCTGGATTGACAAACCAGGGGCAGCCGAGGCGGCGCGCGTTGTATAATTTGGTTCTACACTGAATAGGAGATTCGTATGGCTTTCTTTGATCTTTCTCTCGAACAATTGCAAACTTATCGCCCGGCGCGCAATGAGCCGGCTGATTTTGACGCTTTCTGGCAGGCTACCCTGGCCGAGACGCGCCAGTATCCCCTGGCGGCGGCTTTCACCCCGGTGGATTATGGCTTGAAGGCGCAAGAGACTTTTGACGTTACCTTTGCCGGCTTCGGCGGACAGCCGATCAAAGGTTGGCTCATTCTGCCGCGCAATCGGAGCAGCAAACTGCCGTGTGTGGTGGAGTACATTGGCTATGGCGGCGGGCGCGGTTTTCCGACCGATTGGCTGTTGTGGGCCAGCGTGGGCTACGCCCACTTCGTGATGGATACGCGCGGCCAGGGCTCAGTCTGGCAAAAGGGCGATACGGCGGATAATGGGGCTGGCGGCAATTCATTTCATCCGGGTTTCATGACGCAAGGCATTTTGTCCCCCCAGACGTATTATTACCGGCGCGTCTTTACCGATGCCGTGCGGGCGATTGAAGCCGCTCGCAGCCACCCCGCGGTGGATGCGGCGCGCACTGCTGTCACCGGCGGCTCGCAGGGCGGCGGCATCACCCTGGCGGCGGCTGGTTTGACGCCGGATGTGGTTGCGGCGATGGCGGATGTGCCTTTCTTATGCCACTACCGCCGCGCGACAGAAATTGTGGACACTTACCCATACAATGAAATCGGGCGCTATTTGAACACGCATCGCGATCAGGTCGAGCAGGTCTTTGGCGCGCTGGCTTATTTCGACGGCGTCAATTTTGCCGCGCGCGCTCAGGCCAGCGCCTTGTTTTCGGTCGGTTTGATGGATACGGTTTGCCCTCCTTCCACCGTTTACGCCGCCTACAATAACTGGAGCGGGTCGAAGGACATCCGCGTCTATACTTATAACAACCACGAAGGCGGCGGCGATTTCCAAACCGTGGAGAAGGTCAAATTTTTGACCGCCTTATGGGGTTAATCCCTACAGGCATCCTGGTTTGCCGAAGGCATCCTGAGCCTGTCGAAGGATGGTTGAGGGACGGAGGCGCTTCGACAAGCTCAGCGCGCCTGAAACGGCAGGCATCCTGAGCTTGTCGAAGGATGGTCGAAGGATAGTTGAAGAACAAGGAGCATTTTATGATGGATACCATTTTATCTTTTGCGAAGATGATTGACCACTCACTGCTGCACCCCACAATGACCGACAAAGAGTTAACGGATGGCTGCGCGCTGGCGGCGCGCCATCACGTGGCGACGGTGTGCATCAAACCTTATGCGGTCCCCATGGCCGCCTCCCTGCTTAAAGGCTCGGATGTGGGCGTGTGTACCGTGATCGGTTTTCCGCATGGCAACAGCAAGACGAATGTCAAAGTATATGAAGCAGAACAGGCGATTGCCGATGGGGCGCGTGAGATTGATATGGTGGTGAATATCGGCAAAGTGCTGAGCAAGGATTGGGCTTATGTTTCGGCGGAGATCAAAGCCATCAACGATACCTGTGTGCAGCGCGGCGCAATCTTGAAGGTGATCTTTGAGAACGATTATTTGCCCGGCGATCACTATAAAATCAAGCTGTGCGAGATTTGCAGTCAGCAGCGTGTGGCTTTTGTGAAGACCTCCACCGGTTATGGTTTTGTCAAGCAGGCGGAGGGAGGCTATAATTATGCCGGAGCCACTGATAGCGACTTGATCTTAATGCGCCGTTATTGCGCGCCTGAAGTGCAGGTCAAAGCCGCCGGCGGTGTGCGTCTGTTGGATGATTTGCTGCGGGTGAGAACCTTAGGTGTGACGCGCTGCGGGGCGACGGCGACAGATGCAATTTTGACTGAAGCCAAGCGGCGCGGCTATGCTTGATCTGCATCAGTGGTTGAAGCAGGCGCGTTGATTTCGCAGCAGTAGAACGCGCGGGAGTGTGGTTATGGTTGGCGCAAAAATTATGGTCGTCGAGGATTCAGGTGTGGTGTTGTTGGATATTCAGCGGAGTTTGAAATCCCTGAAATATGAGATCGCGGCGACCGCCTCTTCAAAAGAAGATGCCCTGCGCAAGGTTGCGCAAACCCACCCCGATTTGGTGCTGATGGATATTCGCCTGGGCGATGAGATGAGCGGCTTCGATGCCGCAGATGAAATTCGCAGCCGCTTTGATATTCCGGTGGTCTATCTCTCAGGCTATTCGGATGAAGAAACGCTGCGCCGCGCCCAGGCGACCGGCCCATTTGGGTATATCTTAAAGCCCTTCGATTACCGCACCCTACATACTATGATTGAGATGGCGCTGTATAAGCATCAGATCGATCGCAAATTGAAGCAAAGCGAAGAACGTTATCGCCAATTGGTCGAAAGTATGGAAGGGATCGTCTGGGAAGTCAGCCTGGAGCCGCTCGCCTTTCGATATGTAAGTCCAAAGTTGGCGGATATCCTGGGCTACGATCCTGCTTCCTGGGCCGGCGACATGGAATGCTGGCGCCAGGCGTTGTATCCTGAGGATTGCGCCGAGGTATTGTTGACCCACATTGAACAGGCCAGGCAGGGGATACTCCCTGCGGGTGGGGTATTAGAGTACCGTATGCTGACCGCCGCGGGTCAGGTCAAGTGGCTGCGCGATATTATGACATTGGTTTGGGAGAATGGACGGCCGGCGGCGGTGCGTGGGATTATGGTGGATATCAGTGACCGCAAGCGAGCGGAAGAAGAGGCGCAGCGTTTGAACCTGGAATTGGAAAAGCGCGTCGCCGAACGCACAGCGCAGCTTGAAACGGCAAACCGTGAATTGGAGGCGTTTTCCTATTCCATTTCGCACGATCTGCGCGCCCCTTTGCGCACGATTGATGGGTTTTCACGCATCCTGGTCAATGAGTATGGGGCGCAGCTTCCGCCGGATGCGTTGGAATTGTTCCGCCATGTGCGCCAGGGCGCGCAGCAGATGGGGCGCTTAATTGACGATCTGTTGCAATTTTCCCGCCTGAACCGGCAGCCTTTGACGCGCCGCCGCGTGGATATGGATCTCTTGGTGCGGCAGGCGTTGGATGGTTTGAGCGGTGAATACCAGGGCCGTAAGGTGGATATTGTGATCAACGAGCTGCCGGCCTGCCAGGGAGATGCGACCTTGCTGCGGCAGGTGTGGATTAATTTGCTCTCGAACGCGTTGAAATTCACGCGCAAACAAGCAGCGGCGCGGGTCGAGGTGGGCTGGTCGCAGCAAGATGGTAAAGCAGTTTATTTTGTCAGGGATAACGGCGCCGGTTTCGACATGCAATATGTGGATAAACTCTTTGGGGTTTTTCAGCGCCTGCATTCGGTGGAAGAATATGATGGCACCGGCGTTGGGTTGGCGATTGTCCACCGCATTATCACTCGTCACGGCGGGCGGGTGTGGGTCAACGCGGTGATTGAACAAGGGGCGACCTTTTATTTTACGTTATGAGGATTACGTTATGAGGACGGCCCGGCGTGATATACTATTTTTTTCGTCAGACCGCCTGCTTTTATCGCAGCCAGGCCGAATCATTCTTTATTCTCTCAGGTGAACTCTTATGAAATCTCTCTCTCTTCGTATGCAGCGATCGTCTACCCAGTTTTTTGCCGCCTTAAGCGCCAAGATCGCGCAGCTCCAGGCGGCCGGCAAAGACGTTTTACGCCTGGATATCGGCTCGCCCGATATGCCTCCCGCCCCGCACATCGTTGAGGCCATGCAGCGGGCGGTTGCCGATCCGCGGATGCATGGCTATGGCAGTCACAAGGGGCCGCTGGCGCTGCGCAAGGCCTGGGGCAATCTGTATCTGCGCTTGCATGGGGTCGCATTGGATACTGAGAGCGAGATTCTGCCTCTGATGGGGTCGAAGGAGGGCATCTTTCACCTGTCGCAGGCTTTTCTCGATCCGGGCGACGTGGCCTTGATCCCCGATCCGGGGTATGTGACCTACGCCGCTGGCGCGAATTTTGCCGGGGCGGAGGCGTGGTTTATGCCGCTGCTGCCCGAAAACAGCTACCTGCCCGATTTTTCCGCCATCCCAGGCGAGATTTTGCGCCGCGCCAAGCTGCTGTGGCTCAATTATCCCAATAACCCCACCGCGGCCACTGCGCCCAAAGAATTCTTGGCCGAGGCGGTGCGTTTTGCCCGTCAGCACGATCTGCTCTTGTGTCATGATGCAGCTTATGCCCAGGTGGGGTTTGCCGGCTATCGCCCGCCCAGTGTGATGGAAATTCCGGCGGCCAAAGAGACGGCGATTGAATTTAATTCGCTCTCTAAATCACACAATATGGCTGGCTGGCGCGTGGCGGCGGCGGTGGGCAATGCGCCGGCGCTCAAGGCGCTCTTCACCCTAAAGACGAACCTGGACAGCGGGCACTTCCCGGCCATCCATGAAGCCTGTATCGCCGCGCTGACCGGCGATCAGGAATGGCTTGATGAACGCAACGAAGTTTATCGCCAGCGGCGGGATATCCTCTTGCAAGGGCTGCGGGCAGTGGGGCTGAATCCCCTGACGCCGCAGGCCTCTTTATACATTTGGAGCCCGGTACCGGCCGGGCAGACCTCGCTACAGTTCACTACGGCGCTGCTGGAGAACGCCGGCGTCAGTTTTACCCCCGGCAGCATCTTTGGCCAATACGGGGAGGGCTTCATGCGCATTGCCGTCTCCAGTCCGACGGATGAGGTTGTCGAAGCGGTGCAGCGTGTGAAAGCGTATCTGGGGAAAACAGGAGGCTGACTGTGGCGATCAGTGTGTTTAGCCAGGAAAACTCGCCTCCTGAACCTGCGGAGGTTGCCGCGCGCCTGGGGACGGCCGGCCCTTTGTGGGATCGGTTGGTGATTTTTATCCAGGCCCATTACGATATGGTTGGGGATATGGTTTATGGCGGCAAAAAATATGGCTGGACTCTGTGGTACCGGCAGGGCGGCAAATCGTTGGTCACGCTTTATCCCCAGGAAAACGCTTTTGTCGCCCAGGTGGTCTTGAGCAAAGAACAGGTGGAGCAGGCCCTGGCGCTGGATCTGGGTGAGACGGCGGCGCGTCTGCTGCGCGCAGCGCCGCAGCTGCCTGATGGATGTTGGCTCTTCGTCCAGGTGGCGGGGCCGGCAGAGGCGGCGGCGGTGGAGCAGCTTTTGCAGGTGAAGCATCCTGTTACCAGGCGCAAACGTTCCAAAGAACTGCCGTTTCCCCGCTTTGAACAACGTTTGCCCGCAGTGGCGGCTTTCGCCGCGGCCCTGGCGGAAGAAATTGAAGTTGAGCAGTTGGCCTCCCCCTCGGAGATCCAAGAGCGGGTGATGGCCTTTTTCTCACCCGATAGGATCGCCGGCGTGGATGGGCTTCTGCCAGGCTGGGCGGAGATGATCGCCAGCGACGGCGGCGCTACCCTGACCCATTTAATGACCGCCCTGGCTGTTTTGCCGGCCTGCCCGGAGTATCAAGAAGCGGCGGAAGAACAGCAAGCGCTGGCGCAGTGGATGATCCTGCTGCACGATATCGCCAAGCGTCCCTTGGCCGGCCAGCGCGACCCAATCCATGCCTTTCGCTCGGCGGCGCGCGCCGGCAGAATCCTGGCTGGCCTGGGCTTTGCCGTTTCGCCGCAGGCCGCGCCGCAAGCGCTGGATGCCTGGGAAGCGTTAGTCTTCAATGCGCTGCTTCAGCAGCCGGGCAGGTGGGTGCAAGACAATCAGAAATTGGAGGCGATCCTGCTGGAGACTGACCGTTTGTTCGGCCCGCCGGCGGCCTGGGTTGTGAAAGCTATCTTGCTGCATGTATCCATAAGTGTGCTGCGCGACTGGCCGCAAGAAGCTCCCTTGAGCGAGGCGGAGATTTTGCGCTATGTGGATGAGGATTGGCTGCCCTTGCTGAAAATGATGTTTCTGATTGACAACGACGCCTACACGTTATTTGACCCCCCAACAAAGAATTTGTATCGCCGCGAGACGCTGGCTTATTTTGCCCGCCTGGCAGCCCTGCCTCAGCGGATGTGACCCGATTTGTCTTGGTAGAAAATTGAAAGAGTCTTTTTATGTCCGATCTTGCTTCATCATTCACTGCTTCGCACCCGGCTTTGCGCAGAGCAATTGTGGCCGGGCATATCTGCCTCGATATTATTCCTCAAATTGATCCGATTCCCGGCGGGCGATTGGACGCCATCTTGCAGCCGGGCAAAATGCTCCTGGTGGGGCCGGCGGCCATTGCCACCGGCGGGGCGGTCTCAAACACTGGCCTGGCCTTGCACCGCCTGGGCATCCCGACCGAACTGGCGGCCAAAATAGGGGATGACGCTTTTGGACAGGTGATTTGTGATGTGGTGGACGCTTATGGGCCGCGCCTCTCCCAGGGGCTGATTCGGGATGCCAGGGTAGGTTCTTCTTATACTGTCATCATCAGCCCGCCGGAGATCGACCGCATCTTTTTGCATTGTTCGGGCGCTAACAACGAGTTTACCGCCGCGGATGTCAGCGATGAACGCCTGGCGCAGGCGGCTCTGCTGCATTTTGGCTATCCGCCGGTCATGCGGCGGATGTATGAAAACGGCGCGGCGCAGATGATCGAGCTTTTCCGCCGCGCCAAGGCCGCCGGGGCGACCACCTCGCTGGATATGACTTTTCCCGACCCCAATTCCCCTGGCGGGCAGGCGGATTGGCCGGCCATCTTCAAATCGCTGCTGCCTTTTGTAGATGTGTTTGCGCCGAGTATTGACGAACTGTTGTTTATGCTGCGGCGAGAGACCTACGCCCGGTTGGCGGCTTTGCCAGGCGGTCTGCTGGAAGCTTTGACGCCGGCGCTGCTTTCGAGCCTGGGCGCTGAAGTGCTAGAAATGGGCGCCAGGATTGTGGTGATTAAGACCGGCAGCCGGGGGGCCTATTTGCGCACGGCCGGGGCTGAGCAGATGCAGCAGTTGGGGCGCGCCGCGCCATCGGACGCGGCGGCCTGGGCGAATGTGGAATTGTGGGCGCCTTGCTTCGCGGTGGATGTGGTGGGGACGACCGGTTCGGGGGATGCGACAATCGCCGGTTTTCTGAGCGCTTTGCTGCGCGATCTTGGCCCGCGACAGGCCATGACCGCCGCCACTGCCGTCGGGGCGTGCAATGTGGAAGCCGCTGACGCTCTGAGTGGTTTGCGTCCATGGGAAGAGACGATGGCGCGTGTGGCCGCCGGTTGGCCGCGGCGGGTGTGGGCGCTGGATGCGCCCGGCTGGGGATGGGATGCGGCGCAGCAGGTCTGGTTGGCGACATGCTCGCCTTAATCGCCGCCCTGCTGTTGTTTTTAACCGCGGCTGCTTTGGGGGCGGCGCGTTTGCTGCGCGCCTCGGTTGGCGTGCGTTGGCTGGTCGCTGCGCTGGGCTGCTTGCTTGCCTGGTCGTTGGCGTTGGCGGCGCGCATGCAGATCCCGGCTCAGATTATCCAGGTCAATTGGCAGCCGGCGGTGAATACGGCCGCCGGCGCTTTGCCGCCCTTAACCCTGATCCTGGATGAGATTTCCTGGCGTTATGCGGCGGCTCTGACGACGCTGGCGACAGTGGTGATCTTGACGGTGGCGGCGCGCCCCGGCGCGACCAACTGGCGCGCCTGGGCCGGCACTCTGATCCTGGCTGGCCTGGGGGCGCTGGCGGTGCTGGCCGGCAATGTGCTGACGCTGCTGCTGTGCTGGGCGGCGCTCGACCTGGCCGAATTGTTTATCTTGCTGACCCAAATCCGCCAGCCATCGGTTTCGCAGGGCGCGGCGCTGGCATTCGCGGCCCGTTCGGGCGGCGTCTTTTTGTTGGCAGTGGTCGTCATCCCAGGCGGCGGGATGTTGGCGGCGCTGCCAGATTGGGAGCATCTGCCGGCGGCGGCCGGCCTGTATGTCTTGCTGGCGGTCACTTTGCGCATGGGGGTCGCGCCTTTGCACCTGCCGTTTTCGCAAGAGCCCCTCATACGCCGCGGCCTGGGGACTTCGCTGCGCCTGGCCCCGGCGACAGCCAGCCTGGCGCTGCTGACGCGGGCCGCCGCCGCGGGCAGCATTGCGGCCGACTGGGCGGGTGTATTGACCGGGCTGGCCGGCATCTCGGCGCTGTATGGGGCGCTGCAGTGGGCGCTCGCCGCCGATGAGATGAACGGCCGGCCATTTTGGGTTTTGAGCCTGGCTTCCTTTGCCAGCGCGGCCGCGGTTTTGGCGCAGCCGCAGGCGGTGATGGCCTGGGTGTTGGCGATGCTGCTGGGCGGGACGAATATCTTTCTCTATACGGCGCGCCGCCGCCGTCTGGCGCTTTTGCCCTGGTTGAGCGGCGTCTGCATTTCGGCGCTGCCGCTGACCCCCACCTGGCCGGCGGCCGCGACTTTGGGCCGTTTCGCGCCGGCCTTCATGATGCTGTTTCTTGCGGCGCATGCTTTGCTGCTGTTTGGCTACGCGCGCCATTTGCTGCGCCCGGCCGCTTGGCTGGATGCTACGCAGCGTTGGGCCTGGTTCGTTTACCCTCTGGGCCTGGCGCTGCTGCCGGGGGTCTGGTTTTTTGTGCAAGCCCCTCTGGCCTGGCAAATTGGGGGACTTGAAGGGCTTCAGCAAGGCTGGGCCGGCGCGGCCAGCCTGGGGGCGGCTGGTCTGTTGGCCCTGCTGGCGCGTTCTCACTGGCGTCCGCCTCGCGCCCTGGTCGGCGCATTGGAGCGTTTCTTTTCGCTCGCCTGGTTATCCGGGCCACTTCTCCTGCTTTATCGCCTGGTCGAAAAATTCTTAGCCCTGCTCTCCCATCTCATCGAAGGCGAGGGCGGCCTGCTGTGGGTGCTGGTGGCGCTGGCGTTGGGAGCTTCTTTCTTGTTGGGTGGGCGCTGATGGTGAATATAGACTTGCTGGCGCTGTTGGCTGCGCCTTTCATCTTGATCACCTCGCTGGCTTTGCTAATCAGTCGCAACTGGCGGCGCAGTGTGCTGGCCCTGGCGGCGCAGTATGTCAGCGTGTTTGTTTTGACGCTGCTAAGTTGGCCGTTGGGGATGGCGGCGACCAAGCTGGCGGCCGGCTGGATGGCCGGCGCGGTGCTGGGCGTCGCCATGTTCGGCGCGCCGCAGGCCTGGCGTTTGGAAGAGCGCTTTTGGCCGGCCGGGCGAGTTTTCCGCCTGTTGGCGGCGGCGATGGTGGGCCTGGTGATGCTCAACCTGGCGCCGTCTTTGCACAGTTGGCTGCCTGGGGTTCATGATCAGCAGTTGTGGGGCGGGGTTTTGTTGATCGGCATGGGGCTGCTTCACCTGGGGTTGACCGCTCAACCGCTGCGGGTGGCGTTGGGCCTGTTGACGATGCTTTCTGGCTTTGAGGTATTGTACGCCGCGGTTGAAACCTCGGCGCTGGTCGCCGGCCTGTTGGCGGGCGTTAACTTGGGCCTGGCCCTGGCCGGCGCGTACTTGTTGACTGCCCCGACAATGAGCGGGGAAGGAGACTGAAAGGAGAATGGGATGCCAGTGGTTGCCGCGTTGACAAGCAGTGCGCCGTTGGTCTGGGTCCTTCTGCCCCTGGCGTTTGCTGGTTTGTTGTATGCGCTGCGCGGCTGGCCGCGCCTGACGTCACTCTTGGGGGTGGCGTTCGCCCTGGCTTTAACCCTGTTGGCCTGGCGCATGCCCGTGGGAGAGACGGTGCGCCTGGCGAGCTGGAGCTTTAAGCTGGAGCCGGCGCTGGTGTTTTTTGGCCGCCGCCTGGAATTGACCAACCTCGATCGTCCCTTGCTGCTGATGATCTACCTGGGGGCGGCTTTCTGGTTTGGCGGGGTGAATACGGCCAGGGCGGGACGCCTGGCGCTGCCTCTCGGCCTGGCGGCGGTGGCGCTGCTGACGGCTGCCCTGGCGGTGGAACCATTTCTGTATGCCGCGCTCTTGATCAATGCCGCCGCCCTGGTATGCGTGCCAATCTTAGCCCCGCCCGGCCAGCCTGCGCCGCGCGGCGTGCTGTATTTTTTGATCTTCCAAACCTTTGGCATGCCTTTTATCCTCTTCACCGGCCATTTGTTGGCCGGCATTGAGGCCAACCCCGGCGATCAGACCTTGATGCTGCGGGTAGGGCTGTTGATGGGGGCCAGTTTTAGCTTTTTGCTGGCCATTTTCCCTTTCCACAGTTGGCTGCCCATGCTGGCCGGCGAGACGCACCCTTATAAGGCGGCGCTGGTTTTCACCATTTTGCCAGAGATGGTCATGTTGTTTGGCTTGAATTTTTTCGATCGTTATGCCTGGCTGCGACAGACGCCGCGTGTCTTTGAGGTTCTGATGGCGGCTGGCGCTTTGATGGCTTTGGTGGGAGGCGTGTGGATAGCCTTTCAACGCCACCTGGGGCGCATGATGGGTTACGCCGTCATGGCGGAGACGGGGTTTTCACTGTTGGCGCTGTCTTTATTGCAGACTGACGCCAATGGGCTGCGCCTGCATTTTGCACTCCTGCCGCCGCGCGCCCTGGCATTTGGAGTATGGGCGCTGGCGCTCTCGGTGCTGCGCGCAGATAACCAAAGCTTGCACTTTGAGGCGGTGGGCGGCGCGGCGCGGCGTATGCCCGTGGCGACCCTGGCGCTGACCCTTTCCGTCTTTTCGCTGGCAGGTTTGCCCCTCCTGGGCGGTTTTCCCGTTCACCTGGCGCTGCAGCAGGGGATGACGCAAGCCAGCGCGGCCCATTTGCCCTGGGGAGATTACGGGCAGGCGGCGGTCTTAGCGGCGCGCCTGGGATTGTTGGCGGCTGGCCTGCGCTCGCTGGCGGCTCTCCTGGCCGGCGGACAGGGGGAGAACTGGCGCAGCGAAGAGCGACCCTTGCAGATCGTTTTGCTCGTGAGCGGGGTGGTGGGGCTTTTGGCGCTTGGTTTGCTGCCGCAGCAGCTTTTAGGCCAGTTTTTAGCCGCCCTGCCGCGCGCTTTTGGACACCTTACTCCATAAGCGGCTCTTCATGTATAATACCCCACATTGATGAGTTGGACGTGGCATTTTTAAGGAGAGTGTTATGATACGCTCGCCATTTCAAGAGGTGTGTGGATGGATGTTGATCAGTTGTTAAAGCGGATTCAATGGGCGGAAGAAGAACGCCGTAAGGATAAGGATGTCCTTACCATGCTGGATAACCGCATTGTGGCTGTGGAGGGGGGCAGCAAAGCGGTTGTAGAGCAGATCAAACAGGTAAGCAGTGAGGTGGCGCGTTTGACCGCCGTCTTGACGCGCATGGATCAGTATGATGGGGTGTTATTGCAGCAGCGCCTTGAAGCCCGGCGGGCGCTCGAAGAAGTGGAAAAGGATGTTAAGAAGCGCGATGAAGAGGCTGAAAAAGTGCGCCGTGTGGAAATGCGGGCTTTAGAGAGCAGCATTGCCGACGTGCGCCGCCAATTGGATGTTTTGCCGCGCTTGGAAAAGGGCATCCAGATGCGCGTTGATGAAGATGTGCGTTTGCGCCGCTCGATTGATGAGGTCGCGCAGCGCGTCGAACTGCTGCGGCGGGACGAGGAAGAATATACGCGCACTTACCGCCTGTTGGAAGATGGCCGCCGGCAGGACGCCAAGCGGATCACTGATTTGCAGGGCGAGTTGGCCGCCTTGCGCAAGCAGGGAGACAGCCAGCGCGGCCAGATCGAGATTCTGAATACGGCGCAGCGCAAGCTTGATACGCGCTTGAATGAATTGGCGGTGGTTGAGGCCGACCGCCGCGAGGAAGTGGGCGAGTTCATTGATAAGCAGGCCCTGGCGCAGGTTGAGCGGGAGCGCGTTTGGCGTGAATGGCAGGCGCGTTTTGAGACGGTCGAAAAACAAGCGACCGAGATCGAACGCCAGTTGATCACGCTGGACGCTACGCATCGCGATACCAAGCGCGCCCAGGTGGTGTTGGATGAACTCAACCAGAAGGTGGAGCGGCGCT
This sequence comes from uncultured Anaerolineales bacterium, assembly GCA_903872065.1. GTDB lineage: Bacteria > Chloroflexota > Anaerolineae > Anaerolineales > UBA4823 > CAIQJJ01. The sequence continues at coordinate 13,812 of CAIQJJ010000649.1, read as the reverse complement.
TGAGCGAGGTGGCCGAAGTGCAGCGCCTGGCGGATGATCGTTTTCGCCAGGAGTGGGTCACTTTTAAGGCGGATGACCAAAAACGTTGGACCAACTATACTTTGACCCAGGAAGAGCAGCGCGGCGAGGCGCGCCGCCAGTATGAACGTATGACGGAGCAGATCGTCGAACTGGCCGAGCGCCAGCAAGAGGTGCAAGATTTGCTGCAGCAGTTCAATGAACTGGCCGAAAAGCGTCTGCAAGGCCTTTTGGCGTTGGCCCACGAATGGGTGTCAACCTATGAGCGCGCCATTGGAAGGACATAATAGAGTATGCGTGTGATTGGTACGGCTGGGCATGTGGATCATGGCAAGTCTACCCTGGTGCAGGCGCTGACGGGGACGCATCCTGACCGGCTGAAAGAAGAGCGCGAGCGCGAGATGACGATTGACCTGGGCTTTGCCTGGTTGACCCTGGAGGGCGTGGGCGAAGTGGGGGTGGTGGACGTGCCAGGGCATCGTGATTTCATTGAGAATATGTTGGCGGGCGTGGGGGGGATTGACGCGGTTTTGTTTGTGGTGGCCGCGGATGAAGGGGTGATGCCTCAGACCCGCGAACACCTGGCCATCCTGGACCTGCTCCAAATCCAGGGGGGTGTGGTGGCATTGACGAAGACGGATTTGATCGAGGACGCCGACTGGCTCACTCTGGTGGAAGATGACCTGGCGCAGGCTTTTGCCGGCACTGTGTTGGAGAACGCGCCGATGGTGCGCGTCTCGGCCCGCGCCAGGACTGGCATCCCGGCCTTGAAAAAAGCCCTGGCCGACTGCCTGGCCGAACGCCCGCCGCGCCCGGACCTGGGACGGCCGCGCCTGCCGGTGGATCGGGTCTTTACCATTGCTGGCTTTGGCACCATTGTCACCGGCACGTTGCTCGATGGGCGCTTGAAGGTGGGCGATGAGGTCGAAATTTTGCCCTCTGCCTTGCGCGGGCGGGTGCGCGGCTTGCAGACGCACAAGCGCAAAGAAGAGGCGGCTTTGCCCGGCGGGCGCACGGCGGTGAATATTGCCGGCCTGGATGTGGATCAGGTGGCGCGCGGCGAGGTGGTAGTGCACCCCGGCGATTATGAACCCACCCGCCGCCTGGATGTGCGTTTTCGCCTGTTGGCAGACGCCGCTCATCCATTGGCGCACAGTGATGAGGTCAAGTTTTTCACCGGCGCGGCCGAGACGACCGCCCGCGTGCGCCTCTTGGGCAGCGAGCAGCTTATTCCGGGCGAATCGGGCTGGCTGCAACTGGAATTGAGCCATGCGGTGACGGCGCGGCGCGGCGACCGCTATATTCTGCGCCGTCCCTCGCCCGGCGAAACCCTGGGCGGCGGGGTAGTAATGGATGTCAACCCGCCGGGCCGCCACAAGCGTTTTGACCAGGCCGTGCTGGCCCGCCTGGAGGCGCTCTTGCAGGGGACGCCGGCCGAGGTGCTGGCGCAGGCCCTGCAAAGCCTGGGGGCGGCGCCTCTGCAAGAGGTCATCGCCCGCTCCAGCCTGGAAGCGGCCGCCGCGCAGCAGGCTCTGGCTGAACTGTGGGAAAGCGGGCAGATCATTGGCCTCGAGTCCGGCGACGCGCCCCGCCCGCCAGACCTGGTGATCAGCCTGGCGCATTGGAATCAACTCTCGGAGCGTTTGTTGGACGAGATCGAAGCTTATCACCAGGCTTACCCTTTGCGCCTGGGGATTGGGCGCGAGGAATTGAAAAGCCGCGTGAAGCTTGCGCCGCGCGTCTTTAACGCCGCCCTGCGCCGCCTGGCCGGCGAGGGCGCGGTGGAAGAGAGCGGGGCCTTTGTGCGCCGCGCCGGCCATGCAATTCGCTTCAACGCTGCCCAACAAAAAAGGGTGGAGGCTTTGCTGGCGCGCTTTGCCGCCGCCCCGGCCGCCCCGCCGACTGTGAAGGACTGCCAGGCCGAAGTGGGGGAAGACCTGTTCAATGCCTTGCTGGATCTGGGCCAACTGGCGTTGGTTTCCCCTGAAGTCGTCTTTCGCCAGGCGGATTACGAGGCCATGACGGGCGCGGTGCGCGCCTGGATCAAGGCGCATGGGACGATTACCGCGGCCGAGGCGCGCGATCATTTCAACACCAGCCGGCGCTATGTATTGGCTTTGCTCGAACACCTGGATGCGATTGGGGTCACAGTGCGCGAAGGGGATGCACGGCGCTTGAAGCAGCCCAAGGGTTAAGAAGGGTAAATCATTGGATGTTTCACGGCGCGGCGCTTCGACAAGCTCAGCGCGCCTGGGGTGGCAGCCTGCTTTTTCGTTAGAACTGAGAAGATTAGATTATTAACCAAAAATGAACTTTTTGCCAATATCTTACGACTATATATATGACGTTAATTCTGTGTAAAGTCGTTCAGCTCTGTTGTCCAAGGAGACCCTATGACCAAGAAGTCCAGAACCATCCTCTTCAGTGTGTTGATCGTTGTTTTTCTTTTCTCCCTTACCTTTAGCCAGGTGGGACGCGCCGCCCCGGCGCGTTATGACCTGCCAACGACGTATGATATCTCCAGCGCCGCGGGGGGGATTACCATCGAGCCGATCACAGCCTATAACCTGATCGTCGACTCGAACGTCCTCTCGCCCTCCTCGTATGGCCCTTCGGCGGCCACCCTGGGCGCCAAGTTTTGCAACACCTCGGGCGGGGAATTAAAGGATGTCTGGGCCTATATTGGCAACCTGGATGCGGATGGGGATGGCGCGCTGCTTGAGGCGGGCGATGTCACCCCCGGTACCTATCCGATGCAGGACCCGGCGGCATTTAGCCTGGCCGGTGTGACGGAGGTGGATTTCGGCGACCCGACGCGCTTTTTTGCCCTGGAGCATGAATCCGGCTCCGTCTCGGATGAGGTGGACGCCTCGCGCTTCATTGGCACTTTGGCGGCCGGCGAATGCCGCACCGAATACTGGTTGGTTTCCTACCCGCGCAAGGCTAAGATTGCCGGAGGCTGGCAGAATGTGACCGGCGGCATCAAGCCGGAAGACGATCTCTGGCTGTCGTACTTTATGTGGGCCACCTCGGAAACCCATTCCACCCCCGAATCGTATTACTGGCGCCCGGTGACCATGCGCAATGAGATTTCGGCCATGGCCAACAAAATCTGGCCGAATGGCGATAACAAAGTGCCAGATCAATACAAACTGGCCATCCAGGATGTTTTGGGTTGGGAGACCTGGACGCCCAACGGCACCGGCACCACGGCTTACCCTGGCGAGACTGTGACCAGCCAGGGCATCTGGTATGACCTGGGCAATGTGGGGGCCGGCTTCGATAACAACTACAACTATGTCCCCGACCGCAATGCCTGGGTGCAGCCGATCGGCGACGCCACCACTTATGACCCCGGCTGCTTCCGTTTGGTGCGCACCTACGGACTGGTGGTGGTCAAGCTCAATGACGGCACCGAGAAGTTGATCCCCTTTGTGGATCAGATGTACTTCGAGAACATCCCCGAAAACAACACCGGCGCGGTGGGGTTGGTGTATTACGAATACGTCGCCTTGAACGGCGCCTGCACCGCCGGGTTGACGCCCTATCAAGAGGTCGCCTCCGGCTACGACAATGAGAAGTTCAACGCCGACTTCGGCGCCGGCATTCCGCCGCTGCAAAGCCGAGAAAGCAGCATGACGCTGGACAAGACCGCCACCACGGCCGTGGATCCCGTGACGGGCAAAAAAGTTAGCCTGGGCGGGACGATCGATTATAAGTTGACCTTTACCCTGCCGGATGTGGACGCCGCAGAGGACACGATGGTGGTTACAGTTGGCGCCCCCTCTCTGGGCATGCCGCTGGTCTACTACGAAACTATTCCCGACGGATTGGTCTATGTTGCCGGCAGCGCCAGCAGCACGGTGGCGATGACCAATTATTCCTCGCCGACTGTGAATGCGACGCGTTTGTTCTCCACCGATAACGGCCTCACCTGGTCTACGGATGAACCGGTACCGGCCTCGCTGGTGACGAACATCCAATGGCAGTTGGATGAAGGCATTGTCAGCCCAAAGACCGGCCTGGCGACGACCGGCCAGGTTACTTTCCAGGCCATTGTCCCGTTGGCTTATCCTTTGGTGATCATTGACAACACCGCCTGCCTTAAATTGGGCGCTGGCCCATGTTTTTCCGAAGACACCTATACCACTCTGATCAAAGGCAGCGGTACTATTATTGGGCATGTCTGGCGTGATAATGGGGGGACGACCGGCGTGTTGGGCAATGGCGTGCAGGAAGGCGATGAAGCGGTTATCAGCGATGGAGCGGATACTGATACAACCGGTGTGACGGTCTCCTTGTGTTGGGACGCCAACGGCGACGGTGATTGCGAGGATGCGAACGATTTTATTTACGACACGGTGGAAACCAGCGCCCTCACGCCCGACAATTACACCTTCACCAACCTGCCGCCCACGGGCGCGGCGCGCTATCTGATTATGGTGGATACGACCGATGGCGATATCCCCACCGGTTATGGCCCGACCACGGCGACCGCTTACAAGCAGATTGAAGTGGTGGGTACCTACGGCGACGCCGCGGATGGCTCTGAACCCAGCGATTTTGGCTTTGCGCCGGCGTTGGAAATCAAGAAATCGGTGGTCAATACCAATCCGATTGTAGTTGGCGATACGATTGATTACCTGATTGCCTTGACCAATAAGCTGCCCGGTTCGGGTGCAGCGGGTTCAGCCACGTGTTCATATAAGCTATGGGCTAAAGAAGCTTATCCGGACACAACTATGACTCCGCCTGGTGGAGCTGCCAATTCCCGTTGGTCGAGTACGGCTAATGCGGTAGGCGCTCCGGACGAAAAATACTCCTATACGGATATGACCAATAGTACGAACTATGTGGGGATCAGTGGCTATAACCTGGGGAATATGGGCGGAAAGATCACCGGTGTGCAGTTTATCGCCAACTTGCATGAGCGTGTCAATCTTTTGGCTGGCGATAAATTTGAAGTTCAAGTGTATTACAATAACCTTCCTGTTGGCGCTGCTCTTTATACCTATGATGGTAATGGTACTGTTACTGCTCCTGCAACCCAGGTGGCTTTTGGCGGCGGCACTGGTACGGAATATACAATTGTCGAAACGATCAATCCGGAGACAGTGAAGGGCGTCGGCAAAACCTGGGAATGGAGCGACTTTGCTGGTGATCCTGGCGTTATCAGTTTGTTAGATAGCCTGTTGGAATTTCAGTTGGTTGGCCGCAAAGGCGGCGGCGGCACTCGCGGCGACCTGGATTTGGATGGGTTTGGCGTGATCATTACCACCGATCAGCCTTGCGCCAGCGATTCTGGCACACTCAACCCGGTGCCGCTGGTTGATACCTTCAACGATGATTACTTCGATTTTGTCTCAGCCAATCCATCGGTGTCTTCGTCGGACATTGGCTCCTTGACTTGGGATAATGTTGGGCCGATCTACCCTGGCCAGACGCGCTACATCCATGTCTACATGCGCGCCACGCAGGCTGGCGCCTCCCCTGAAACTATCAACACTGCTACCAGCACCAACAGCAAATTTGCTAATGGTCTGCCGGCCAATTCCCCCGTATTTAATACTGCCAATGTGACGATTGGGGTGAATGCTCAGACGCGCACCTTGTCTGGCGTAGTGTTCGACGACAACAATACCAATGGCTGGCAGACGGCGCTTTGGACTCAGCCAGGAACGGGGGCCGGGCAGACTGGGATGGATGCCGGCGATGCCGGTATTCGCAATATTCCGGTTGATCTGTATGCTTGTTTGAATGCGACTACTTTTGCGCCTATCAGTGGTGTAGCAAATAACAGAACCTGTGTTCAGGAGGGTGGCTCCTGGCAGTATTTACAGACGGTTTCAACAGATGTAAACGGCGCTTACTCGTTTACCAACCTGCGGCAGGGATATTATTACGTGGTGGTGCGTTCCTCTGTGATTGCCGGCAGTCAGACTGCCGATGTCAACCAGAACGGCGTTTGCACCACTTGCGACAGCCGGTCGAATGATCCTGCCCAGACCAGCGGCACGGATGATCTGGAAGACCTTCCAGGCGCTGTCACCCCAGGCTTTGTTGGCGATCTGGACGATAATACCGCCCTGACCAATGTGAGCTTTGGCTATAATATCCCTGCCGGCGTGTACAACATTGGCAACCAGATCTTCTTCGATTGGGATGGCAATGGGGCGATGAATGGCCCGGATGAGCCTATTCCTGGCGTTACGGTACGCTTGCTGGGCCCAGATGGGAGGCAGATTGAGTCGCCGATAACCGGTTCGGATGGGATTTACAATTTCACCGGTTACCCGCGGGCTTACTACACAGTTCAGGTGGCATCTGGCAGCCTGCCAGCGGGCGTGGTGCAGTCGTATGATCCCGACAGCACGCGTGACAATCAGAGCACCTTCCTGCTCGATATGACTTATGAGGATAAGGATTTCGGCTATAAGCCGGTCGGATCGGGCAGCATTGGTGATACGGTCTTTAAGGATGTCAATGGGAACGGGACGCAAGAAGCGACTGAGGCCGGCGTTGCCGGCGTGACGGTGTATTTGCAGGTGGATTGGGACGGCGACGGGAACTATGTCACCGTCACGGCCCAGGTCACTGACGCAGACGGCAAATACCTGTTTACCGGTTTGCCGGTGGGCGTGTATCGCGTGGTGGTGGATAAAACGGTTGACGCCGCCCTCCTGCCGAAGGATATTTATGGCGGCGCTTACTATCCCTCCACTGGGACAATCTCTGGAGACCTGGTTTACATCCCCGTGACTTTGACGGACGCCGATCCAAGTGACCTGACAGCGGATTTTGGCTTTGCGCCGCCGGCTGCGATTGGCGATCGGGTTTACTATGATAACAACGGCGACGGCGTTCAGCAGACGACTGAACCTGGCATCAACGGCGTTAATGTTGAACTATACCGCTATACAGACGCCAATGGCAATGGGTGGCTTGATCCGACCGAATCTCTGGTCGGCGCGGCGGTGGATTCGACGACAACGGCCAATGACCCTGTAACCGGCGAGGCCGGTTACTATCAGTTCACCGGTCTGCAGCCGGGCAATTACGCCGTGGTGGTCACGCCGCCAGCCAACACAACCCTGACCGCCGACCCAAGCGCTGACGGCGAGCCTTGCGCTGGACTGACGGCCGGCACGATCTGCGATGGGCGCGATGGGAGACTTTTCTACAACGGGACGAATTACATGGGCGCTGACTTCGGCTTCAAGCCGGATGGCGGCATGATCGGCGACCTGGTTTGGATTGACCTGGACGACGATCACCTGCTCAGCGCGGGAGAAGTCGGCGTTCCCTACGTGACGGTGTGGTTATGTAGTGATTACGCCTGCACGATCCTTGCGACCACAGAGACGGATGAAAACGGGTTCTATACCTTTAGCGGCCTGGCAGACGGCCTTTACTTTGTCAAGGTGAATGCTTTTGATGCTGACTTCCCCGCTGGTGTGGCTGCCTCCTGGGATGGAGATGGAGGTGCGGCTGACAATGTGGTTGCAGCCATCACGATCAATGGCGGCGTGGTCGAATCCATTGGCGGCGGCGCGTGTACAGACTGTGATCTGAACGCCGACCTGGCGTATCGTTACGACTTGAGCGGGCCGAATCAAATCATCGGCACGGTCTGGTACGATCCTGACGATCCTCAAGGTCAGAGTGGGGGCGTGGGTGAGATCGGCGCGACCGAGTTGGAGCGCTATGCCGATGCGCCGGTCTACCTGTGGTGGTGCGAGGGAGGAAGCTGCACCCCCGGCAATGTTCACCTGGTCGCTTCGACTACGACGGATGCCGCTGGCGACTACAGCTTTAGCGGTCTGTTAGGGGAGGTCTATGTGGTTTCGCTCGACGCCGGCGCGCCATCTCTGATCGGCGCCCAGCAGACGACGACCACCGTCTATGATGGGGTAACACTCTTTGACGCCGTGGCCAGCCCGTTGGTTGACTTCGGCGCAGACCCCTCCCCCGCCCGGCGCGACTTTGGCTTTATCTCCAATGTAGACTTTGGCGATCTGCCGGATTCGTATAAGAATACCGCCGCCGCCAACGATGGCGCCAAGCATGTCCTGGTTTCTTCGGGACAGGTTTACCTGGGCGCGCTCCCTCCGGACACCGAAATGAGCGGGCCGCAGGCGGCCAGCGTCCTGGTGGGCGGTTACGAAACCGCCGCCGCCAGCGGGGATGATGCGGCGGGCAGTGATGATGAAGATGGCGTCGTCATTCTCAATGCGCCCTGGACTGTGGGCGAGGGCGGCGGCAGTGTCCAGGTGGTGGTTGGCGGCGCCACCTGCACGGCGGCCAATCCTTGCTACCTGAGCGCCTGGTTTGACTGGAACCGCGACGGCGATATGAACGACGGCGGCGAGCGCATCCTCTTGGATGAAGCCCTGGCGGCCGGCACTCACACGCTGACCTTTGACATCCCGCGCAGCGTCCTGGCGAACAACCCGGACGGCAATGAGATGTACTTATACGCCCGTTTCCGCCTCTACCGCAGCACGACGTTAGGCATGGCGCAGCCCAGCGGCCTGGCGACCAACGGCGAGGTGGAAGACTATCGCTTCCCCGATCCTTTCCCCGCAGCGCTCGGCGATTATATCTGGTTCGATGAAGATGGCGACGGCGTGCAGGATGTTGGCGAGACTGGCATCCCCAACCTCACCGTGACCTTGAGCGGGACGGACGCTTATGGCAGTGCCGTCAACCGCACTACTGTTACCGACCTGGATGGACGCTATCTCTTCAAGAATGTCCCGGCCGGCGACTACACGGTCTCTGTGGGCGGCCTGGCGGCTGGTCTGTCCCCGACCTATGATTATGATGGGACGGGCAGCGCCGGCAGAGCGGCGGTCACGCTGCGCCCCAACCAGGAAATGCTGCTGGCCGATTTCGGCTATAACTGGGCGCCGACCTCCGATGTCACCGCTGGGACGGGGACGGGAGCGATCGGCGACCGCCTCTGGATTGATATGGGCGCCGACGGTCTGCAGGGCGCCGGCGAAGCCGGCCTGGGCGGCGTTACGGTCAATCTGCTGACGGCTGGCGCAGACGGCCTCTTTGGGACGGCGGACGATGTCACCGCCGCCTCGACGACGACCGACGCGGCTGGCTTTTACATCTTCGATGGCCTGGCGGCCGGCGCGTACGTGGTCGCGGTGGATGAATCCACCCTGGGGACTTATACCCAAACGGGCGATCCCGATGAGGGTGGCCCTTGCGCTGACTGCGACGGGCAGACAACCACTCCCATCGTGCTGGCCCCGGGCGATGTGTACTTGAACGCCGACTTTGGCTACATACCGGATGTTGGATACGGCATCGGTGATGTGATCTTTGCGGATCTCAACGGCAATGGCAGCCTGGATGGCGGCGACCTTGGCATTCCAGGGGTGACGGTGGCGTTGAAAAACGCGGCTGGCAAGGTCATTGCGACGGCTATAACGATTAATGGGTGGTATTCCTTCTATGTCCTGCCGGGCGACTACACGGTCTGGGTCAATGATGTGGCCAATGTCCTGGGATCGCTGGCGCAGAGCAGCCGCCCGAATAACGCCGCCGACAATGGCCAGGCATGCGGCGGCGCCTGCAGCAATCAGAATACGCTGACGATCGCTGGGAGCGACAATCTCTTCCAGGACTTTGGTTATACTCCCGCCGGGCAAACTTCAACGGAAGGCCTGATCGGCGATACGATCTTCCTGGATCGCGATGGCGACGGATTTTTCTTCCCCGGCGAGGGTTTGGAAGGAGTGGTAGTGCGCCTGTACAACAATACCACGGGCGCCCTGCTGCAAACCACGGTTACCGATGAGAATGGACGCTACTTCTTCGGCAACCTGTCCGCCGCGACCTACTCGGTGCGGGTGGACGCGGCGACTTTGCCGGCCGGCGTGACCAACACAGTAGACCCGGATGGCGGTATTGTCAATCGCTCGATTGTGACCCTGGCGGCTGGCGCAGTTGATCTCGACCAGGACTTCGGTTACCAACCCACCGTGGCGAATACGCTCTCTGGCACGCTGTGGGAAGATACCGACACGGATGGAACCCTGGGCGCTGAGACCTTGCGCTTTGGCGGTGTGACGGTCGTGTTGTACGACAGCAAGGGCAATATTGTTGGCGCGACTATGACCGATGGCAATGGGGATTACCAATTCGCCAACCTGCCCGACGGTGAATATCGCGTGGACGTTACCGATGACTGGGAACTCCTCAACGGTTACTGGCACAGCGATGGGCCGGCCGCTGACAGCGACAACAACAGCCAGCTCGATCCTTACACCGTCGCGCTGGCGGGTGGGGAGACTAACACAACTGCCGACTTCGGCTACTTCCTGTACCCGGCCGCTGTGGGCGACTTCGTCTGGGAAGACGCCGACAGCGATGGCATACAGGATGCCGGCGAGCTTCCTTTGAGCGGCTTTGAGGTTCGCCTGACGATTGATTGGCTGGATGGCAGCGCTACTGTCCTGGCAACAACCACCGATCTGAATGGCCTTTACCGCTTTGGCAATTTGCTGCTCGATGAGAACTTTGATGGCGTTGGCGCCGTCGCGGATGAGCCGACCTTCTCGCTCAGCGTGATCCCTCCGTCTGGTTACGCGTCCACCTTCTTGCACGTTGGAGGAGACGCGTCCGTCGACTCGGACGACCCGGATGGCCAGGCGGCGACAGTTCTCAAGGGGCAGACCGACGATACCTATGACTTTGGCTTTGTTCGCCCGGCGACCTTTGGCGACTATGTCTGGTTGGATGAAAATGGCGACGGGGTGCAGGATGCTGGCGAACCAGGCATTCCGAATGTCATCGTGGAACTGCAAGATGGCGTTTGCGTCTCAACTGTGGACTGCCTGACGACGGTTACGGACAATGAGGGACATTACCTCTTTACCAATGTCAAATCCGGCGCGTATACAGTGGCGGTGATTGACTCATCGCTGCCGGCTGGCCTGGCCGAGAACCCGACTTATGATCTGGATGGCGGCCTGCCGCATTTGGCAGACTTGACATTGGCGGTGGGGGAGAAGAATTTGGATGTGGACTTCGGCTACAACTGGTCGGCCATATTGGATGTCACTGGCAATGATGGCCTGGGCGCAATCGGCGACCGCATCTGGATTGACGCGGATGGCGACGGCGTGCAGGATCCCGGCGAAGCTGGCCTGGGCGGCGTCGCAGTGGATCTGCTGACGGCTGGGCCGGATGGCCTCTTTGGGACGACGGACGACGTGGTTGAAGCCTCGACGACGACCGATGCGGCAGGGATGTACTATTTCGATGCTCTGCCGGCGGGCGCGTATGTGGTGCGCGTCAACAGCGGCGCAGCGCCGGGCGGCTATGTTTCAACGGGCGATCCCGATGAACCGGGCGCGACCTGCGTGGTTTGCGACAATCAAACGACGACGCCGATCTTGTTGGCCCCAGGCGATGTCTATGTGAACGCCGACTTTGGCTACAAGCCCAGCGCCGGGTACACTATCGGCAACCAGGTCTTCGTGGACGTCAATGGCAATGGCAGCTTCGGCGCAGGCGAACCTGGCATTGCGGGGGTGACAGTGGCGTTGAAAAACGCGGCTGGCAAGGTCATTGCGACGACTGTGACGGATAGCGCCGGGCAGTACAGCTTCCCTGGCCTGCCGAATGGGACTTACACGGTCTGGGTCAATGATGTAGCTCATGTCTTGGGCGCGCTGGCGCAGAGCAGCCGCCCGAACAACACCGCCGACGCCGGCCAGGTATGCGGCGGCGCCTGCACCAATCAAAACACGCTCACGATCGCTGGGAGCAGCAATACCTTCCAGGACTTTGGCTATACTCCCGCCGGGCAAACTTCAACGGAAGGCCTGATCGGCGACACGATCTTCCTCGACCGCGATGGCGACGGTATAGCGGATACCGGCGAGGGTCTGGCAGGGGTGACGGTGCGCCTGTATAACAATACCTCGGGCGCGCTGCTGCAAACCACGGTTACGAATAACAATGGCAGTTACTTCTTCGGCAACCTGTCCGCCGCGACCTACTCGGTGCGGGTAGACACGGCGACTTTGCCGGGCGGCTTGACCAACACAGTAGACCCGGATGGCGGCGTCGCCGACCGTTCCACTGTGACCCTGGCGGCTGGGGCAGTCAACCTCAGCCAGGACTTCGGTTACGAACCCGCCGCGGCGGCGAACACGATCGCTGGCACGCTGTGGGAAGATACCGATATGGATGGAACCCTGGGCGCTGAGACCGGACGCTTTGCCGGCGTGACGGTTGTGTTGTACGATAGCAATGGCAACAGGGTCGGCGCGACGACCACTGATGCCAATGGAGCTTACCAATTTGTAAACCTGCCCGACGATACCTATCGCGTGGATGTCACCGATGACTGGGGCATCCTCAACGGTTACTGGCACAGCGATGGGGCGGCTGATGGCAGCGACAACAACAGCCAGGTCGATCCTTACAGCGTCGCAGTGGCGGCTGGGGCGACTGACAGTACAGGCGACTTCGGCTACTTCCTGTACCCGGCCGCTGTGGGCGACTTCGTCTGGCTTGATCTGGATAATGATGGGGTGCAGGATGCCGGTGAGCCGGGGATTCGCGGTGTGTTGGTTGTTCTAACCGCTGTCTATCCCAATGGAGAGATGGTCGCGCTTAACACCCTGAGCCAGGCGGACGGCGCTTACGAATTCGGCAACCTGCTCTTGGACGAGAACTTCTCTACCTCGGGTACCGGCGTCGCAGATGTGATCTACACAATTGGTGTGGCGACTCCGGCAGGGGTTGCCGCCTCGCCCGAAAATGCGACCGCTGCTGGCAATAACGATCAAGTTGACGGCGACTCGGATGGCGCCAGTGAGATCGCCACAGTGTTGAAAGGTGAAACCGATACCTCGTATGACTTCGGTTTCTACACTACCCGCTTTGACCTGGGTGATTTGCCGGCCACCTATCCCACCACCTTTGCCGCCTCTGGCGCAGCCAATGCCATCTTCCCCGATGGCGGGGATAATATCCCGGACGCGGCTGGCGGCATCCAGGCAGTCTGGCTAGGTACGGTTGTGGATGTAGAGGCTGATGGACAGGCCTCGGCCACCGCCTCGGGGGATGGACTGGACGAAGACAGCCTGGCCTTTGCTTCCACCGGCTGGGTTGCTGGCGGCAGCAGCACTTTGACAGTCATCCTCAATGGCAGTGCAAGCAGTGTGCGCGTGTACTACGGAGTATGGATTGACTGGGACAACAATGGCAGCTTTGACGCTTTCTACTCAGGCTCCAGGCTCACGGGCAGTCCTGTGAGTGAATCGGTGACAGTGTCGGTCCCGGCGGGCTATGTGGCTAACAGCAATGTCTTTATCCGCGTGCGCGCTGCGGCGATTCCGCTCGTTCAGATGGATTCGGCAGGACTGCTGCTCAATGGCGAGACAGAAGACTATCTGGTTAGTTTCGGCCCTACGGCCATCACGCTGACCGACTTCACGGCTCATTCGTCGCAGTCTTGGCTGTGGCTGGCGGCGGCGGCTCTGCTGCTGGGCTTGAGCCTGGCGGCGGGGCGTGCCTGGCGGCGGCGCGAACTGTAAACCATTCCTCCCCTGGGGGAGCTGCTTGAATGGTCTTTGGCCCCTTCCCGTGCTTGCGGGAAGGGGCTTTTTTTCGTCTTTCCCAGGGGATGCGTTCGAGGCATCCTGAGCCTGTCGAAGGATTGTTGAAGGATTGTCGAAGGATGTCCGGTTGAAGAGGCGCTTCGACAGGCTCACGCTTCGACAGGCTCACGCTTCGACAGGCTCACGCTTCGACAGGCTCACG
>CAIQJJ010000648.1 GCA_903872065.1 uncultured Anaerolineales bacterium | reverse complement strand
CTGGCAAAACTTGAAAAACTAGGGTATCGCATGTCCATTCTCACAAATTCAGATGGCCGAGCAAAGAAATTACTCCGCGAACTGGAGTTAGATCGTTTTTTTGAGAAGATTTTTGATTCATCTGACTTAAAAATTGAAAAACCGGACCCGGCAATATTTAAGCATGCCCTTACTGAGCTAAAGCTTAATCCTGAAGAAGTGATCTACATTGGGGATATCCACGAGGTGGATATCAAAGGCGCGGAGCAAGCTGGATTGTGCAGCATTCACATTGATCCCTTAAGAATATGTAAGCAGGGACATACCTCTGCACACCTCCAGGATCTCCGCCGTTTGCCTGAATATCTCAACAACCCCCAAGAGGAAAAGCACCCAAAGAAGTTTGCAAATAATCTTTCAAGCCGCCAACCGCAAAGCGATCTCCAACCCTTTCTGGTACCACATTCATTTTAACCTTAACCCTTACGAATCATTCACTTGTTCTGAGGAGGCAGCAATGACATTACAGCCTCGAGTTTCTCCCGAGCCCAACCGTCCTTTCATTAACCGCTCAGCGGAAATTGGATTGATCGAGAGCAAATTAAAAGATGGGCGCGAGGGAAAACCCATGAAGTCAGCGGTGGTTTGTTTTTGGGGGGCGTTCGGCATGGGAAAAAGCTGGCTGCTGCAGGAACTGGCCCGTCGTTACACTGCTGCGGATGCACAGCTTAAGTCTTACTCGACTACCACCGCGCGGCTGGATTTGAACCGGCGCTCTTTGCCCTCTTTGTGGAGAGAAAATCGCATTGATCGCGAGGCGCTCATTCGAGAGTTGTGGAAGCAATTTGCCGGGCAGCTTAATCTCAAAGCCCCCGCCGCCGGATTGGTCAATGCCAATCAATGGAACGGTTGGAAGGAATTTGCCGGGCAGCTTGGCATCGAAGCCCCTGCAATAGGGCGGATCAGCGCCGAGGCCTGGGCGGGGATGTTTGTCTCCCAGGTCACCCGCTGGGCTGCTCAATCCGCGACCCCAATTATCCTGTTAGACACAGTAGACGAACTGCTTCAATTGGATGAGGCCACCTTCTTTTGGTTGGAAGAGCATTTCATTGAACCTTTGGCGTTGACCAACCGGGTACTGTTCGTTCTCAGCAGCCGGGGGGAATTAACCAACTGGAAACGTTTTCAAGTGCGCCGGCGGATTGACGCCTGCCGCTTGACAGCTTTTGATGCCTTAACTGCCGGGCAAGCCGTCAAAGCCGACTCGCTGACCAGCCAGGCGCTCTACCGCCACGCGTTTGGACACCCGCTGTTTACAGAGCAGTTAGGAACCCTCTTAGAACAAAATGGATACCGTCCAGGAGAACCCGTTGAGCAAGAATTGCTTATCCCTTCCGAGAAGATTCAAGCGCTGCTCCAGCAAGTCGTCGAAGAAATTCTCAGAGTTTTACCCCCTCATTTGCAACGATTTACCCGTATAATCAGTGTTTTAAGATGGGTCAGCCCGGAAAGTTTGCGTTTTATCGCGGAAGCAATAAAACTTGAAGAACCGCAGCGCGGCGACGACTATTACCTGGATCAAATCATCGGCGAGCTGCAGATACATCACCTTTTGTATTGGAACAGCAGCAAAAAGTGCTACGAACCTGATCGGGTGCTGCGCCAGATCATGGCTTATGAATTGCAGCGGAATGATCATCAAACCTTTCTACAAAGTCACTGGGCCGCATTTCAATTTTACCGAGCGCATCTTGAACACTATCCTCAGTACTTGTCCCGCTATCTCCCCGAACTCGCCTATCATCAGGCCATCCTTGCAAAGGATACGGACGCCGGGCAGCAAGACAAGGAAGCTCTTCCCGACCTAAAAACATGGTGGGCAGAATTTCTGTCGCCCCGCGAAAAACTGTCCACGCCAGTCCACTCTGAGCCGTGGAAAGAACTGTGCGACGTCCTGAGAAAGGACGCAGAACTAGAACAACTGGCTGCCTCAGAATACCAACTTTTGCTGAACAGCGCCGAAGTGCGCGCCCAAATGCTCATGCGCCCAGATAACCATACATAAAATGAAAGAAACCTAATTATGACAAAGTGGATTCGACGCAAAATTCTGGATGATATTTTAGCGGCTGTCAATGAAACGGGAGATCGCAGAACTTATGTCTTCTATATTACCAGCAAGGGCGGCGAAGGCAAGACGGTCTTACTGCGCCAGATTGGGATGGCGCTCGACAGTCCAGACGGGATCGCTGCCAAAGCGCCATGGACCGGCGTCTTAGACCTTTACCATTCGGACATCAACAGCAACAGCGGGCTGGAAAAACGCCTGAGTCAGGCCATTGAAACCGCGAATGAGTTCGCTAACTATCGCAACGAGCGCGAATTAAATGCAGCCCGCCGCCAGGCGGGTTTAATCGGCGCGGACATCGAAGCAGAACGCAGCAAAATGGCGCGCCTGTTCGCAGAATGCTTTAATCAGGTTAGCCAATGGATGCGCCCTGTGATCGCTCTGGATACCACCGAAAGGATCCAGTACGAAGTTGATGAAATCCAAAAGATTTGCGGCATTGAGAGCGAAAGCACTACGGTAAGGGACTGGCTCACCATCCAACTTCGCCTCTGGCAAAATTGCGTGGTCTTGCTGGTCGGGCGGCCGGAGATGCCAGGGGAATCCTACCTGGGAAAAGCTTTGTCCGACGCCCTGGCAACTATCTCCAATGTGTGCTATCGGGAGATGACTCTAGGCGGCTTCGATGCCGACGAGTCGCGCGATTATTTCGAACAAGCGGTGAGCAACGATCCCCATTTACGCGATATCCTGGATGAGAAATTTTGCGAGCGTTTGCGTATGGCAACACACGGCAGCCCCATTCGCATGGAGTTGGCTGTCGAAATCATCCGCAATGGTTATGAACTCGACAAGTTTTGCCGGGACGTTGAAAGCGGGACGCTAGCGGAAATTCACCAAGAAATAGACAGCCTGTTAGTCAGGTATTTGTTGGAACAAGAGCCTGACCCGGCGAGCAAAAAAGTTCTGCGCTACCTGGCGGTAGCACGCAAAGGATTGGATGCAGCGCTGATTTTCTACCTGGCGGAAGGAAGAGAATCCGATGAAAACGACGGGGATCGGGCAAAGCTGCAAAACTGGCAGCACTGCCTGGAAACTGTCGCTGAACGCTTTTATATCAAACGCCATCCCGAGGAGCAGCGCATTTTTCTGCACGATGAAATGTACCAGTTCTGCGATACACACTGGTTAAGGCCTGAAGAAGCGCAACGCATCAGCCAGCAGATCGCTGGGTGGTACGACAAAAAAATCAGATCTGCTGACGACGAGCGCGAAAAAAGAGAATTACAGATCGAGTCCATCTTTTACCGGCTGCGCGCGGATTCTGTAAGGGGTTATCACTGGTATGTCCAGGTAGCTGAATTTGCCATTCGCAGCGCTGAGACCGGTTTCGATCTGCGCCTGCGCAATGAAGTCATTGCCTTTTTCAAAAGTTCCAGCCCCATCGATCAAGGCTTCTTGCAGAATACACCAGACCTGCTCATGGAATTCAAACGCGATTCAGGCGCCAACTGGGTCAAGCGTTTGAGCATTCGCGGTGAAAACATTCGGGCCATCAGGGTCGCCAAACAGCTTTCGGATCTGGGTTTCGATTTATACGACGACACGATAAGTAGTCAGTTCTCTCAAGCTGATTTGGATGTCTTTCATGCACAGGCATTGATCTACACCGGACAAATTCCTGATGCGTTTCCGATTCTCAACCGGGTACTCTCAAAACTAGAAGGTGGAGCGCAACCTGAAGAAGTGGCGCAGTTTAAGGACACTGATTACCTGATGTGGCGGCGCAACTTGATCTTGGGGCGGGCGCATAACAATTTGGGCTATGCTCAATGGACAGCTTTGTGGCACCTCAATGCTGCAATTCACGAGTTCAGCAAAGCGCTGCCGTATTTCAATGTATCGCAGTTGAAGGAGGAATTAGCCAACACTTGCGACAACAATGCTCGCGTTCACGCCATCTTGCGACAGCAAACCCACGCCGAAACTTTGGTGAACGAAGGTCTGCTCTTACGACAGCAGCTTAAGCGCGAATATCGCATTGCCTTAAGTTTGATCTCCAAAGCCACTGTCAACCTG
Source organism: uncultured Anaerolineales bacterium (assembly GCA_903872065.1). Classification (GTDB taxonomy): domain Bacteria; phylum Chloroflexota; class Anaerolineae; order Anaerolineales; family UBA4823; genus CAIQJJ01. Next base: position 1,142 of record CAIQJJ010000648.1, on the reverse strand, counting down.
GAGTTTGATAAACCCAATATCGGCGAGAGACTCAGCCGGCAAGCCTTAGATATTTGCAAATCGCTAGGGACTTTACGCGGGGAAGGACTGGCCGCAATTGTTCTGTGCAGATCACTACGTAGATTAACAAAATTACGTTCTGATGGTGTTTACTCTACAGCCGAATGCCAGGCCATGTTGAGTGAAGCAGCGCAAGTGGCAGAGCGCGCCAAATCAATTTTTTCTGAGTCGGTGCGCGAGCCAGTGCGCCTGATTGAAGCCAACAACGAATTGGGCTGCGCTTACCGTGAACGCGTCCAACTTGCCCAAGAAGAAAACCCCAACAGCGCCATAACCCGGGCAGTCGCCGCGCAAGCCGTCAAAATCTTTGAAGAAACCCTCAAGTTGGCAAAGGAAAAAGACTTAACTGTCTGGTATGTAGATACCTGTGAAGACCTGGCGCAGGTTTATCTGCTGCGGCATGATTACAAAAATGTGACCGATTGCCTGGCTCAGGCAGATAGGGCAATTCCTGTGATTTACAAAATCAAAGATGGGAATTTTACGTCAATCGCTGAACAGGACTGTGTAGAGATATTTTGGTTGATGCTTGGAAAAATTGAACTGATGCGAGGCGACCTGGTTTTTGATCAAGCCATCCAAAGCAGTGCGAAATCGGTCAGCCACAACACTTTGCGCGAATTGCTTCGTTACTATCTCCTTTCTGTGACTTATTTTCACCAGTACTCTAACTGGTCTCTGGGCGCTCATTCAACCTTCCGTCACCTGTACGACCGTATCAAACTCATCGGCTTTGACGATCGACGCTATTTGCAAGAGGAGATTCCGAACATCGCCAAAGAGCTAAAAGTTGATTATCAACGCTTTGCCAATTTCTATGGTGGCGCATTCGGTTTAACCATTTCGGCGAAAGAAGAAATAAAATAACCCGGCGTTGAAAATCGGCAGACCAAACTCGAGCAGACGCTATCGCCTGCTCGAGTTTGGTTAACAAAAGACTGCGGGCTGTTGATAGGCTATACAAAAGGATAGCCTTGTGGCAAAATCCAGCCAGTGAATGCCTATCAATTCTATCCTCGCTTCAAAGCCAACTCTGCGCCGTTATTCAGCCCGATCTTCGTAGGGCAGGACGCCGGCAGCCT
>CAIQJJ010000647.1 GCA_903872065.1 uncultured Anaerolineales bacterium | reverse complement strand
CCGAATCGCTTCTGATTGCACAACCGTTACGCTAAGAAAAAAATTCGTGTAGCTTAGTGGTTTTATTTCACAGACCCACAGATCAGTAATAACTCGCCTCATTTTACCCCAAACCAGTTTTTTGGATGCCTGCCGAAGTTATCAGTTTTGCAAGCCAGATGAACAGCTTCTACCAAACTGGCCTCCAGATTTGGAATCGCTAATTTATAGTTGACATAATCGCCTATATCCTATATACTTTGTCTACTCCGATGGGGAGTAGCCGCCCGACTGTTCGGGATGGGTAGTCGTCAAGACGGAAAGCAATTTCCCGGCTGCCTGAACTTGAGAGCAAGACCATCGCTTACAAGGCGATGGTCTTTTTTTTGTTCTGTAGGAGGAACAATCCAGAATGCGAAAATATTTGTGGGTCTTTTGCGGCACGCTCAGTGTGGTGGCAGGTGTTGTGGGCATCTTTTTGCCCATTCTGCCCACCACACCATTTTTACTATTGGCAGCATTTTGCTATGCTCGGGGATCTGAGCGTTTTTATCACTGGTTGGTAGTTCGTTCACCACTTGGCGAATACATTCGCAGCTATCGAGAAGGGCTCGGCATCCCTCTAAAGCAGAAAGTGATGACGATTGCGCTTTTGTGGCTGACGATCGGAGCTACGATCAGTTTCGCGCCTGTCCACGCAGGGGTGAAGGTTCTCCTGGTTTTGGTGGCTGTTGGCGTCTCCATTCACCTGGGCAGAATCAAAACCCGGCAAGATGCCTCGCAGTTATCCACCAACCGCTCTCGTCTGATTGAGACGGACGAGATGTAGTGAACAAGTCTATGGAAATGGTCAATCAATCCCTATGAGTACGATGCAAACCCAATCCTGGCACACCCTTACCCGTGATGAAGCCTACCTCAGGCTGAACACAGGCCCTAACGGTTTGAACGTTACGGAATCCGCTAAACGCTTGCAAGAAAACGGGCCCAACGAGTTGCAGGCCGCTCACCGCGTTTCGCCGTGGGAAATTCTCCTTGCACAATTCAAAAACATACTGATTCTAATCCTGCTCGGTGCGACGGTCGTCTCACTCTTCCTGGGGCATGGTCTTGAATCGGTTGTGATCGCCGTCATCGTATTGTTTGCCGTAGGTCTGGGGTTTGTGCAGGAATACCGCGCCGAACGCGCCATCGAAGCCCTGCGTCAAATGGCCGCTCCTACTGCTACCGTCCTGCGCAATGGAACCGAGAGCAAAATCCCGGCCCGTGAGGTTGTCCCCGGGGAGGTGATTCTGCTGCGAACCGGCGACCGCGTCCCGGCCGATGCGCGCCTGCTCGAAACAATCAACCTTCAGATCGAAGAGGCCGCCCTGACGGGCGAATCGGTTCCGGTGGAAAAACATATCCAGGCCTTGGAGAAAGCAGATTTGCCGATTGGCGATCGCAAGAATATGGCTTATGCCGGGACTGCTGTCACCTATGGGCGCGGGAAGGCGCTGGTGACGGCGACCGGGATGAACACCGAATTTGGCAAGATTGCCAAAATGCTGCAAGATGTGGAAAGCGGCAAAACCCCACTCCAGCAAAACCTGGATAAGGTGGGGACGGCGCTGGCGCGGGCCGCTTTCGTTGTCGTGGCGCTGATCGTCGCCCTGGGTCTGCTGCGCGGCCAGCCTTTCATCGAAATGCTGATCTTTGGAATTGCCCTGGCTGTGGCCGTCGTGCCTGAAGCGCTGCCCGCGGTGGTGACGATCTCGCTGGCTATCGGCGTGCAGAAGATGGTCAAACGCCACGCTCTGATCCGCCGCCTGCCGGCTGTGGAAACCCTGGGCAGCACCTCGGTGATCTGCTCTGATAAAACCGGCACCCTCACCAAAGATGAGATGACCATCCGCCGCCTGTACTGCGCCGGGTGGATGATCAACGTCTCAGGCGCGGGATACACCCCGGAGGGAGCTTTTTCCATCAGCGGCGAGGCGCTCGACGATCTGCCTCTCCCCTTGCGCCAGATGCTCACCGCGGCTGTCCTGGCTTCTGATACGCGCCTGGCGCGGCTCGAAAGCGGCGCTTGGGATATCAAAGGCGACCCCACCGAGGGCGCATTGATTGTGGCGGCGGCTAAGGCTGGACTGCACAAGGACGCTCTCGACGCCGTTCACCCGCGCGTGCAGGAAATTCCCTTCTCTTCCGAAACCAAACGGATGACCACGCTGCATGAGTCCGGCGGCGTCGTTACCGCCTACGCCAAGGGCGCCCCCGAAGTGATCCTGGATGGCTGTGATTTTGCGCTGACCGCAGACGGCGTGACCCGGCTGGATGCAGCCGCGCGTGAAGATATCCTGGCCCAGGCGCAGGCGATGGCCGGGGAAGCTCTGCGCGTCCTGGGGATTGCCTCCAAGCCCAATGCAACCCTTGAGACTGCCGAGCGCGGGATGATTTTCCTCGGCCTGGCTGGTATGATTGACCCGCCGCGCCCTGAGGCAAAGGCCGCGATCGCCTTGTGCGCTGAGGCTGGTATTCGCCCGGTTATGATCACCGGCGATCATCCTGTCACAGCCCAGGCGGTGGCGCGCGAATTGGGCCTGCTGAATCATGGCGGGCGGGTGGCGACGGGGGCCGAACTGGAGGAGATGAGCGATGAACTGCTGCGCCGCGACGTGGAAAATATCAGCGTTTATGCTCGTGTATCCCCCTCGCACAAGCTGCGCGTGGTCACAGCCTGGCAGTCGCGCGGCCACATCGTCGCCATGACCGGCGATGGCGTCAATGACGCCCCGGCCCTCAAAAAGGCCGACATTGGGATTGCCATGGGGATTACCGGCACCGATGTGACCAAAGAAGCTGCTGCGATGACGCTGACTGACGACAACTTCGCCTCCATCGTGGCTGCCGTTGAAGAAGGCCGTGGTGTGTTTGGCAATATCAAGAAATATTTAATGTACCTGCTCTCGTCCAACATCGGTGAAATCGGCCTGATGGCTGGTTCGACGCTCTTGGGCTTGCCACTGCCTCTGACGGCGGTGCAAATCCTCTATGTCAACCTCGCCACCGATGGCCTGCCCGCCCTGGCGCTCTCGGTAGACCCGCCTGAAACCGACCTGATGCAGCGTAAACCGCGCGATCCGCGCACGGGCATCTTCACCCGTCCCGTGGTAACGTTGATGGTATTGGGTGGTCTATGGTCTACGCTCATCAACCTGGGACTTTTCACCTGGGCGCTCGGTTCTGGTAAAAGCCTGGAAGAAGCAATGACGATGACTTTTGTATCACTGGTGCTGATCCAATTCTTCAAGGCTTACAACTTCCGCTCCGACCGGCATTCGATTCTCCATAAACTATTTGCCAACAAATGGCTCAACCTTGCTATCTTATGGGAACTCGTGCTGCTGCTCCTCATTCTGTACGTTCCCTTCTTGCACGAGGCGTTTGGCGTCTATTCCCTGCTGCTGCAAGATTGGGTGATCATTGCTGGCCTGGCGGCGACGATTGTGCCTGTATTGGAACTGGCTAAATGGATCGGGCGCAAAGGCTGGTTGGGCAAGAGCAGCTAAGACCCATCCGCAGATCGCTGCTGAATGTTGGATCCACCTGTCCTCGAATGAACGGCTCATTCGAGGACAGGTTATTTATTCTCCGTTCTAATTTCGCGTTTAGATTTGTATATTACACTTCCATTGGGGTACAATCGTAGGATGGTTGTCGTTTGGCGTAGAAAGGTAAAGCAATGGAAACCACGATTGTCTCATCAAAGTTTCAGGTAGTCATTCCTAAGAAAATCCGTCAGCAGTTCAATGTTAAGCCTGGGCAAAGGGTGATCTTTATCCCCTACCGAAAAAGCCTGCGGATGATCATCGCGCCCACTGTCGAAGAGGGATATGGAATCTTAGCCGGGATGAATACAGAAAATATTCGCGAAGAAGAAGACGAGGAGCGATAATGAATGTCGTCGATTCGTCGGGTTGGATAGAATACTTTACAAAGGGGGCCAACAGTTCCCTTTTTCTCCAAGTAATTCAGGATGTGCAGAACTTAATTGTCCCCACGATTACTATCTATGAAGTCTTCAAGCGTGTGATGTTGAATACGGACGAGGAGACCGCCTTGCAAATTATTGGAATCATGATG
>CAIQJJ010000646.1 GCA_903872065.1 uncultured Anaerolineales bacterium | reverse complement strand
CTATGCCCAACTTCTGATGCAGGTCGGATTACAAAATGCGGATATGTACCTGGCCACCGGCGGCGCGCACAGCGTCATCTCCGGGCGCGTCTCCTACGTCTTGGGCTTACAAGGGCCAAGCATCACCGTTGACACCGCCTGCTCCTCCTCCCTGGTCGCGATTCACTACGCCTGCCAGAGCTTACGCGCCGGAGAATGCCGCATGGCGTTGGCCGGCGGTGTAAATGCCATCCTCTCGCCAGATGTCACCATCACACTGAGCAAGGCCAAGATGATGGCCGGCGACGGGCGCTGCAAGGCCTTCGACGCCGCGGCAGATGGCTTCGTGCGCTCGGAGGGCTGCGGTTTGCTCGTACTGAAACGCCTCGCCGATGCAGAAGCCGACGGCGATCCGATCCTGGCGGTGATCCGTGGTTCAGCCATCAACCAGGATGGGCGCTCCAACGGCCTGACCGCCCCCAATGGGCCTTCACAGGTCTCCGTCATCCGCGCCGCCCTGGCCGAAGCGGGTCTCTCGCCGGCCGAGGTGAGCTACGTTGAGACGCATGGCACCGGCACATCCCTCGGCGACCCCATTGAGGCGCAAGCCCTGGGCGCGGCTTATGGCCGTGGACGGGATGGCGCAGACGCTCACACCTTGCAAGACCCGCTGCTGATCGGCTCCGTTAAGACCAACCTCGGCCACCTCGAATCCGCCGCCGGCGTGGCCGGTTTGATAAAACTCATCCTGGCGCTGCAGCACGGCCAGATTCCGCCGCACCTGCATCTCAAGCAGCCCAGCCCTCACATCCCGTGGGATGAACTGCCCCTGTCTATCCCCACCACGCTCACCCCCTGGAATCCGCCGCGCGGCAAGAAAATTGGCGCGACCAGTTCCTTCGGCTTCAGCGGCACCAATGTCCATACGATTGTGGAAGAATATCAGCCCGCCGGCCGAGGGACATCTCAACAGGATAACTCCCTATCCAGCGATAGGAAAGGAAGCGGCACAGACCCCACCCCAACCCTCCCCATCGCGAAGAGCAGCGATGGGGAGGGAGGCAGTAAAGACCACCGCCTGGGTGGGGTCTCTGCGCGCCCCTACGTGTTAACAATGAGCGCGAAGACGGACAAGGCGCTGCGCGCCCTGGCCGCCCGCTACCAGAAATTCCTGGCCAGCGCTCTTTCCTCACAGCAAGACTCGCCGGCCGCGCTCGGCTTCAGCGCCGCGCTTGACCCCAGCGCCGCGCTCGGCCCCAGTGCCGCGCTCGGCCCCAGCGCAGCTTTCGCCGCCCTGACCCTGGCCGCCAACACCCGCCGCGCCCGCCTGCCGCACCGCCTGGCGCTCATTGTGCCTGGATCAACACCCGCCGCGGAAGGCGCGCTGAGCTTGTCGAAGCGCGATGCGCCTGGATCAACACCCGCCGCAGAAGGCGCGCTGAGCTTGTCGAAGCGCGATGCGCCTGGCTCAACATCCACCGCAGAAGGCGCGCTGAGCTTGTCGAAGCGCAATCCTCTCGACGAAGCGCAGCGCAAACTGGCCGAATTCCTCGCCGATCCCAGCGCGGGGGGTACATCCCACTCCAACGCAGTGATCTGTACCGCCGGCCCGGCCAACCGCCCGCCGCAGATCGTTTTCCTGTTCACCGGCCACGGCGCGCAGTATGTAGACATGGGGCGCAAGCTTTATGAAAGCGAGCCGGTCTTTCGCGCGGTCGTCAACCGCTGCGACGAACTGTTCAGCCAGATGATGCAGCAGCCGACCGCTCTGCTCTCCGTGCTTTACCCGCAGGCAACTGCTACGCGCGACGCGCCCTCCATTCACCAGATGACCTACGCCCAGCCGGCGCTCTACGCGATCCAGGTCGGTTTGAGCGAATTGTGGCGCTCGTGGGGCATCCAACCGGCGATCGTCGCCGGCCACAGCCTGGGCGAATACGCCGCGGCGGTCACTGCTGGAATCTTCAGCCTGGAAGACGGATTAAAACTGGTCGCCGCCCGCGGCCGCCTGATGGACAGCCTGCCGCAGGCCGGCAGTATGGCAGCCGTCTTCGCCAGCGAAGCAGAAGTCAACGAGGTTCTGCGTCCCTTCAGAGGCGCATCCGGCGCAGACGTTTCGATCGCCGTCGTGAACGCCCCCACCCACATTGTCATTTCCGGT
>CAIQJJ010000645.1 GCA_903872065.1 uncultured Anaerolineales bacterium | reverse complement strand
TCGTCAAACTGCATTAACCATTCTATTCGCCGAGGCGTTTTCTGAAACCGGCCTGGCGGCGCGGATCGCAAATGGCGAAGACCCCGGCCGAGAACGCCTCAATCATCTCATCGAGGCGCTTCATTTCTTGACCGATGAACTCGCAGACGAAGACGCCTTCGGACGGGAATTGGTGTCGGCGCTGTTCACGCTTGGCCAGCGCGTCCCTGGCTTAATGCGCGAGTATCCTCCAGAAGGAGCCAATTTTCGACCATCGCTTTACGAACAGGCTGACGAACTCAGCATGGCCGTGACCGCGCTGATTGAGAATTGGAATCATTGGCCGGATATAGAAACGTACGCACCGCGCGCCTATCGGTTTGAGACGCCCGTTGAGGAGAGCGTGGATGGGTCGGACGCCGAACAAATTGGAGGGTATCGCGTTGGCGATGTGACGTACTGTGTCATCCCCGGTTTGAACGACTGTTTTCCTGTCCAGGTCAATGGGTTGGGCAATGGCTATTTGGATGTTACGCCCCTCGTTGAAGCCAGCAGCGCGTACGCCGATCTCATGCAAGAAGCCGCGAACCGGCGCTTCTTCTATCCACTGCTCTCGCCAGGGGCGCGCTTGGGCAGCGACGATGAAAGGCTGGCCAATTCGCAGCGCAAGTCTGGCCCGGAACTGCGCCTCTTGCCAGTTGACTATGCCACCACCACCCTCGATCTGATTCGAGCGCGGCATGCAGCCGACCCGCTTCATTGGCCGCTGCCGGGTGGATTGGTCTTCGAGAAATGGTTTCGGGATCCGGGCAGCGAAACGCCTGCCCCCAAAAGCCCATCACAAATGGCTCAAGGGCAGTGAGGCAGCACCCTGGCCAAGCGGCAGGATCAACTTCCCCGGATAAATTACGTAGCCGGCCCCGGCTTTCTCTTTGAAATCACGCTGAAAGCTTATCAATCCCCCGGCCATTTCGGGACGCGGTGTTTCTGACAGTTTGATCTCTAAAGGGATCAGTGCATTTGGCGCATCAACCACCACATCTACTTCCGCGCCGGCCGCGGTGCGCCAGAAGTACAGGGCAGGTTCCTCGCCCCGATGCAGGTAAATCTTGAACAATTCCGCCATGACCAGGTTTTCAAAAATCGCCCCACCCATTGGGCCGGCGGCGGCATGTTCAATATCTCTCAGCCCGACAAGGTAGCATAGCAGCCCGCTGTCAACAAAATACACTTTGGGCGATTTAATCAGCCGCTTGCCGATATTGGCAAAATAAGGGCGCAAAATAAAAATCTGAAAGCTTGCCTCCAGAAGCGAAATCCAATCCCTGGCCGTATTGACCGCTACCCCCACATCGCGTGCAATCTCACTCAAGTTTAGAAGCTGCGCGCTTCTGGCCGCCAACGCCCGTAAAAAGGTTTGAAAGAGCGTCAGATCGCCGATATTGCGCAAGTTGCGCACGTCGCGCTCCAGGTAAGTCTGCACGTAGCTGGCCTGCCAAAGACGGGCGTCCCGTTCGGGTGAGATGGAAATTTCGGGGTAAAAGCCACGCAGCGCCTGCTTCCACAACGCGGTGGACGACTGGAAGAGCGTCATCGCCGGCGTCGGCTCGTCTGAAGCCCGCTCCCAGGGCAGTTTTCGTTCTTTGGCCCCGGCAATTTCCCGCAGGGATAGAGGCAGCAGTTTGAGGACCGCCGCCCGCCCGGCCAGGCTTTCGGTCACTTGCTGCATCAAAAGCAAATTTTGAGAACCGGTCAGGATGTACTGCCCTGGCCGCCGGCGATCCTGATCAATTTGCTCTTTGATGTACGGCAGCAGGGCTGGCGCGTATTGGATCTCATCAAAAACAACCGGCGCAGGGTAGAGGTTGAGAAAGCCGCGCGGATCATTGAACGCCGCCAGCCGCACATCGGGCGGCTCCAACGAGATGAACTTGTAATTTTGGCTGAACAGGCGGTTGAGCAGAGTGGTCTTGCCAGATTGGCGCGGGCCGACCAGCACTACCGCGGGAAATTCGCGGGCAGCTTTTTGCACAACAGGTTCGAGGTCGCGAGCGATGTACTGATCTACTTGCATCTTTGCAATTATACTGCAAAGATGCAATACGGAGAGATTTTGCTGCCTGACAATAATGGAAGGGCGGATGGGGATTCAGCGTTTCTTCTGCAGCGCAGCTTGCTTTTAACCAGCGCTTGTGTCTGCCACGTGAATGCGGTTGCGGCCAGCCGATTTGGCATCGTAAAGCGCCTGGTCTGCGCGGCGCATCATATCGGCCAATGTATCGTTATCGGCATGAGTGATTCCCGCCACGCCAAAGCTGGCAGTGATCCTCAATTCATGGGTCTCGTAGGCAATCACGACTTGCTCCAGCCTGGAGCGCAGACGTTCAGCAACGATTAACGCATCGGAAACGATTGTGTTGGGCAGGAGAATCCAAAACTCTTCGCCGCCTAACCGACCGGGAACATCAATCTTGCGAACGGTAGATTTTAGCAAATTGGCGGCAGTCTGCAAGACAATATCGCCGGCCGCGTGTCCATAGACATCATTGACGCGCTTGAAATGATCCAGGTCAACCGCAATGATAGCAAGCGCGCCGCTGTAGCGGCGCACACGATCCATTTCAAGGTTTGCCAACTCTGTGAAATGACGCCGGTTGTAAAGCCCGGTGAGACCATCGCATGTGGCGAGTTTGTGCAATTCATCTAATAAGCGGCGCACCTGGGTAATATCGTGAAGTGTGATGATTTTGCCCGTTGGATTGCCACGCCCATCTGTCATCGGCGTTTGCTGCACCTGAAAATGACGCTCATTCAGTTCAACCTCCAGCGCATCAGCCGCCGCCTGGATCATTTGGGCCGCCAGCGTCGTTTGCCCGGCAAGCGCCTTAATCGCAGGTTCTCCGATGACGGCGGGCTGCAGCTCAGGCAGTATCTTCTGGGCTGCCAGGTTGAAATCAATGATCCGGTTGATTGCATCCAAAACAATCACGCCGTCCGTCATGCGCTCGAAAACCAGTTCGCGCGCCATAGGCACCAGATCGAGGGCCCGAAAACGAACCATCCCAAACAAAAAGAGCCCGCCGGAAACGCTCAAAACAAGCGAAGAAAGATCGAGATTGTACGGCGCATAACCGCTAACAAAGACCATCAGCCCGGCCCATTGAATCATGGTGCCGATTAAGAAAATTTGGCTCTGGCGGCGAAACACCGGCAGAGAGTTTACCAGGCGGTGAAGGATCAAGCCGGTAATCAGAATCAAGCAGAGGTTATCAAAGACCTGGCCGAGCCAATAAAAAGGCCCTGGTTGTAATTGGGCAGTGTAAAACGAACCGGCGTCTAGCAGATAGGCGTCTGCCACAAACAGGCGATGCCCATCATTGCTAAGCGACGTCGTTAATGTGATCAACGGGACAATAAACAGCGCCGCGATGCGCCTGGGCTTGAGCCACTTTTCATGCCCCATAATGGTTGCCACAAAAAGCAGCCAAAAAGGGATGATCCAGGGGATGGCGAGGTATTCGATCTTAATCCAGGTTAATACGGACTGGACGGTATGACTGGAAATTTCGCCAATGTAGGCAAAAGCATAGATGGCGACGCAAAATGCCGCTGCGCCAAAATAAACTGCCATTCTACCCGCCAACCTGCGCCGGCGCCAGGCGGTAATACACATCACCAAGCCCGACAGGCCGGCGACAAACTGAGCGCTAATGATAAAAGGCAGCAAAGGGATTTTTTCCATTTTTTTACCTGCAACAAATTTCTCTTCAGTAAATGGATCAACGATAATGCTTCTATTGTATATGAAAATGAAAATGGATTCAACCTGGTTCACCACCTGGTTCTCGATGCCAACGGCGGGTCAGGACGCCGCCAAAAACGGGTGTGGAATGGAAGTGCAGTAAAACCTGGGGATTGATAAGTTTAGTTGGCGCTAGCGGAAAAGTCATTGTTCGTCGCGTCGAAGGCTTGTTTACTTGCGCTGACCGGATCGAAGCTCGCTGGAAGGCTGCGCAGGCGCGCGCCGCAATGCTCACGCCATCCCTCCTGGCCAAAGCTTTTCGGGGAGAGTTGGTGGAACAGGATCCGGATGATGAGCCGGCGGAGAAGCTGCTGCACAGGATGCGGGAGGCGAAAGAAGCCGCGCCTCGCCAGCCCCATGACACAGCCGCTCGCCCCAAGGCTGAAGCCAAAAGGATCAGAAAAAAAGGGTAGATCGGATTTTGGCGCGGACGCATCCTGGCGCAGCATGATCCGCTTTTTTCAAGTCTACTCGCAGTTCTCACCCTTGTGAATCACCCCTGAAAAATTGTATAATGCTCATATTCCTGGCGCGGGCGCACACTGCGTTTTCTGCTTAAAAAAACGCGCCATTTGGACCCCACCACGGCGCAGAAGAACTCACCCGACCAATCAACCGCGTGTACGATGCGTTGATCGTCGAGGTGGAAAAGTACGGAAGTAAAGATGAAACGACCCGGGCGCAGGGCGCGCAGATGACGCTCGATCAGGCGAGCACCGAGGCGCTGGAACTGACAAGCAATCTACGAAACACTTAGGAGAAAAACAATGGTCATTGACGAATGCCCTTTAGATCCATGTCCAGTGGAGAAAATCCTGGATGTCGGACAAAACCTGATCAGTACTCTTGTCCTGGATGACCTGCTGCGCCAGGTGGTACAAACCGCCGCCGTGCTTGTGGACTGTGAAGCGGCCAGCCTTTGGTTGGCTGAGGAAGATTCGAAAGTTCTCAACCTTGCGGCAGCCACTCGACCGCAAAAGCCGGGATGCTCATCTTCCATTCCCATCGCAACTTCAACCGCCGGGGCGGCGTTGACGGGCGGCGAGGCGATCATCGTCAACGATCTCAACGCCGGCTCGCCCGACTTTGCCAGGCTGGCTGAGATGCTTGAGGAGCCGGCGCGTTCCCTGCTGGTGGTTCCGCTCCAGATCCAGGAGCATAAAATCGGCGTGCTGGAAGCCGAAAACAAAAGGGGCGGCCGGCCCTTTGAGCAAACCGATGCCTCGATCCTGGCGGAGCTGGCCACCCAGGCCGCTCTTGCGATTGGAAACATGCGGCTGCTGGAAAATTACAAACAACTGGCTGAAATCGCCCAGCGCGAGCAGAAATACGCCGATGCTTTACGCATGGCCAGCAAAGCGCTTTCCAGCACGCTAGACTACGACCAGGTGATTGACCGCATCATGGAACAAATCAGCAATGTGATTCCACTGGTTACTTGCAATGTGATGATGATCGAAGAGGGGGATATCGCCCGCGTCTATCGCGGGCGCGGCTACGATCGGGTCGGCACCAACTCTACCTTGCAAAGCACCACTCTAAACGTCTCGTCTGTAGCCGGGATGCGCCGCATGTGCGAGACCCTCCAACCGATTTTCATTCCGGATGTGTTGGAGGACTCCAATTGGGTGTATTCCCGCCCTGAGCATCAATGGATTCGCTCCTATATCGGCGCGCCGATTATCGTGAAGGAAAAAGTGGTGGGCTTTCTCAATGTGATGAGTGCGACTCCCAACCAATATAATGCAGCGTTCGCCGAACGTTTGCAGGATTTTGCCCAACATGCGGCGATCGCCATCGAAAACGCGTCTCTGTACCGCCAGGCCCAAATTGAAATCGCCGAGCGCATCAAGGCCGAGGCGGAACTTGTCAGTCACCGCGATCACCTGGAAGAACTGGTCGCAGAGCGGACAAAGGAAATTTACCGGCTGGCGATCACTGACCCGCTCACCGGGCTTTACAACCGCCGCCACCTGATGGAACTGGGAATCAAGACCGTCAACCATGCACGCCGCTACCAGCGTCCCCTGAGTGCATTGATGATTGACATTGACCATTTCAAATGGATCAACGATACATACGGGCACGCCACCGGCGATGACACCCTACGCCAATTGGCTGAACTGATGCGGCGGTACTTCCGCTCGGCGGATGTGGTGGGGCGCTATGGCGGGGAGGAATTTGTGGTTTTAATGCCTGAAACCGGGCTGCAGGCCGCCCAAAACCTGGCAGAGCGGATGCTTACCAACATCCGCGCCCTGCGCATCCCCATTCCAGGCGGCGAACTCAGCTTCACGGCGAGCATCGGGGTTGCAGAATATGATCTGGACGGTGGGCCAAGCCTGGATGATTTTATCAAACTGGCAGATCGGGCGATGTATAAGGCCAAACGAACCGGGCGCGACCGGATTGTCGCGTACCATAATGAGGGGGCATTCCCGGAACTGGAGAATCCATGACGATCCGAATGACCTACACGCAAGCCCGCGATGGTCTTTGTTGTAAATCTACGTCTCCCTCACAGCCATCTGCCCCCGAAACTTCCGCAGCATCAGCACAGCGATGAGGCAGAGAATGGTCTCGGAAATGGCCTCCGAGAGCCAGATCCCCATCAAGGAGAACAGGCTCGCGCTCAGCAGCAGGACCGGCAGTTTGACCAGGAGAATGCCGCCCAAAGTGATGATCAGCGCTTCTCTGGCTCTGCCGACCGATTGGAAAAACGCGGCTGCCATCACCTGTAAATGGCCTAAACCAGCAGCGAAAGCGTCGTCTGGGAAGACATTTCCCAGAGGAGAGTCCCGATCTTCTCCAGGCCCAGCCGCTCAACTTTGGAGTAGCCTGCCATTTGCGCTCAGTTCTCTTGCAGCCATTGCATGGCTGAGGCGATGATTCGCAAGGCTGCGCTGCTGATATCGTCTGTCCCATAATTGCGGTAATAGCATTCTGTTTTCATCACCAGACCCAGGTACAGCGTATACAGCCAGCATCTTTGCAGTTCTTCATGGGTAAAGGTTGTCTTCCCATATCCTTTCATGCTTTCTGAAACGCCGCCCCAGGATAAAGCCCGGAACTGCGCTTCCATTAAGGGTTCGGCCCACATCACTCGCTCAAAATCGAGGATGCCGGTCACCTTGCCATCTTTCACAAAGAAGTTCAAATCCCATGCGTCCCAATGGGTCATTTGCGGCGTGACGACCGGCTCAAGGGAAGGCGCATGTTTCAGAATGGCGGCGCGGATCTCGTCAATCGAGAAGCCGTAGCCGGCGCTTTTTCTCTGGCCATCTTCCAGCGCGGCATCACATAACTTGAGGAACGCTTCTTTCCAGGTCGCCGCGCGCAGGTCGCTGTTTCCATCCAGGCCGAAATATACGCCGGTATAGCCGTTGATTGAGCGGATGATTGCGCCGATCTGCTGGTCAATTTGCGCTGCCACATCTGGAGGTAAGCTCTCCTTGACATGTCCATAATTCTCTCCGCTCAACTTTTCCATGAAGTAGTATTCCGAATCGCAAATATCGAGGGCCGTGTCATAACAATAAATCTCTGGCACAGGGATAGCCGGGTCATGATACGCCAGGCGCATGGCGGCGACTTCCGTCGTCATAATATCCTTCTCATACGAGAGAACCTCAGCGCCCTTGGGCGGCGCAATCTTGACGATGACCTCTCTGCCGTCAGACAGACGGACATTGTAGGCGGCGTTGAACCAACCTTCTTTCAATTCGCTCACTGCATCTTCGCCGGGGGCAAGCGTCAAACCATCAAAAGCTCGCTCGACCATGCGGGCCAACTGGGCGCGCGTTTTTCTATTTTTCGTTTTACTTTCCATGTTATTCTCCAAATGGGTATGCAATCATAGACAGAAATGGGTGACTTTATCCCAGATTGAAGCTGGCAAGTTTTCTAATCTGTGGTCATAGACAGAAGAGATCATCCCTTTTTCCTTATATTTTAACTATATAAGATTATATAAGATTTTGGGACTTATGACCTATGAAGTTTTTTCCATTTTCCGGCGCGCAGCAAGCGCCAGAGATGTTAGAAGTTATCACCGGGCTGCGGCGCGGCTGATTGGATAGCGATAGGATTGATGATGACTTGCTGAATGGAAAGGAGAGGCCAGGTTCTATTGCATCAATTTAGCATTAGTGCTAAGATTCAATTATGGAATTCGAACGCTTATTAGAGTTGGTCGGCGAAGAACCAGTTTTTGAGACCGCTCTGCTGCTCGCAGGAAAGGTCAACCCGGATACTGTGCGCCTGCAGCTTACCCGCTGGACGAACAGCGGGCGGGTGTACCAGTTGCGCCGCGGCCTGTACGCCATCGCCCCGCCCTACCAGAAAGTCAAGCCGCATCCCTTCCTGATCGCCAACCATATTCAGCGCGCCTCTTATGTCAGCGGGCAGTCAGCCCTGGCTTTTTATGGGCTGATTCCCGATACCGTCCAGGTCACCCTCAGCGTCGCCGCTGGCCGCCCAGAGCGTTTAGAAACGCCGCTGGGCGTTTTTGAGTTCCGCCATGTCAAACCCGAACTGCTGCGCGGCTATCGCAGGGTGGATTTACAAGGCCCTAAACAACCCGACCAGCAGGCATGGGTGGCCAGGCCTGAAAAAGCTTTGCTCGACCTGGTCTATTTGCAGCCCGGCGGCGATACCCTGGCCTACTTACGCGAGCTGCGTTTGCAAAACCTGGAGAGCTTAGACCTGGATGAATTGCAGCGCCAGGCCGAGGCATTCAACACTCCCAAGCTGCGCCGGGCCGCCAAAGTGATCGCTAATCTGACGCAGAACGAAATCCAGGAGTATGAATTCTTATGAAAGAATACCTGGCGGAACTGGCGCGGCAGGCGTCCACACCGGCGCAAGGCCGCAATGCAGCTCGTGAATACTTACAAGCCCGCATCCTGGCCGCTTTGCAGCGCGCCGGGGCGATGATTCCGCTGGCTTTTCACGGCGGTACAGCCTTGCGCTTTTTATATGCCCACGGGCGCTATTCCGAAGACCTGGATTTTGCCCTGGAAGGCGACCACAACAGCTACAATTTCCGCGGTTACCTGCAAGCGATCCGATCCGAATTGACGCCGGAGGGCTACCCGATTGAATTCAAGGTCAGCGACCAAAAGATCGTACACAGCGCCTTTGTGCGTTTTCCGGGTCTATTGTACGAATTAGGGTTATCCGGACAACGCAGTGAGGTGTTGGCAGTCAAGCTTGAAGTGGACACCAACCCACCTGGCGGCGCCGATCTGGCGACCACCGTGGTGCGGCGTTTTATGGTGCTACAGCTTCAGCATCATGATCAAGCCTCGCTGCTGGCTGGCAAGCTGCACGCTATCTTGCAGCGTTCTTATACGAAGGGCCGCGACCTTTATGATCTGCTCTGGTACCTGAGCGACCCGGCCTGGCCGCAGCCCAATTTGATCCTGCTCAACAATGCTCTGATTCAAACCGGCTGGCAGGGAGACGTTTTGACCGAGGCAAATTGGCGGGAGCAAGTACGCCAGTGCTTGAGCCGCCTGGATTGGCAGCACATCCAGGCGGATGTGCGCCCCTTCGTCGAGCCGGGGTTTGACTTGAGGCTATTGAGCCTGGAAAACCTGGAACGGGTACTTAGAGCATAGACAATGTCTGGTTGGCGCAGGCTGGTTAGAGGCTATCGGTGGGTGCAGCAAGCGCTTCCAGGTTCTGTCGCCAGGGGATCGTCACGGTAAAGCGGCTGCCCTTCCCGACTTCGCTTGTCACACTGACCTGGCCGCCGAGCATCTCGGTCAGCCTCTTGACAAGCGCCAGGCCCAACCCGGCGCCTTCATATTGGCGTGAAAGGCCGCTATCCATCTGGGTGAAGGGAGTGAACAGGCGGTCAAGGTCCTGAGCCGCGATGCCAATGCCGGTATCGGCCACTTCAAAGCGGATGAGCGCCTGCTGCGGGTCAGCCTTCACGGTGAGGGATACCTGGCCGTTGGAGGGGGTAAATTTGACCGCATTGCTCAACAGATTGACCAGGATCTGTTTCAGCCGACGCGCATCGGCCACAAAGGAGAGGATGGCCGGTTCACAACGATAGACCAACTCAATATTCTTTTTTAAGGCCGTTTGTTTAACCAGGCCCAGGCTGGCCTGGCAAACATCCCCGGCAGACAGGTTCTCGGATTGGAGATCAATCTTTCCGGCTTCGATCCTGGAAAGATCGAGAATATTGTTGATCAGAGAGAGTAAGCGGCGGCCGCTGGCCTCAATATTATGCAAGTATTTTTCCTGGCGCTCGTTCAACGGGCCGCCCACCTGGAGCAGCAGAGTTTCGGTCGCGGCCAGGATGCCAGTCAGCGGGGTGCGGAGTTCATGGCTCATATTGGCCATGAATTCATTTTTCATCGCCATGGCGCGCTGCAGCTCGACATTGGCCTGGCGCAAAAGTTCTTCTGTTTTCTTATAGGCGGAAATATCGGTGGTGGTTATCAAAAAATGCTCACTACCTTGCAAGGTAATTGGAAAAATCCGGCTGGCAACATCAATCTCGCGTCCGTTGGCGTCCTGTATAGTGTATTCCACCGAAACAAAGGCTGATCCAGCGCTTGCGGCTTGCGACGGAAGATCGCGCAAGCGATCACGGCCTCCGGCAGGAAGCAAATGAACCCCGCAGGCGGCGCTCCCGACCAATTGTTCCAAAGCCAGGCCTGTCAACTTCTGGTAAGCGAGATTTGCCCGTACAACCACCCCTTCGGCGTTCAAGAGCATCACCGGTCCTGGCGATTCCTCAAATAACAGTCGGTTTTGCTCTTCGCTTGCCCGCAGAGCGTACTCCACACGCTTACGCCTGGTGATATCCGTCAACGTGGTGCGACTGGCAAGAAAATTACCATCCGCATCGTAAATGGCCGTCGCATTGGCCAGGACAGGGAAGGTGGAGCCATCTTTGCGCACAAACTCTAACTCAAGGTCTTTGAGTGTTCCACTGGCTTTGACCTGAGGAAACTGCTCTCTAACAATCTCGCGGCTTTGCGGAGTGATCACCATCGTGAGAGGTTTGCCAAGCAATTCCTCGCGAGTGCAGCCCAGCCAGTTCAATTCTGTCTGATTGATAGCGACGAAGTTCCCACTGGCATCCAACGAGTGATACCCAACCGGGGCATTGTCATACAGATCCTGCACCTGGGCGGTGCGCTCCGTCACTTTTGCTTCCAACGATTGGTTCACCTCCTGCAATTCTTGTTGGATTCTCTTGAGTTCGTCAATATCGGTGGAATTGATCAAGACATAAAGCACCTTGCCGCTTAAATCGTGGACGGGCTGAATGGTGGTCTTGTACCAGTGCGGCTTGCCGGCAATAGAACTTGGATTCTCCATCACCAGAGCCCGGTCTTCGCGAATCGCTTTTTGGATATACTCCAACTGACGGTCGGCCACGGCTTTAGGAAACAGATCCTCCATGGTCTTGCCGACCAAATCCTTGGCCGGCTGCCCCAGTTGGCCGGCTGCCACCTGGTTCATGTACAGGAAGCACCCTTCTTGATCCACAGCCGCCACAACATTCTCGAGGCTTTCCATCAGGCCGCGATATTTCTCCTCGCTCTCGCGCAAGGCAATTTCCGCCTGCCGGCGCAAAATCGCGGCGGCGATCTGCGCAGCAATGCCGCGCAGTCTCTCCAAATGCCTTGTGGTGAAAGAGATGTCGCTGTGAAGATCGATCATGCCAACCACCTGGCCGGCTGAAAGCAGCGGCAGGATGATCGAGGAGCGAATCCCGATCAAGTGAACGATTTGCGGGATCAGTTTCTTACTGGCGGCGCGCAAATCCGCCGACAGAGAGGTGGTCTCGGCAATTTGTTCCATCCAGGTCTGGATTTCCTGCGGGTCATTCAGCAGGACGCCATTGGGATCGGCTAGCAGCTTATCGAAGTAACTATCCTTCTCGAACGGCAGCCGAACATCGGGCAGGGGCCGCCCAAGCATTTGTTCGATCGCTGCAACCACTTTTTTCGGGGTAGTGGCGCTTTGCATTTCGATAAATTGACGATCGGGGGTCAGCAAATAGATGGCAGCGCTGTTGCAATAGAAGAAATCGTGCACATATTTGACAAACACCTCGCCGATCTCCTGGATGGACTCGCCGCGGTTGACGGCCTCGTTCACCGCGTTGATGATCTGCAGGTCTTCCGTGTAGGAGCGGAGTTCTGCCTCCGCCTGCCTGCGAGCCGTGATATCGATCATTGTGGCGACCATGTACTGCTGATTTGCCAGGAAGACCCTTTCTACCGAGATCAGCACCTGGGCAATCTCTCCTGATTTGCGGCGCATCCGCATTTCATACCCTCTGATCGCTTTCGCCTTACTGATCATTTGCACCAAGCGGTCGCGTTCCGAAGGGTTCTCCCATGTGTGTAAGTCAGTCGGACGACGGCCAATGGCTTCTTCTTTCTTGAAGCCGGTCAGTTCCTCCCAGGCGGAATTAACACTGACGATCAGTCCATCGGAAAGCCGGCTTAACGAAAGGGGCGCCGAACTGGAGTCAAAAATTGTGGCGAAGCGCGTTTCGCTTGCTTGCAGGTCTTCCTCCACCTGCTTACGCTCGGCAGTCGAGAATATCTTGTGATCAGTGACATCCCGGCTCAAGACCAGGATGCCCTCTGGTACAGGACTTACGCTCAGTTCATACAACTTCACTGTTCCATCGGCAAAAGTGAAACTGGACTCGAAGCGCTGCGGCGTGCGTTTTTCCATGCACTCACGATAATGAGCGAAGATTTCCGCCTGCTCCACAATGGAATACATTTCCACTGCTGGACGCCCGATCAGATTCTCACGCCGGCCATTCCCGGCGGCCTCGTTGAGATAAAGACAGTTCCAATCAAACCCGATAATGACACAGCTTTCATGCAGAGTATCAAAGACTCTGCGAAAATTGATATTGTCCATTGGGAAAACATTCTTTGCAGCTTTGGCGGCCTTCTTTGAACGAATGCTTTGCCTCTCCATTGGTTTTGCATCCATAATCTTTCTCACTGACACCGTCTATTTCGCTTTGCAAATTGAATAAGTTTGCCACTCCATTGATGATACCAGAAAACAAAAGTAAAATCTACTGTTTGTACGATATTGAAGATGGGTTTTTCCGGCGCATAGTTCTAAAAAATCATTTCACCAACGGGGAATTCACCCTTGACAAACAAAAACAAACACTGTATATTTAACGCATAAACATACACTGTTTGTTTTCTGGAGAAATCCTGTCCCTCGCCCCAGCCGCGGTGATCTGATGACGGCGCTCGTCTGAAACTGCTTGCACAAACTCGTTACGGTGGAGAGCGGTCATCATTGTCCAGCCATCACGCGGCGGTTGAACGATTCAGCCGCGCGATCCAGCAACTTTCAGCCAATCTCTGTAGGAGGTAAGATGACACAAAATGAACTGCATGTTATTTTTGGAACTGGCCCGCTGGCGCAGGCGGCCATGCGCGCGTTGCTGAAGCGCGGCAAGAGCATTAAAATGGTCAATCGCTCGGGCAAACGCCCAGCGGATGCGCCCGCCGGCGTTGAGATCGCGGCTGGCGATGCCTACGATGCCGAGTTCACCCACGCAGTGACGAAGGGCGCGGCGGTGGTCTATCAATGCGCTCAGCCGGAATATCACGAATGGGTGCCCAAATTCCCACCCCTTCAGGAGGCTATTCTGAGCGGCGCAGCCGCCAACGGAGCGAAGCTGATCGTCGCCGAAAATCTTTACATGTACGGCGACACCAATGGCAAAGCGTTGGCGGAAGATTTACCTTACGCGGCGCACACACGCAAGGGCAAAGTGCGCGGCGAGATGGCGCAAGCGCTGCTCGAGGCCCACCGCCGGGGCCAAGTGCGCGTGGCAATGGCGCGCGGCTCCGATTTTTACGGCCCGGGGGTGTTGGGCTCGGCGTTGGGAGAGCGCACCATTGTCCCATTGTTACAAGGCAAGCCAGCCGAAGTGACCGGCGCACTAGATCTGCCGCATACCTACACTTATATCAACGATTTCGGCGAGGCTCTGGCAGTTTTGGGCGAACACGATAAAGCCCTGGGCCGCGCCTGGCATGTACCCAATCCACCGACATTGACCCAGCGCGAATTGGTCACGCTGTTTTTCAAAGAAGCCGGTTTACCGCCGAAATTTACAGTGATGGGTAAATTGATGTTGATGGTCGGCGGGCTGTTCATCCCTGCTGCCAGAGAAATGGTCGAGATGGCCTACGAGTTTGAAAAACCATTCCAGGTGAACGCCGATCAGTTCATCAAAACCTTTGGCAACCTGGCGACCCCACATGAGGCGGCGATCAAAGAGACTGTGGCCTGGTACCGCACCTTCATCAAATCTCACGCAGCTTAACCCAACGCGCCTGGCCCTGGAGCAGGGCAAGTGACAACCAGTTGACCCTGCGCCGCGCCCTGTATGCACTCAGCATCGTACAATCTTACCTGACTAGTCTGGCCAGTCAGAAAGGATCGCAAGATGAATAATATTTGGCAGCTTCAAGAGGCAAAAAGCAAATTTAGCGCAGTGATTGACCAGGCTCTGGCGCATGGCGCTCAGATTGTCACACGGCGCGGACAAAAAACCGTTGTCATTGTGCCATTTGACGAGTATCAACGCTTGACCAGGCAAACCGACAGCGTGGCTAAATTTCTATTGGCGTCCCCACTGTCAGGATCCGATCTGACCATCGAGCGTGATAAGAGCATTCCGCGCAGCATCGAGGTAGCCACCCGCAATATCACCGATTTTCTACCCAGCGGGGTACAAGTGATCAATCCGTGGGAATAAAATTGGGTAATTCCCCGATTTTACCGATGGCGCAAGGAATCAATGCAAGTTTGTTCTGCCAAACTTAAAAATATCAAGGCTCGCCCAGTGCCAGGGCTAGTTCTCCCGCTTGGGCGGCGTTCAGGGATCGTCCACGTTCCCAGGCAGCTAAAAAGCGTTCTGGCCCCATCCGCTTGCGCCCTGCCTGGCAAGCAATCTCATAAGACTGCTGATCATACGGCGGTAGATGGCCGTGAACAGCGTCCAGAATGCCCTGGGTTGCGCCCAGCCAGACCGCCGCTTGGTCGCCCTGATGTGGGTTGAGATACTGGAGCGTCAGTCGGGCAAGATAAATCAGGCTAAAGGCAATCCCCAGTTTGTCGCCCAATTCCACCCTGGCAGCCAGGGCTTCTTTCATCAGCGCTTGCGCCCGCTCAAACTGTCCCTGGGCCATCGCCAAATGGCCTAAGCCGTGCAGCGCCTCAGCAATCCCTTGCTTGCTTTGCAGCCTGCGCCGTTGTTCCAGGCTTTTCAAAAAGTGCAGGTGAGCCTCCTCGAAAAATTCCCCTCGCAAAGCGGTCATACCAATATAGAAATGAACAACTGCTTCCAGGGGCAGATCCCCCAGGTTGGAGAAAATCAGGCAACTGGCGCTGTAATCAGACCGCGCCTGTTTCAGGTCGTTCTGGTTCAAGGCAATATGCCCCAGCGATAAACGAGTTATGGCAACGCTGCGTTGATCGTTTATTTTCTCGGAAAGCGCCAATCCCTTCTGGCAGTTGGATTGGGATTGGGCTATTTCACCCAAATACAAATTCACCAGCCCCAGGTTGTTGAGCATGATAGCGATATTGCGCTGGTCATCCTGCTGCCGGTAAATTGCCAGGCTTTTCTCATACGAATGGCGCGCCTCGATAAAGTTGGCCTGATTGAAAGCCGCATTTCCCCACAAGCGCCAGGCATCCGCCAGGCAGCCAGGATCGGCCCCTGCCGAAATATCAAACTGCCGGATGCTCTCCAACACAACCGCGCGCACCTGTTCGTAATCTCCCTGGTTGTAGGCGATGTGGCCCAGGTTATTAAGCGACTGGATGGCTGCTGGCCCATCGCCCTGGCCTTGAGCCAACTCCAGGGCGGCTTGCGCCCACTGCCGGGCTTGATCAAAATGTCCCTGCCGCTGCGCCAACAGGCTGGAAACATTTAAAGCCTGTTGGGTTAGTCTATCTACGCCTTGCAACGGGCCAGGCGGCAGGGCCAGACTGCGCTCAAGCCACTGCTGCCCCTCGCTCCAATAGCCGCCCAGTTCCCAAAACCGTCCCAGCCCAATCCCCAGGCGCAGGGCATTCTCCCGGTCATTGCACTGGATTGCATCTGCCAGGGCTGCCTGGAAATTATCGTGATCACGTTCCATCTGCTGGCTCACAGCCCAGGCCCCCGGCTCATATAGCGCCGGGTTGGCGGCCTGGGCCAGGAAATATGCGCGGTGATTATGCCGGGCCAGAGCATCTTCGCCCAGTGCGGTCAGTTTCTGATTCGCAAACTGACGGATGGTCTCCAGCATGGTATAGCGTGGCTTTGGAAGATGGAAGTCAACTGTCACAAAGGATTTATCTACCAGGTGAGCCAAGGAGTCGCAGACATTGGGGGTCTGTTCGTCATGCAGGCAGCCACCAGCCACTGCCTCGGCTGCCTCCAATGACCAACCCCCAACAAAGACCGATAAACAGCGCAAGAGCGCCTGCTCGTCGCTGGAGAGTAGGTCGTAGCTCCAATCTACAGTTGCGAGCAGGGTTTGCTGGCGAGGCAACGCCACCCGGCTGCCTTCAGACAGAAAATAAAACCGATTGTCCAGACGGATAGCCAATTGCTCCATCGAAAATGTGCGGGCGCGAGCGGCGCACATTTCCAAGGCCAGTGGAATCCCATCCAGTCGCTGACAAATCAGTGTCACCCAGTTTGCATTGGCCGGAGTGAGTTCGAAGGATGGGTGAACGGCTGCCACTCGTTGGGTAAAAAGACGCACTGCATCATTCTGGCGCAGTGCATCAAGCTCTTTCAAACCTGCATCTGGCACAGGTAGGGGAGACAGAAGCAGCGATTTTTCTTGGGGCAGGCGCAGCGGTTCACGGCTGGTCGCCAGGATTACCAGATGAGGACAGGCCCGCAGCAGGCTATCCATCACCTGGGCGCATGATTGGATCAGGTGTTCGCAGTTATCCAACACAAGCAAGGCTTCCTTATCCACCAGGGCATCTATTAGCGTATCCAGTGGGCTGCGATTGGCGCGATTGGGGATGGAAAGGGTTGCCAAAATGGTCTGGGGAACCATTTTGGGGTCATTCAAGGGCGCCAGCTCTATCCAGGCCACCCGATCTTTGAAGGCATAGCGGTTGTCAATGGCAGCTTGCAGGGCCAGGCGCGTTTTGCCCATCCCGCCAAATCCCACCAGGCTGATTAGCCGGTGAGGCAGCAGCGTCAAGAGATCGCTGATCTGCTCCAATTCAACAGTACGCCCCACCAGCGGGGCAGTTGGTTCGGGCAGGTTGTGCTGAGACTGACGAATCCGCTCCGGCAAGTCGGCCCCCGCCCGGATTTGCTCAAACAGCATCCGGGTTTCGTTTGCCGGTTCCACCCCCAACTCATTGCGCAGGATTTTGACGCAGGAGTGGTACTGTTTCAAGGCCGCCATGCTCTGACCGGAGAGATAGAGCGCCAGCATGATCTGCCGCTGAGCGTCCTCTCGCAAAGGCTCCAGGGCGATCAGCCGACGGGCGTGACCCAGCGCCTGTTCCCATTGGCTGCGCCGCAAGGCATGTTCAGCCAGGCTTTCCAGCGCTGCCAGGGCCTGGTAATGCAGGCCTTCCCGGCGCAGCACGCACCAATCTTCAAATTCCAGGGTGTCGGGTAGTGAAAGTCCACGCAGGAAATCGCCCCCGTAAATTTCGACGGCCTGGCCCAGCTTTGCCTGGCAGGTACGGCAGATCTCCACCCGCCGATGTGGGTGTTGTTTGACCTGGTTCATCAACTGCTCAAAGACATCCACATCCACCTGAACCTGCGGCCCAACGCTTGCTTGGAAACAGGCCGGATTGAACTGCACCTGGCCGGGCGTGACCAGCAGGTAAGGCTCCGCCCCATCATCTCCCAGGGACACCCGCAGGCGGTGCAACGTTTTGCGAAAATTGGCCCCCGCCTCCACCGCGCCCTGCTCCGGCCAAAACAAGGCTGTCAACGCCTCGCGCTGGTGGGGTCGCCCGCGTTCAACCACCAGGTAGGCTAATAACAGGCGCTCTTTGTTCGAGCGGAAATCCACGGTTGCGTGATCGCGTAATACCTGGAAGGTGCCAAGCAGCCGGATTGAAAGAATGGTCATGGATGTTGGTTGCGCTATGCGAGAAGAAATAGGAGATTAGTTTCGGCAAGGAATGTACAGGCAACGTGTTTTCAATGTCATTATACAGCTTCCGGCGACGTTTTGGGAACGCGCATTGGATAAACTACACACAACAAGAGGTCAATCCCATGCCGATCAATCACCAAAACTACCAGTCCTACACGCTGCGCCTGTGGCGTTCAGAAGAAAGCTCACCCTGGCGTTTCTCGTTGATCCATATTTCTTCTGGGCGGGAGCTGCACTTTGCCAGCCTGGCAGAATTGATGGTATTTCTCAATCAGAATATATCCCTGCCGCAAAGGCGTGATCTCCCATCCGATGCAGCGATCAAGTTATGAAAACCAGGATCAATTTCGCCTCCAGCATCCGCTTCACATGCCTGGTCTTGCTTCTCTTCGGCGCTTCTTCCGCGTCGACAGGCATCTCGTCGCCCTTACCGGTCAAAACGGAAGTTCCCCTGCAAACGATGGTATTGCAGTTGAAGTGGACGCATCAGTGGCAGTTTGCCGGATACTATGCCGCTCTGGAAGAGGGCTTCTACCGTCAGGCTGGCCTGGATGTGCAAATCGTCGAAGGCTCGCCAGATTTGGACGCGGCGCAACAGGTCATACAGGGCAAAGCCGACTTTGGCATTGCGTCTTCCGGCTTGGTTCTGTTAAAGGCCAGGGGTTTCCCGGTCGTATCGCTGGCCGCCATCTACCAGCACTCCCCAATGGTCATCCTGGGCAATCCCCGCAATGGTGTGACAAATATCCACACCCTGGCCGGAAAAAGCCTGAGGCTGGAGGCGCAATCTGCGGAAATCCTGGCTTACCTGAAAAACGAGAATGTGCCCCTGGAGCAGGTGACTATTCTTCCGTATGCCCTAACGCCGCAAGGCTTTGCCGATGGGTCTATTGACGCCAGTTCGGCCTATCTAACGGATGAGCCGTTTGAACTCCAGCAGCAGCATGTGGATTACTACCTGATGAACCCGCGCGCCTCGGGGGTTGATTTTTATGGCGACTGCTTATTCACCACCCAATCAGTAATCCAAAAAGATCCCGCCCTGGTAAAAGCCTTTGTGGAGGCCTCTTTGCGCGGCTGGCAGTATGCCCTGGATCACCCCACAGAAATGGTGACTTTGATTTCCACCCGCTACCACTCCACCCACACGCCAGAACACCTGGCCTTTGAAGCAGAACAATCCAGGGACTTGATCATGGCGAATGTGGTCGAGTTGGGCTACCAGAACCCGGGTCGTTGGCAGCGCATCTCCGAAATCTACGCTGAACTGGGTTTGATCGGCGACCCGGTTGACCTGGCCTCATTCATCTACAACCCCAATCCACCCGCGGACCTGAGGGGGCTATACCTGGCGCTGACCAGTATCCTGGCTGTTCTGATGATCATATCCTTGATCACCACCCGTTTTTACTACCTGAACCGGGCGCTGAAAAATGAAGTGAAACGCCGGGAAGCAACCGAAACTCACCTGAAAGAGATGGAGTTTCGCTATCGTACCCTGGTAGAGAATTCGCCTTTTCCGATCATCATTTCCAGCCTGAGCGAGGGAGTCTTGGTCTATGTCAACCAACGGGCCGCCGATCTATTTGGGGTCGAGCGAGGTTTCTCGATTGGACGCAAGGTTGTAGATTTTTATGAAACCCCAGCAGACCGGCAGTACCTGTTGGATGGCCTGGAGCGCAGCGGCAGCCTGCAAAACTGGGAGGTGCGCTTGAAGATGTCCAGTGGACAGCGCTTTTGGGCCAGTCTCTCAGCCACCTACATCACCTTTGACGGTCAACCATGCGCCTTCGTGGCGCTCCTGGATATCAGCCAACAGAAAGAAATCGAACGAATTTTGACTGCGATGACCCGCACCGATACACTGACCGGAATCTCGACCCGTGGATATTTTATCGAGATGGGCAAAAAAGAGATCGAACGCGCCCAGCGCTACCATCTACCGCTATCGCTGTTGATGATAGACATTGACTTCTTTAAGCGGGTTAACGACACCTGTGGGCACGCAGTCGGCGACCAGGTATTGGTGCAATTCTCCGCAATGCTGCGAGAACAGGTGCGCGTCACCGATATCCCCGGGCGCTTGGGTGGGGAAGAGTTTGGGGTCTTGCTGCCCAATACCGATCTGACAGCGGCCCTGATCCTGGCGGAACGCCTGCGGGAGGCCGCCCAGACCCTGATTATCCTATCAGGAACCGGTGAGATCACGATTACGATCAGCATTGGCGTCGCCCAGTTTTGTTCGCCGGTATGCTGTTTGGATGAACTGCTCAAATTCGCCGACCAGGCGCTCTACCACGCCAAACACGCCGGGCGTAACCGGGTAGAGATGTATGTGAAAAGCTGAAATCCGTCAAATCACCACCAATATTATCGTATTATTCCAATTCAAGTTATAATTGCAGCTCCTGTAACCGGCTTTAGCATTTAGAATGTAGTAAAAACTGTGGAAATATCATCCCTTCTTCAATCTATTGAACCTGCCCAATTGGAGGCAATCGTTCGCCAATCATTACAACGTGATGCTTTCCAAATCCAGGATTGGCACGTGAGCCAATTGGGAGGCGGGGCTGGCAATCCGGTTAGCGTTGGTCTATACCGTTTCGAAGGCACCGGAAAGGAAGGCAATGAATCACTTGCCTGGTCCGTTATTCTGAAAGTCTTGCAATCCCCCGCGAATGTAGGCATGGTAAACATGGGCGAGGGAGAGAACCAGGCGCATTGGAACTATTGGAAACGGGAATTATTGGTTTATCAATCGGGTTTGCTGGAAATGCTACCCGATGGCATGGCATCTCCGCGTTGTTTCGGCGCCGTCGAGCAGCCTGGTAATACCGCCTGGCTATGGTTGGAGGATATCACCGACTCCTTTGCCGGCGCCTGGTCTTTAGCGCGTTATGCTCTCACGGCGCGGCATTTAGGCCGGCTAAATGGTATGTTTGGGACTTTGCGCCCCTTACCAACCAATCCCTGGGTCGGTGCGAATCTTACCCAACAATGGGGGGGGGCATTCCAACCCTATTGGCAAGCCCTACCCTGGGAACATCATCGCATCCTGGAGCGTTACCACAGGGCAAATTCCTTCCAACGCTTGCTTCAAGAATACGAGCGTTTTCAAACCAGGCTCAATCTTTTACCCAGAACAATCTGTCATGGTGACACATACCCTACCAATTTTATGTCACGCAAACTGGCAGATGGACGAGAACAAACGGTTGCTCTGGACTGGGCGCTGGTGAACATCGGCCCCATAGGCGATGACCTGGGGCAGCTTGTCTTCGGTGCGCAGACAAATCTGAAAGAAGTCAGGCGAGAAGATATCACCCAGGCTCTTTTTGACAGCTACATCCAGGGGTTACAGGATAGTGGTTGTTATATCGAGCCCAAACTGGTGCGCTTTGGGTTTACTGCATCAGCAGCTTTGCGGATTGGCTTGTTTCAGATTTACCTACTGAGCGAAGAGATCAAGCGAGATAGTGAACCTGCCCGAGAAGTCGTTGAACATTCGATTACGCCCAACTGCTTTGAGGTAGCTATGGCGGATGAGGCTTATGAATTACTGGAATCAGTTTGATCGGAGCGGGTTAATACATCATTACTGCAATCGAGTAGGGGGCGGCGGCTAACCGCCCCCTCTCACACCACCGGACATGCGGGTCCGCATCCGGCGGTTCATCAAGTCTGGCGCAGTTCTTCATACC
>CAIQJJ010000644.1 GCA_903872065.1 uncultured Anaerolineales bacterium | reverse complement strand
GGTCCGGCGCAAGCCCTGGCCAGCGCCTCAAAAAAGGGGGCGCGATACTCCGGCAGCACGCGCTGCTGCACTCCCAGGCGAATGGCCAACCCGGCGCGTGGATCAGACATCGAAGACAATCCGCGCTTCCAGGCCGCGCGGCGTGGGTTGAATGGCAAGGTTATGGTAGGTCACAGCCTTAATCTGTTTCTCCAGCGCTATCACTGGCCTCATCGCCAATTCCGCCGTCAGATGGCCCTCGCTCACCGCCAGGTCAAAGCGCTCGCAGCCCAGCCCATGCTGCTCTTGCAAATAGAGCAGTTCGCCGAGAAATTTCACCAGCAGGCTCTCCGCGTCCTGGGCGACAAATTCGAGATGCTGCGCCGGCGCGGCCGCTTCGCCCAACTGGATGCCGGCCAGCGCTGCCATGCCGCGCGCCGCTTGCTCGAACAAGCCCGGCAGGTCAGGCGCCCAGACTTCAAGCTGCCAATCCGCAGTGTGTTGAATTTCGCGGTAGCCCGCGCCAGGTTGATCCATCCAAAATGCTCCGTAACAATCCGTATCTCAGTTCCCCAGTATAACGGATTCGGCCCAAGAGTCCTATACCTGGCGCGGCGAAATGCGCTTTTTCCCTGCCATTTACAACTGCGCCAAGTATAATTGCCATGATGAACCTGCAACAAAAACTTGGTCAACTTGAAAAACGTCTGCAGCGCCTGGTGGAAGGCCGGCCGGCTGCCGGCGTGGCCGAACCACCCCAGCCGCCGCGCACTGCGGAGATCGAAGACACGCGCGCCCTGCCCGTCGGGCAGCCTTCCCCGCCCCCAGGCCGCCCGGCAGAAGCCTTCCTGATCGTCGCCGGGGAGCAGGTCTTTCCCCTGACGCAGCCGGTGATCAACATCGGACGCTCCACCGCCAACCACCTGGTGATCGCCGATGGGCGCGTCTCGCGCCAGCACGCCCAACTGCGCTCTATCGGCGGGCGCTACATCCTGTTCGATCTGGAAGCCACCGGCGGCACCTTCGTCAACGGGCAGCGGGTGGCGCAAACCATGCTCTTCCCAGGCGATGTCATCTCCCTGGCCGGCGTGGAGATCATCTTCGGCGGCGAACCGTCGATCCAGGCCGGCGCGACGCGCGAGATTCCCCTCGAATGAGCGCCATCCTGCTGCTTGTCCTGCGCCTGCTGATCGTGGCTGTGTTGTATGCCTTTCTCGGCTGGGTCTTGCTGACCTTGCAGCGCGACCTGAAACGCCAGGGCGAACTGATCGCCGCCCGCCGCCCCACCCACCTGACCTTAGCCATTGAAGGCGGCGCGGCGCGCGCCTTTACTTTGCCCGAGGTATTGGTCGGGCGTGCGCCGGGCTGCGAACTGGTTCTGAATGATGACACCGTTTCCGCGCAGCATGCCCGCTTCATCTACCGCCAGGGGCAGTGGTGGGTGGAGGATTTGCACTCCACCAACGGCACTACGCTGCACGACCAATTGATCCAAGTCGCCGCCGTGGTCGCCAAAGGCGACCAGATACTTTTTGGAAACGTTCGCGTCAAAATTATCTGATTTTCAGGAGACCATCATGAAACCTGTCTTGGCCGTCATTGGCGGATCGGGCCTCTACGAAATGCCCGGCCTGCAAAACCCCCAAACCGTTGAACCGGAAACCCCCTTCGGCAAGCCCTCGGCGCCGATCGTCATTGGCGAACTGGCGGGACAGCCGGTCGCCTTCCTGGCGCGGCATGGCATCGGCCATCCCCTCAGCCCCTCCGAAGTGCCTTACCGGGCGAATATTTACGCCCTCAAGTCATTGGGGGTCGAACGCGTGGTCAGCATCAGCGCCTGCGGTTCGCTGCGCGAAGATTTCGCCCCCGGCGACATCGTCATCCCAGACCAGGTGTTTGATTTCACCCATAAACGGGCGCGCACCTTCTTTGGCGAGGGACTGACCGCCCACGTGGGTGTGGCTGAGCCTTTTTGCGCCCACCTCTCGCAGCAGCTTTACGCGGCGGTGAAAACAACCACCGCCGCCCTGCATCGCGGCGGAGCGTTTATCGTCATCGAAGGGCCGCGCTTCTCCACCAAAGCCGAGTCCGCCGTCTACCGGCAGTGGGGCATGTCCATCATCGGCATGACCGCCTGCCCAGAGGTCTTCCTGGCGCGCGAAGCCGAACTCTGCTACGCCACCATGGCGCACGTCACCGATTACGATGTATGGCATGTCTCCGAAGAACCTGTTACGGTCGAAATGGTGATCCAGGTGCTTCAGCGCAACACCCAGATCGCCCAACAGGCGATCCGCGCCCTGGTGGAGTCCCTGGCGGAGGAACGCCCCTGCGAATGCGGCTCGGCGCTCGCCACGGCCTTGATCACCCGCCCGGACGTGGTTCCGGCGGAGACCAAAGCCAAATTAAGCTTGCTGATCCACAAATACCTGGCCTGAGCGCCGGCGGAAGCGACTTGTCCTCCTCCACTGACCGCACCCAACGCAGCCTGCTTGCGCTCGCCGGGTTGTTCGTCACCCTGTACACCCTGGCCTTGACCCTCGCCCCGCTGGCGCGCCCGCGCGCCGGGGCGGAAGGGCTGCGTTGGGATTATTGGATCGGCTGGCTGATCTGGGGATTGGCCTGGCTGGGGATGCTGCTCCTGACCGAGCGCCGCCTGCCTGAGCGCGACCCTTATCTGACGCCAGTGGTAGCCCTGCTCACCGGTTGGGGGCTGCTGACCATCTGGCGGCTGATCCCCTCCATGGGAATGCGCCAGGCGTTGTGGCTGGCGGCCGGGATAGGGGTCTGCGCCGGCGCTTTTCGTTTTAACCTGCTGGAGATCGTCCGCCGCTACAAGTACCTGTGGCTGAGCGCCGGCCTGCTCCTAACTGGCCTGACCCTGCTGTGGGGGACGAACCCCATGGGCGCCGGGCCGCGTTTGTGGCTGGGCTGCTGCGGCATTTACCTCCAACCCTCTGAACCGCTCAAACTCCTGCTGATCATCTACCTGTCAGCTTACCTGGCGGAGCATTGGCAGGATGCCCCCTCGATCAATGTTCTCCTGCCGACGATCATCGTCACCGGCTTGACGTTAGCCCTGGCGCTGGCGCAGCGCGACCTGGGCGCCGCCTCGATCTTGCTCTTTCTCTACGCCATGATCGTGTACGCCGCCACCGCCCAAAAACGCATCTTGCTGATCTGCCTGTTGGCGCTGGCCGCCGCCGCCCTGGGCGGCTACGCGTTGTTTGACGTGGTGCGCCTGCGGGTGGACGCCTGGCTGAATCCCTGGCTCGATCCCAGCGGGCGCTCCTATCAAATTGTCCAATCGCTGCTGGCGGTGGCCAGCGGGGGCTTGAGCGGGCGCGGCCCCGGCCTGGGCAGCCCGGCCTTTGTACCGGTGCCGCACTCCGACTTCATTTTCGCCGCCATCGCCGAAGAGAGCGGCCTGCCCGGCGCGCTGGGTCTGCTGGGCCTGCTGGCGCTGCTTGTCACGCGCGGCCTGCGCGCCGCCCTGACCGCCGCCGAACCTTATCACGCCATCCTGGCGGCCGGCCTGAGCGCCTACCTGGGCGGGCAAAGCATTCTAATCATCGGCGGCAACCTGCGCCTGCTGCCGCTGACCGGCGTCACCCTACCTTTTGTCTCCTATGGCGGCTCCTCGCTGCTGGTCTCGCTCCTGGCGTTGGCCCTGCTCCTGCAGATCAGCCAGTGCAGCGGACAGGCCGAAGCGGCGCCCGGCCGCGGCCCATACCTGGCAATCAGCGGCCAGCTTAACCTGCTACTGCTCGGCGGCTTCGCCGCGCTGGCGCTCTTGCTCGGCTGGTGGAGTGTGGCGCGCGGGCCGGCGCTGCTAACGCGCACCGATAACCCCCGCCGCGCCCTGGACGACCGCTATGTGCTGCGCGGGCGCATCCTCGACCGCAGCGATCAGCCCCTGGCCGAAACCCGCGGCGAGCGTGGAGACTATACCCGGTATTACCCCTACCCGGCGTTGGGGCCGCTGCTCGGCTACAATTACCCGCTGTATGGACAGGCCGGGCTGGAGGCCAGCCTCGATCCCTACCTGCGCGGGCTAAAGGGGCATCCCGAACTGACCATTTGGTGGCAGCACCTGCTTTATGGCCAGCCGCCGCCCGGCGTGGACGTCCGCCTGACGCTAGACCTGGACATTCAGCGCGCCGCCGATCAACTGCTCGGCGAACACACCGGCGCGCTGGCCCTGCTCGATGCCCAAAACGGCGAGATTTTGGCGCTGGCCTCGCACCCTGGATTCGATGGCAACCTGGTAGAGACGCAAATGGAAAACTATATCCAGGATGAGGGTGGGCCGCTGCTGAACCGCGCCACGCTGGGGCTGTATCCGCTTGGCGAGGCGCTGAGCCTGTGGGGCGGCGCAGACCCGCAAGCCCTCGGGCTGTTGAGCGCCCCCGACATCCAACTGCCCACGGTGAGTGATGAGGCGGCGGCGACTGCCTCGGAAGGCAGCGAGGCTTTGCGCGCCAGTCCCTTGCAGGTCGCCATCGCCGCCAGCGTGTTGAGCAGCGGCGGATTGCGCCCCGCCGCGCGCCTTGTCCAGGCGGTCAATACTTCGCTTGCCGGCTGGGTCTTTTTGCCCCCATCCTTCGACAAGCTCAGGATGCCTGCCGACAAGCTCACGACGCCTTCCGACAAGCTCAGGGTCTTTTCGGGGCAAGAGGTCTGTCAGATTCTTCGCCAGCATGGCTTTCAGGAAATACGGAGAAAAGGAAGCCATAT
>CAIQJJ010000643.1 GCA_903872065.1 uncultured Anaerolineales bacterium | reverse complement strand
GCTGGCAGAATGCGACGAGGAGTGGCTGACCGGCAAGATCTACCTCAACTTGCAAGCGTGATCACCCTTCCCCAACCAGATCGCCCTGCGCGGATTTACAGAAAGAAAGTTGCGCTGCCCCAACGCCTGACTATTGTTGGCCGCCAAGTGCGTCTCTATGACGGTATCGCACTCCGGATTGAGCGTCACGGCACCGATCGGCGACCAGTTACGCGCGTTTCCCGACCAGCGTGCCGGATTGAGTTCGCGGGCGCGGAGATACAAGGCATGACGAGTTGCCAGGATCGCCTGATCCTCACCGGCGTGACGTTGAGCGGGACTGACGTAACGGATGCCACTATGGCGATGGTCATGGTTGTACCAACGCACGAAATCGGCCGCCCAGGCGCGCGCCTGTTCAAGATCGGCGAACCCCCTGGCGGGAAACTCAGGCCGATATTTGGCGGTACGGAACAGGGATTTGACAAAGGCGTTGTCATCCGAAACTCGCGGGCGCGAGTACGAAGGTTTGACGCCCAACCAGTGGAGCATCGCCAGCACCGTGGTGGCTTTCAGGGTCGAACCGTTATCGCCATGCAACACGGGCTTGTGGCCCATGGCAGCGATCCCTTCGGCCAAGGCGGTACGGCGCACCAGATGCGCGGCGTGGTCGGAATGATCAATGTCATGCACCTCCCAGCCGACGACCTTGCGGCTGTACAGATCGAGGATCAGATACAGGAAGAACCACTGTCCGGCCACCTGGGCGGGCAGATAGGTCATGTCCCAGCACCACACCTGACGCGGTTCGGTGGCGATGTGCGTGGTCGGCGGACGCGGTGCCTTGGGTGCCTTGGCGCGCCCGCGATGGGCCGTTTGTCCATGTTCGCGCAGTACGCGGTTGAAGGTGGATTCGCTGGCCAGATAGACGCCCTCGTCGGCCAGCATGGGCACGATGCGGGCGGGCGGCATGTCGGCAAACCGCGGCTCATTGGCCACCGCCAGTATCTGCGCGCGCTCCGCCTCGGAGAGCGCGTGTCCAGGTGCCGGATGCACGGCCTGCGGCCGTCCATCGCCGCTGACCAGGCCGTCAGTGGCCTTCCAGCGTTGCAGGGTGCGCACGTCGATGCCGGCGGTCTCGCAGGCCGGTTTCAACCGCGCACCGGCGGCATGGGCAACAGCAATGTCTCGGGCCAGCGCCTGGCGATCTTCGAGGCCGATCATTCGTCCTCGCCCTTGTTGAAGATCGCCGCGGCTTTTTTTGACAGCACCAGCAGCGCCGCTGTTTCAGCCAAGGCCTTGTCCTTGCGCCGCAATTCGCGTTCGAGATCCTTGATGCGCTTCTTGTCGGCACGCGTGGCCTGCGGGCTGGCACGAACGTCTTCGGGATCCGCCAACGCCGTGGTGGCACTCGCGCGCCACTGCTCCAGTTCGGCAGGAAATACCCCATGCTCGCGGCACCACGCGCTTTTCCCCGCTTCGTCCAGCGCCGCCGCCGTGATCACCGCTTCCAGTCTTGCGCTCGCAGACCAGGCCCGCCCGCGGGCGGGCCTGGTCTGCGCATCCTCTCGCCAACGTTCCAATGTCCGCACCGAAACCCCAACCTCTCGTGATACCGCGCCAACTGCGGCGCTCTCAGGCGGCAACAATCGCGCCACCACTCTGTTCCTGAATGCTTCGCCGTACCGAGCCATCTTTCATCCTTATCGCCCCCAGTTTCATCATCATAAAGAGGCGACAACTATTCTGACGCGGAGGGCAGTCCCTTTGCATGGTTGCCAAAAGCAGAGCCGAATTACCGCGATGGAATTGATCCGAGGCAAGGGTGACGTCATCCAGCCAGTTGGCATGAACCTCGCTGGAGGCTCTGAGCGCTAAGGAACCGCTGATTTATTCGCCCGCCCCGGCGGGCGGGCGGACCTGAGAGAATCATTTGAACGCGAAACTGAACGAGGAAAGCGGTGCAAACGACCTTTTCCGAACTGGAATACGCGAGCAAGAAGAAGCG
>CAIQJJ010000642.1 GCA_903872065.1 uncultured Anaerolineales bacterium | reverse complement strand
TTCGCCTCGCCAGGTCGTGGGCCTGGCTGCCGCCCCTGACCCTGCTGCTCTTGATCCTCGTCCTGGCTGTTCGCTCCTGGCGCGACCTGGGGCGCTGGTGGGGATCGGCGCTGCTGCTGGCTGGTCTGCTGGCGCTGCTGCCGGCCCTGTCCTATCCGGCAGTGCTGCCAGAGTGGTTCTCTGGCGTTTTGACCAGCATCCCTGCAATCGCGCGCGATGCAGTCTCACGCTTCGTCATGGCTCTGGCGCAAGAGATATTCAAGCCGCTCTTGTTCCAGGCATTGATCGTCCTCGCCCTGGGGGTTTCCATCACCATTGGCATGGCGGCGGCGAAAGAAAAATCGGATTTATGATCAGCAAACTCAAAGAAATCCTCATTGGCCCTCCCCTCCCCACACAAGAACTGAATGAAAAGCGCCTCAACAAACTGCGCGCCCTGGCCGCCTTCTCGCCGGACGCACTGTCCTCGATTGCGTATGCCAACCAGGAGATTTACCTGGGGCTGCTGCTCATCGGCGGCGTTGGTCTGCAATTGGCCTGGCCGATTGGCCTGGCCATCTCGGCCTTGTTGGCGGTGGTCGCGCTCTCTTATTACCAGACTCTCCACGGCTACCCCTCCGGCGGCGGCTCTTATGTCGTCGCCCGCGACAATCTGGGCCGCCTGGCAGGGTTGGCGGCCGCCTCAGCCTTGCTGCTGGATTACCTCCTGACCTCCGCCGTCAGTTTGACCTCCGGCGTCGAAGCCATTGCTTCAGCCATTCCGTTCCTGTGGCCGTATCGCGTCGTCATTGCTCTGTTTATGCTGTTGATCTTGACCCTGGCCAATTTGCGCGGGCTGAAAGAGAGCGGTACATTGATGGCCCTGCCGGTCTATTTGTTTTTGTGCACCTATCTGCCAATGTTGGCTTATGGGTTGCTGCGCCTGTTCATCGAGGGGCCGGCCGCGCCTGTGACCCTGCCCGCGCCGGCCCAGTTGAGCGCCCCGACCTGGTTCCTGGTCATGCACGCCTTTGCCACCGGCTGCACCGCCCTGACCGGCATCGAGGCCATCAGCAACGGCGTACCGGCCTTCGAGCCGCCCGAGGTTAAAAACGCCGGCCGCACCTTGATCGTGATGGCTTTGTTGATGGGCGTCTTGTTCTTGGGCAGCATTGGCCTGACCCAGTTCCTGGGCGTGACCGCCGCCGCGCCGGAGACGATCCTCTCCGCCCTGGCGCGGCGCGTCTTGGGCGGCGGGCCGTTCTACCTGCTGATCCAGTTTAGCACCATGTCCATTCTTGCCGTCGCCGCCAACACCAGTTTTGCCGGTTTCCCGCGCCTGGCGGCCATCCTGGCTGCGGACGGTTTCTTGCCGCGCCAGTTCACCGGCTTGGGCGACCGCCTGGTCTTTCAGAACGGCATCCTGGCGCTCGCCGCCGGCACTGGCCTCTTGATCATCCTCTTTGAGGGCGACACCCATCTTTTGATCCCCCTCTTCGCGGTAGGGGTTTTTCTCGCCTTCACCCTCTCCCAGGCCGGCATGGTGCTGCATTGGGCGCGCCTGCGGGGGACAAACTGGCTCGCCAAATCCGCCATCAACGGCTTGGGTGCTTTGACCACCCTGGCGACCTTGTTCATCGTCGGCGTCAGCAAATTCCTCGAAGGAGCCTGGATCACCGTTTTCCTGATCCCGCTGCTGGTGTTGATCCTCAGTCGCATTCACATCCATTATCGCAGCGTCACCCGGCAGCTTTCTCTCAAGGGTTTGCCGCCCTCTCTCAAGCCAGCGCCTCCGCCGCGCGTCGTCATCCCCATCTCCGGCGTCCATCGCGGCATCATCAGCGCGGTGAATTACGCCCGATCCATCTCCCAGGATGTGACCGCCGTCTATGTCGCCCTTGATCCTGAGGCGGCGCAGGGGGTCAGTGAGACCTGGCAGCTTTGGTGGCCGGATGTGCCGCTGGTGATTGTCCCTTCGCCGTATCGTTCGATTGTTGGCCCTTTGCTTGAATTTCTCGACCGCACCGACCTGGAACACAACGATGGCGCCCAGGCGACCGTCCTGCTGCCCGAATTCATCCCCGCCAATTGGTGGCAGGCCTTGCTGCACAACCAGACCGCCTGGCTGATCAAGACCGCTCTGCTCTACCGCCGCCGCAATCGCGGCTACCAGCAAGTGATCATTGATGTGCCGTATCACTTGCGGCGCTGAGGAAATGCGCCTTCTTTTTTTCAAAAGATTGACTTTATGATTGTTATTGATTATAATAATGATTATTATTGATTTATTTTTCAAAGGAGTATCCCTATGACCGCTCGCGGCCAGTTTACCTACCAAGAAATCCTCTCCCAACCGCAGGCCTGGGCTGCCGCCCTGCAAGAACTCCAGGCGCAGCGCCCTGCCTTAGAAGCCCTGTGGCGAAACAACTACAACCATATCCTCTTCACCGGCTGCGGCTCCACCTATTACCTGGCGTTGGCCGCCGCCGCCCTCACCCAACAGTTGAGCGGCTTGCCCTGCCGCGGCCTGCCCGCCTCCGAATTGTGGCTTTATCCGCAGTCCTCCTACCCGTGCCAGGGACGCGTCCTGCTGGTCGCCATCAGCCGCTCCGGCGAAACCACCGAGACCCTGCGCGCCTGCACTGCCTTCTGTGAGGCGCGGCGCGGCGACTTGCTGACGCTTTCTTGCTATCCTGAGATGCCGCTGGCCGGGATGGGCGATCTCAACCTGGTCTTCCCCTCCGGCCAGGAGCAGAGCGTCGCCCAGACGCGCGCCTTCTCGACCCTGTACCTGGCGACGGTCGCCCTGGCGCTCACCGCCACTTCCGAGTCTGGCCCTGCGCTGGAGGCCCTCCAGGCCCTGCCGGCGGCCGGGTCGCGCATTCTGGATGCGGCCATTCCGCTGGCGCGCACCCTGGGGCAGGATTTTTCGCTGGAGCGTTTCTATTTCCTGGGCTCCGGGCCGCGGCATGGCCTGGCGTCTGAGATCAGCCTCAAAATGAAAGAGATGTCGCTCAGCCACAGCGAGCCGTTCCACTTCCTGGAATTCCGCCACGGGCCGAAATCTATGATCACCCCCTCGGCCCTGGTGGTCGGTTTGCTCTCCGAGACCAACCGCGCCGCCGAGTCCGCGGTCCTCTCCGATATGCAGGCCATGAACGCCCGCCTGCTGGTGATCAACGACGGCGACCTGGCCTTCCCGCCTGGGCTGCCCGAGGCGCTGCGCAATGTGCTGTACCTGCCGCCCGGCCAACTGCTGGCCTTCGAGCGCTCGATGGCGAAGGGCCTCAACCCCGACCGCCCCAACAACCTGGACACCGTGGTGTACCTGAAATGAGCCAGTTCGATCTGCTCGTCGCCGGGGAGATCAACCCCGACCTGATCCTGTCGGGCGATGTGACGCCCGTCTTTGGCCAGGTGGAGAAACTGCTCGACGACGCCAGCCTGACCATTGGCAGTTCGTCGGCCATTTTTGCCTGCGGCGCGGCGCGCCTGGGCCTCAAGGTTGCCTTCATCGGCGTGGCCGGCGCCGATCTCTTCGGGCGCTTCATGCTCGAGGCGATGCAGGCGCGCGGCGTGGATACCTCGGCGGTGATCGTAGACTCGCAGCAGCCCACTGGCTTGAGCGTGATCCTCAACCGCGGCGGCGACCGCGCCATCCTCACCCGCCTGGGCTGCATCGCCAGCCTGCGCGCCGGCCAGGTTGCAGATGATCTGCTGCGCTCCGCCCGCCATCTGCACGTCGCCAGCTATTTCTTGCAGAGCGCCTTGCAGCCCGGCCTGCCCGATCTCTTCCGCCGCGCCCGCTCCCTGGGCCTGACCACCTCCCTCGACACCAACTGGGATCCTTCCGCCGAGTGGCGCGGCTTCGATGACCTGCTGCGCCTGGTGGATGTTTTCTTACCCAACGAGGCCGAATGCTGCGCCATTGCCCGCGCCCCTCATTTGCCCGAGGCGTTGGAAAAATTATCCGCCCTGGCCGGCCTGGTGGCCGTCAAGCGCGGCGCAGACGGGGCCCTCTTGCGCCGCGGCGCTCAGATCATCGCCGCCGCGCCCATCCCGGTCAAGGTGGTGGATACGGTCGGCGCCGGCGACAGCTTCGACGCTGGCTTCCTCTATGGCTACCTCAGCGGTTGGGAACTGCCGCGCGCCCTGCGCCTGGGCGTCATCTGCGGTGGACTCTCCACCCAGGCCGCCGGCGGGGTGACGGCGCAGCCCACGTTGGAAGAAGCAGAAGTGTACCTGGAGCGCATGGAAAACGGGAAGTGATGGCTGGGAAGAAGTGATGGCTGAGAATGGGAAGGAAGAAATGACCGACGATAGACGGCGCGCGACGCTGCGCGTTGCAAACAACACTTTACAAACCGGGGATGCCGCCGAGAGTGCGGCGCTGCCCGGCCTGGCCTCGCTGTGTTCCGCCCATCCCTGGGTGCTGCGCGCCGCTTTTGCGCAGGCTCGCGCCGGCCGCGCCCCGGTGCTGATCGAATCCACCTGCAACCAGGTCAATCAGTTTGGCGGTTATACCGGCATGACACCGCCTGACTTCGTGCGCTATGTGACGAATCTGGCCGCCGCCAGCGATTTCCCTGCCGCGCGCCTGATCCTGGGCGGCGATCACCTGGGCCCTTCCGTCTGGCAGGACGAACCCGCCGACCGCGCCATGCCCAAAGCCTGCGATCTGGTGCGCGCCTATGTCCGCGCCGGCTACAGCAAAATCCACCTGGACGCCAGCATGAAACTGGCTGACGATCCGCCTGGGGCGCTGCCCCTGGAACTTTCCGCCGCGCGGGCGGCCGCCCTGGCGCAGGCCGCCGAAAGCGCCGCCGACCCGGCCTCTGGCGTCCTGCCCTGCTACGTCATTGGCACGGAGGTGCCTATCCCCGGCGGGGCGCAGGCCCACGAGACGGGCGTCGCCGTTACCCGCGTCGAGGACGTGCGCGCCACCCTGGACGCCACGCGCCAGGCCTTCGCCCGCGCCGGCTTGCACGCCGCCTGGCAGCGCGTCATCGCGGTGGTCGTCCAGCCGGGTGTCGAATACGGCGACGACTTCGTCCTTCCTTACCAGCCGGCCGCTGCCCGCCCGCTGGCGCAGTTCATCGAAGACGAACCGCAGTGGGTCTACGAAGCGCATTCAACCGACTACCAGTCGCCGCAGGCCCTGCGCCAACTGGTGCGCGATCACTTCGCCATCCTTAAGGTCGGGCCGGCGCTGACCTTTGCCTGGCGCGAGGCGCTCTTTGCCCTGGCGCTGATTGAAAACGAGCTTTTCAGCGGTTCAACGGCTGCCCCCTCCCACCTCCTGGACGTGCTGGAAGCGGTCATGCTGGATGCGCCGGCCCACTGGCAGAAACATTACCGCGGCAGCCCCTCAGAGCAGCGCCTGGCGCGCCGCTACAGTTTCAGCGACCGTGTGCGCTACTATTGGCCCGATCCGCGCTTGCAGACCGCCCAGGATCACCTCCTCGCCAACCTGAGCGCCGCTCCCCTGCCTCTCTCCCTGCTCAGCCAATATGCGCCTGACGCCTACCGCCGCATCCGCCAGGGCGAACTCCCCAACACCCCCCACGCCGTCCTCCTCGACCGCGTCGCCTCCGTCTTGCGCGACTACGCCTTCGCCTGCGCTTCGGATTAAGAAAAAGACAACTTAAGATTGTCTTTTTCGTGGTATGATGGGGGGTATGATAGAACGGACAGCTTATCTACGCGCGATTCAAGTCGCCTTGGAGCGAAGCCGTGTGGCGGCGCTGATCGGCCCTCGCCAATCTGGCAAGACCACACTGGCTCGCCAGTTTGTTGCGCCAGATTCCCCCAACTACTTTGACCTGGAGGATTTGACCAGCCTGGTTCGTCTGCAGGAACCGATGACTGCATTGCGCGGCTTACGTGGAGTGGTTGTCATTGATGAAATTCAGCGCCGCCCGGATTTGTTCCCGCTTTTGCGCGTCCTCGCCGACCGCGAGCCTCTGCCAGCGCGCTTTCTGATCTTGGGCAGCGCTTCGCCTGATGTGGCGCGCGCCGCATCGGAATCGTTGGCGGGACGTATCGAAGTGATCCAGGTGAATGGCTTCAGTATTTCTGAAGTAGGGGCGGAGGCGCAGCCCACCCACTGGCTGCGAGGTGGTTTCCCGCTTTCATTTTTGTCTAATTCAGAAGCAGACAGCCTGGCGTGGCGCAAGAACTTTATTCAAATGCTGCTCGAACGCGACTTTCCACAATGGGGCATCCGTATTCCGGCGGCGGCTCTCTTCCGTTTTTGGATGATGTTAGCCCATTATCATGGGCAAATCTGGAATAATGCTGAACCAGCCCGATCGTTGGGGATCAGCGAACCTACGGTTCGCAGCTACCTCGATATTCTTGAAGGGGTTTTCATGGTGCGGGTTTTGCAGCCCTGGCATGCCAACCTGGGCAAAAGGCAAGTGAAAGCTCCCAAGATTTATTTCCGCGACAGTGGCTTGCTCCATTATTTGCTGGGAATTCGCTCCGAACTGGATTTGCAAGTGCATCCCAAGAGCGGAGCATCCTGGGAAGGCTATGTGATTGACGAAGTTCTGAAAACCACTGCGCCAGACGAAGCTTATTTTTGGGCTACCCACTCTGGGGCGGAGCTAGACTTGCTGCTCATCAAAGATGGCCGGCGCATCGGCGTTGAATGTAAACGCATGGATGCGCCACGCCTGACGCCTTCGATGCGCGCCGCTCTAACCGACCTTGAACTCAGCCAATTGTTGGTTATCTATCCTGGCCTGCAGCCCTATCCACTCAGCGAAAATGTCAAAGTGATACCGCTCAAAGACCTTGCCCAACCCGGAAGTCTGCTGCTCAATTCGTTGAGCGGCGTATAAAAATAAAAACAAAGGCTCTGTACCAACTTTAGCCAATAGATTCAGTTTGAGGCGGCTGCTCTCGAGGTGAACCATGATTAAAAAACCGGTTTCGGTGTACATCAATTGGTCAACGTATGATGAATTGTCTGACAATGTCGAACTGACCGAAGCGCTTGCGCTCCTTCAGCTCGATCAGGCGCTGCGCTGGCGCGGCCTGGGCGCGCAAATAGATTACTACCTGGTAGATGCTTTCTGGTATTCTCGCGCCGGCGGCCTTCGTGAATTCCGAAAGCCACACTGGCCGGACGGCCCGGATCGTTTTTTCGATCGCTGCCTTCAAAACGATCTCAAACCTGGCTTGTGGCTGCCCACCAACAATCAATTCCCCCTGGCGCAGTTAGATGTCCATCCGGCCTGGGCAGATTCGTGGGATGCCGAGCGGCGGAGTTTCTGCCTGTTTGCCGGCGGTTACTTAGCGCACCTGCTAGAAAGCATGGATCGCTGGTATCAGCGCGGAGTCCGGGCGTTTAAGTTCGATTTCGCCAACTTTCATGCGGCCACCCCTGCCTTGAAACGAAATATGCTGCCTTCCGAAATTCGCGCCGCCAATGAGAACGCCTTGCGAACCGGGCTGCAGGCTTTTCGCTCCCAACACCCCGATGTGGTGCTGCTGGGCTACAATGGCTTTGAGGAAGCGGACACTTTTTCGCGCACCGATCTGCCCTTTTACCGGACGATCCATCCGCGCTGGACGGAAGTTTTTGATTCTCTGTATTGCGGCGATCCGCGCCCCTCCGATGTACCGGCGATGAATTTCTGGCGTTCCAAAGATGTCTATTCAGACCAGATGGTGCGTTATTTTACGGCCATCGGGTTTCCGCTGCGCAGCATTGACAATGCCGGGTTCATGATCGGTACCACCGGCACCTGTTATTTTCGGGGAAAGGCAGCCTGGCAAGGGATGCTGTTGCTTTCGCTGGCGCGCGGCGGCTGGGTGAACACCTATTATGGCAACTTAGACCTGCTCAGCGATGCCGAGGTGCAGTGGTTCGCCCGCGCCCAACAGCTTTTCTACCATTTTCAAGAGTTTGGCCAATACACCGGCTTCGGAGCGCTGCCAGGGAGCGGGCAAGGAGGCTATGGCTTTCTCTGGGAGGATGGACAAGGGGCGGTCGCGGTGGTGGTGAATCCAACCCAAAAGGTTGCGCAGATTCAGCTTCCGTGCGCCTCTGCCGGGCGTCTACTTTTTCATGATGCGGGTTTTACGCCTGTACTAAACGCAGGGATAGTCGCATTGGGTGCTGAGCAAATGGCGCTGATTGGCTTTGGCGCTTATGCGCTCGAACAATATGATTTTGGCGTCATGGAGGATGTACTGATCCCGGCGGCCATTACCCCCCTCGATGTGGACTGGCTGGCGCAAGGGCCAAAGCAAACGGAGTGTCACATTCGCCTCGCTCAACCCGGCACACTACGCGTCATCTTCCAGCAATACCGCCCCGACGGCAGGGTGTTCCGCAGCACCGGCGGCGCTCCGCCGGATGGGGTCGCATTGGGGCGCATCCTGAGCATTCAGGCCAGCCAGGCCGGCCGCCCGCTGAACGTTACCCGGCATTACGATAAGGCTATCTGGAGCGGGCTTTCGTGGGCGGTGGGCGAAGTGGAGATTCAAGACTCAACCCATGATGTGGACATTGTGTGCGCGACCACCGAAGCGGAGCCTGTGATTCTGAAAGCTCAAGTGTACAAGATTGTTGCGTCAGCGAACTGACGTAGTAGTTCGAGACGCCCACTACGAAAAATCACGGCTTGCAGATTTAAGAAAGCACAGAAGATTTGGGTAAAAATGGCGAAGGTATTGTCTTTATGGTGAATTTTAGTCAGGCATTGTTGCGCACTCACCGAAAAGACAACCAAGATTTCAGCGTATTGGATTTGAAAGCTTACTATCGTGGCTACTGCTACGCCTGCGAGACAATAAAAATGCTTCCGCAAAAACCTGATCCGAATTTATTGTCCTTAGGAACGCGGATTAAATAAGTGTCCGAACTTAGCCACCCCGTATGCCCTCAAATCAGATGGTTATTTAATTCTCATTCCTTAGCGTCTTTTTCGCCTTTTGCATAGGGGCTTGATTGTCGTTTTTCATATCGAGAATTGCTGCAACTCTTGACAAAGCAGTCCGTTCAGGAGATAATTTAAATAGACTATATCAATGCGTGATGGATGATTCGTACAGCACCATGTAAACGGCGAATAGATTGCCAGACTCAAACTCAGTGTACGGGCTAAAATGGGTTATCTCAAATTCC
This sequence comes from uncultured Anaerolineales bacterium, assembly GCA_903872065.1. Classification (GTDB taxonomy): domain Bacteria; phylum Chloroflexota; class Anaerolineae; order Anaerolineales; family UBA4823; genus CAIQJJ01. The sequence continues at coordinate 4,097 of CAIQJJ010000642.1, read as the reverse complement.
AAAGTTGGTTCTGATTTCGCCCTGCCGCCGGTGAAGCGGAACGTTAGCCCTCTCCATGATAAGAAGGTGAAATATTGGTGTTTAAGGTAGTTGTTTCATTGCGAATAATCACAGAAAATGAGCCAGAACACTAAGATTCTAATCTTGGCAGCAAACCCAAAGGACACACGTCCCTTACGCTTAGATGAGGAAGTGCGGGAAATTGAGGAAGGATTACGACGGGCTAAAAAGCGCGATCAATTTTCTATTCAACAAAGATGGGCTGTGCGCCCCAAGGATTTGCGTCAAGCGATGTTATACTCCGCACGGGCTGAAATTTGACTTTTATTAGGCTGAATTCTATGGTATATAGGTCCTGAAGTTTCCAATCACTGTGAGGCCCGAAATGATTGCTCTTGAATTCACACCTGAAGAAATAGACGCACTGGAGTACGAGCGCTACCATTATCCGGATCCAAAAGTCCAAAAGAAAATGGAGGCGCTGTATCTCAAAAGCCGGGGACTGGAACACCAGGAAATTTGTCGGTTGGTCCGGATTTCAAAACCGACGCTGGTCGCCTACTTGAAGCAATATCAAGAAGGCGGCATCGAGCAGTTAAAAAAAACGGGTATACAGGCCCATCTAGCGCATTGGATGAGCATGCTGCAACGCTGGAAACCTATTTCAAGGAACATCCACCGCGTACCGTAGCAGAGGCGCAGACGATGATCAAGGAACAGACTGGCTTGGAGCGCAACCCCACTCAAACGCGGGCATTCATGAAACGGATCGGGATGAAATGTCTCAAGGTGGGCTATGTTCCAGGTCGGGCTGCCGATCCAGACAAGCAAGCGGAACAGGAGGCATTCCAGACCCAGGAATTAGAGCCTCGTTTGGCAGAAGCCAAAGCAGGAAAACGCCGGGTTTTGTTCATGGATGCGGCCCATTTTGTGATGGGGGCCTGTTTATCCAGGGTTTGGTGCTTTGCTCGTTTGTTCATTGCCTCTCCTTCAGGTCGCCAACGCTTCAATGTACTCGGTGCAGTCGAGGCCGTGACGAAAGAAATCTTGACCATCACGAATGAAACCTACATCAATGCGGAGAGTGTCTGTCTGTTGCTTACGAAAATCGCCGCCAGATATGCAGGTGAGACGATAACGATTGTGTTGGACAATGCCCGCTATCAAAAATGTGGATTGGTGTTACAGCATGCCGCCAGTCTGGGAATTGAACTATTGTTCCTGCCGTCGTATTCTCCGCATCTCAATCTCATTGAGCGATTCTGGCGCTATGTGCGTAAAGAATGTTTGTACTCCAAATACTATCCCAAGTTCGATGGATTCAAACAAGCTATTACGGATTGCATCCAAAATGCTCATACGGAACACAGAGATGAACTGGAAACGTTGTTATCGTGGAACTTCCAGTCGTTCCAAAAAGTAAAAATCTCCACCGTTTAGAGTATATCCAGCGAAGTGGATGACTTTGGGCAGACAATCTCACTCGACACCAAACATATCATCGCCTGGGTTAAGGAGAACAACCCCAAAGCTTACATTGATGGCAAACGCTACGACAAAAACCAGCAACCCGCTGGCGACCCCGACTGCAAGTTAGGCTGCAAGCGGCGCAAGAATCAGCGCTCGAAAAAAGAACAGACTCCACACCCCACGCCCGCAGCAAATCCTGTGCCTGCCGACAAGATCCCCGTTGGTGAAGCTGAATTTTACTGGGGCTATGGCTCTGGCGTCGTCGCAACCAAAGTCCCTGACTGGGGAGAATTCGTCATTGCCGAACTTACTCAAACCTTCGACCATGCTGATGTCAGCTACTTCTTCCCACTCATGGCTGAAATCGAACGTCGCCTGGGTTTTCGTCCCAAGTTTGGCGCAATGGATGCTGCCTTCGACGCTTTCTATATCTACGACTACTTTCACAATTCCGGTGGCTTCGCAGCCATTCCTCTCGTCGAAAAAGGCAGAGGCATGTCGCGCATTTTCGACCCTAATGGCCTACCTCTGTGTCCTGCCAATCTTGCCATGCCGCTCAAAATGACTTATCGCGACCGCACCAGCCTGATCATCGAATACGATCGCGGCGAGTACGTCTGTCCTTTGTTCTTCCCAACACCCACCAACCAACCTTGCCCCGTCAACGATGAGCACTGGAACAAAGGCGGCTGCGCTACCACCCTTGCCACTTCACCTGGCGCTCGCATCCGTCACACCCTCGATCGCAACTCCGATGCTTACAAGCTAATCTACCGCCAGCGCACTGCCGACGAACGTGTCAACAGCCAGGCCGTCGCCTTCGGTATCGAGCGTCCCAAGTTGCGCAACGCCGATTCCATCCGCAACCTCAACACTCTCATCTATGTCCTCATCAACCTGTACGCCCTCCAACGAGTCTGCCAGCGCAAATCAGCACTGAATCTGGCAAGCTCCTCATCAGAGGGCGCAACTCAACCAGCCTGACGCGCTCCCCGCGTCATTCGCTGATCCCATTCTCATTCTAACTCGTTTTGCCCGGCCAGGGTGAGGTGAATCGGTAGGTTTGCTCTACCTCAATGCGACCTCAATCCCCCTCTCGACCCCCTATTGAGGTGGGTTTCGACTTTCAATCCCCCCCTATTGAAACCATTTCCCCAGGTTACGACTTCTCGTTTTTTCGTATACCCAGGTTACGACCAGGTTACGCTTTGTTAAGGTGCTGCCTTTCCCAGGTTACGATTTTTCGTAACCCCATCGTAACCCGTTCGTAACATCGATTTGCCCTGTCCACCCCTCCTTGCGAGCATCGGATGATTCAGAGCATGTCCCAACTCGCCTTTATCGCCACATCCCCAAAACCGTCAAAATACCCTTGCGAGCATCGGATGATTCAGAGCGTTCAGCCGCTAACCCCCAGGTCGCGGTCAAGCCGGTCAAAATACCCTTGCGAGCATCGGATGATTCAGAGCAATGTTGTTCCAATCGGAGAGTTCATGGAATGAAAAGAAAGTCAAAATACCCTTGCGAGCATCGGATGATTCAGAGTATCGCCATAGCTCGTTCGTAGCGGTGGATGGCAAAGCAGTCAAAATACCCTTGCGAGCATCGGATGATTCAGAGTGAGCCACGCCAGGCCGCCGTCGAACTCGCCGCGCAGCATCGTCAAAATACCCTTGCGAGCATCGGATGATTCAGAGCCTGGATCGCTGGCTGCTGGCAACCGTAGACTATTACGTCAAAATACCCTTGCGAGCATCGGATGATTCAGAGCGAGGCTGCTTGAGGATCAACTGCCGCCAAATTTGCCGGTCAAAATACCCTTGCGAGCATCGGATGATTCAGAGGCAAATATCGATTGCGTCATCCTGCCTGGTCTGGCGGATGGGTCAAAATACCCTTGCGAGCATCGGATGATTCAGAGCGCTCCCGGCACGGCTCTGCCTACTGCTGGCGGATGGTATGAGTCAAAATACCCTTGCGAGCATCGGATGATTCAGAGGCGAGCAACCCATAGCAACGCCAGATCAAAAAGCGCATCGGGTCAAAATACCCTTGCGAGCATCGGATGATTCAGAGTACCCCCGTGCCTGCATCGGTTATCGTCCTGCGGAACGCGTCAAAATACCCTTGCGAGCATCGGATGATTCAGAGGAAGACGACGAGGAGATGGAAGACGAGGATATGGAAGAAGTCAAAATACCCTTGCGAGCATCGGATGATTCAGAGGATAGCAGGGTTGGTAAGACTCGACGTGATCATTGTCGTCAAAATACCCTTGCGAGCATCGGATGATTCAGAGCCGGGCGAGGGTACGCCTGCACCTGGCGGCTTTGCAAGAAATGTCAAAATACCCTTGCGAGCATCGGATGATTCAGAGCGGGCGGCGTCTTTTCCAGCAGGTTCTCGTCGTATTCTTGTCAAAATACCCTTGCGAGCATCGGATGATTCAGAGGGTAATCCAAATTTTGCAAAAACCTCCCACTGCCTATCGCTCTGGACGGTGAAAACCACCAGGGTTCTCCCCTTTGAGCGCCGCAATGAACCAATTTTAGCCATTGGCGTCCCACATCCAAATCGCCTGCGTACCCCCCCTGCAAAAAAGGCCTTTTTAGGCTCAAAACGGTGGG
>CAIQJJ010000641.1 GCA_903872065.1 uncultured Anaerolineales bacterium | reverse complement strand
GGTTGGAAGTCTCTAGTCTCTCTACTGAGCCGGGCAAATATGAGCGTGATTTGAACGCCGGCGCAGAGTTGTTGAGAAATTATTTTTCGGAATGGGCACCTTATATTCAAAACCGGGAGATTATAGGCGGCTTCTTATGTTTATTGGGCGATCAGCCTGAATTGCGTAAATTGGCCCAGGAATACCTGGGCAAGCGAGATGTGGATCAGACGCGAGAAATATTGAACTGGAGTACCGACGCTGCAAACTGGCACCCAAACGAAACTGTATCATATCGGTTATCCCGGCAGTTCTTTTTTGTCAAGGTGGTAGGTACTGGAGATAAAACAATATCGGTCAAATCCTTGATTGGAAACGAATTCCAGGCCGAATTGTTGGCGGAAGCAAAATTATCGAATCTTCTTTTCCAGGATAAAAATGCCGTAGCGCCTCCCATTGTGGAAGGTAAGGAAGGTAAAAAGGCAATACCGCATAACTTGCTATGAACTGTTGGGGTAGAGATTGGCCCAACGCTGCTCCAGGCGTTTGAGTTGGGATCGCGATTGTTTTCCAGAACGAGTATGTAGTCTGAAACGATTTCGGTGTTCTCTAACGCGTTGACGCTCATCTTGAAAATCTTCTGTTGAAATATGAGATATGGCCTTTACCGTAGCCTCCAGAGAGGCTGGTCTGGGGATGAGTTCCCAAGCACCTTCGCGCTGGATCAGACGCTTGGTCAAACCTTTTTGACCTGTTGTCGAGAGCAAACGTCGGTTGAGATCCCGAAATTCACTTTCGCGGGCATTGTTGGTACGCGGCAAACCGGGGATATCGTAGGTGTGAAATAGACCGGGAGCATAGCTATCTGTGGTTCGTTGAATGGTTTGGTAGAACGTATTCAAGCGAGGTTGGTCTTGGCTTTGGATATGGATCTGTTCGAGGTAAGCAAAGAGTTCCTTCTTCACTTCATCGCCTGAGCGGATCGGATTTTTCTGGGGGTCGAGAATGAAGGCGATATGTTCCAGCCAGCCTGCTGCTTGATGGACGAGATCATATTCTGCTTGGGTGGTTTCCAGAGCGACTTGAAGCCCCTGTCTGAGTTGGAGTAATTGAGGATCAGGGTGGCGTGTGAGCAGATGGTCAAGACAATCACGGACTTCCCTGAGACGTTCAAACATTTCCACACCAGCCAGGCGAAAGGGGAGGCGTCCCTTGAGTGTCAGCAAGTAACGAATCCGGCGGCACAGGTCTTGTCGGATCGTTTCGCTTTCTCGCTCCAGAGTGGTTGGTGAAGATACAGGGGAAGCAGCGTGTGCAGCAGGAGTCTGAGGCGTTTTTGCGGGGGTGTTCGGTGCAATCGGCGAAGGCAAGCTGCCCGTGACAGTCAAAACGCCGGTCTGCTCGACTTTTTCTCGGCGAATCAGTTCGCCAATCTCTGCTCGCACGCGTTGACGCAGATCAACCTTCATCGCTTCGTCCGTTTCAGCCACTGGCTCTGCAGCATTACCCAGGTAGTGCATCTGACACCAGGCATATTTGGCATTCGGAAAAACTACGGCTACTGCGGGAACTAGCAGATTGTCGGAGAGACAAAGATCTGACCTGCTTGAGCGGCAGAATAGAGCCTAAGTAGCCGTTGATTTCGGCAAAACAGGCACAAAATGGCATTGTTCATAGGACGAAATCCTTTCGTTGACTGAGCATGGGCGCGCCAAAGCACCCCGATTAGAATAAGTCTTGGGCCACATACAGGGTGTGCATGCGTTTCAGATTGAAAGCCAGACAAACCAGACACCATTCTCCAGCCGCAGCCAATAAGCCACGCAGAGAGAACTGTCGGAACCCCAGGACTTCTTTGATAATACCGATCACCGGTTCAACTGTACATTTGCGCAAACGATAGATTTCTTTGCCGATAGCAGTAGCCAGTTGATAGGCCATTTTCTCTTTTGGGCTGGCATCTGCAGGTGGTTCATCTGGAAGCTGGGCAAGCAGGTTATCCACGCTCTTGTAGTGTGCTTCGCGGCCAGTTGCGATGTAAGGAGTGATCCCGCGCTGTTCTGAGGCTGCGATGTTGCTGGCACTGAAATAACCATTATCCATTGCGACACCCTTTGGGTGTTCTAATTCGGTTGAGAGTGCATCTAGCGTTGGCTG
>CAIQJJ010000640.1 GCA_903872065.1 uncultured Anaerolineales bacterium | reverse complement strand
GGGTTTATCCAGCGGGTCGCGCCGCTGATGCGCGCTTTTGGCAGTTCCGGCACAAACGCTACCGCCGCGCCGGCCGCCGCGCACAGACGCTGCACTTCTGGCTGAAATACTTCTGGAGGCTGAGTTGTCAAGTCACGCACCGCGCTTAAAGCGGAGACAAACCGATCCCCGTCGTAAGGGGCGCAATCTATCTGGTGGGCTTCAATTTCTCCACGCCGCAGCCAGGCCGAAATGACAAATGGGTCGCTTTCAAATACTGGAGATTTCCGAAAAGCAACGCCCGCCTCCCAAATTCGCTGCCATTGAGTTGGCGCGGCAATTCCAAAGAAGTTCAGGACGTTCTCCAGCATCTCAATGGAGTCGTTGGTTGGCGGTAGCCAGCCTAAATTCACCATTTCTCGAATTGGGAATTGGTTAAGCCATCCCACCTGACCTTCAAGAGAATCGCGTTCCGCCTGGCGCGCCAGGCTTTCACGGTAATGCTGCTCGCGGTTATTCCAAAAACTGGCCGGCGCGCCCAACACATGCTCCAATTGTAAAGCGGTCGCCGGCGTAATAGACGCTTTACCCTTGATAATTTCATTGATGGTCTTTTTGGGGCGTCCAGTACGTCCAGCAAGTTCCGCCTGCGACATGCCGCGTTCTTCCAGCATTTCCAATAAAGTCTCGCCGGGCGGCGAAACGCGGTCGGGTAGATATTCATTTACAAAGGCGTCAATCATGGGTATCCTCGATTCTGAGAATCTTTACCGTGCGAACATTATCCCAATTAATTCCACCGTCGCTTTTCAAAGGCAGCGGATCGTCTGCCGGCGCAAAAATCAGACGCCAGGGATGGTCCAAATCAAGAGACAGCAGGCCGCGATGATCCCCTTTGAGTTCATGACATCTGCCAGGGAGCGACTTCATGTCACTCAGGCAGTTCGCAGCCCTCAAATTATCCAATCGCTGACGGATTTTCTTGGCCCGCAAATCGCCCTGGCGACGCTTCAAAAGTTTATCGTTATTGCATTCATCGCGGAAATCCGAGTCTTCGAATAAAGTGATCAAAACATATATCCTTATCTATATAACGACTTTGTTAACGAAAAGGGTTAACAAAATTATAGCACAAAAAGTTTATTTTTGCCGGAGTTTTGCCCCACCAATGATACACTGCTTATCAGGCTCCTTTCTATGGGTTGTTGGCAGTTCCAAATCAGGAAGTGAGTGTGGTGGAAAAGCTGTCCAACGGATTATTAGAACGGATTGAGCGGATTGTCTACCCTGGCGCAGCATCCCGCGGCAGGAGGCATCATCCGTTCACTCTGCTCTGCCAATCCGTTGGACAGTTTTTTCGCCAAACTCGCCTCCAAACTTGGAATTGCTGATTGCAGCATTGATTCTACAAGTAAAAATTGGTATGATGCGAGAGTAAAAGTCTGATGACTTCTCCCGCCCCGCGAAAAGTGGCCGATTGTGGCTGCCTGCCCCCATCTACACGTGATGGATCGGGCTAGCGGGGCGGGTTGCTTTAATGAGATTCGATCACATTTCTCATCCTGCTTGAAATCATGTCGTAGGCTTCGCTCTCGTGATGCGCATCGCGGCGCAAAATGGAACCTGCGACCAGATCCGCAATCTGGATGAGCGGTTCACTCTTAGAACGGCGCATCGAAATACGCTGAAACCCGTGCCTGATTGCACGCTTTTTCATGAGCCGCTTGAGTTCCTCACGGGTCTTATCAGGATCGCCGAACTCGTCCAGGATGAGCGTGGCTTTTTCGCGCTTCTCGGCGGGAATGCGCTGAATCAATTCGGAAATAAAAATGAGATACATGTCCCGGCCTATTACGAAAATAGACCGGTCGGGCGCTTGTAGTGGCGACTTCAGTCGCTAACCTTGCCCATAACGGCTGAAGCCGTCACTACGAAAGCGTCTTTTTTCATCCTTTGGGGTGTTGCCTAAACATGATCTCTGACATGAAGAACTTGAACGAATCGGGCAAGGTAGGTTTGTCTACGATCAGCGCCCAGGATTCGAAATTGGCGACTCCAAGCGCCGTAAACACGTGTTCCCGCAATCGCGCTGAGGAGACCGAATTGAAACCGAACTCGTAAGTTTGGGGCAAATTGGCCTCCTGGCGCACCTTCTCCAACACCGCGCGTAAACCGTCGGGATCGGATGTGGCGATAACCGCCATCACAAAATAGCGGGATGCGCCTTTGGCGAAGTTCATGCTGACATCTCCGGCCTCATCGCCGGTAAAGATGAAGGTAAACATGGTCAATCTTTGCCAGGACAGAAAATCCATATCTAAAGACGAATTTTACTTGCACAAATCTCTCAACCTCGCTACAATTCAGAGTGGTAGCTTTGCGCCAACAGTCCATTTTCTCTGTTTTGCAGGATACAACGCTCACTTATGACCCCCACGAAATTTGGCAGGTACGAAATCCGCTCTGAACTCGGTCGCGGCGGCATGGCGACCGTCTTCTATGCTTACGACCCGCGCTTCGAACGCGATGTCGCCATCAAAGTGCTGCCCCACGAGTTTTTGCATGATCCTCAATTTCGAGCGCGCTTCGAACGCGAAGCCAAGACCATTGCTCTGATCGAACACCCGGCGATTGTGCCGGTGTACGATTTCGGCGAAGAAGACGGACAACCCTACATCGTGATGCGTTATATGGCCGGCGGGTCGCTGGCCGACCGGCTGCAAAAAGGCCCTCTCTCGCTCAAAGAAATTGCCCATTTCGTCAGCCGCCTGGCGCCGGCGTTGGACGCCGCCCACCAAAAGGGGATTGTCCATCGCGATCTGAAACCGGGGAATATTCTGTTCGACCAATATGACAATGCCTATATCAGCGATTTTGGCATCGCACGCTTAAACCAGGGCGCAGCCGGCGTCTCACTGACCGGCACCGCGATCTTGGGTACGCCAGCTTATATGAGTCCCGAACAGGTGCAGGGCGACAAAGAGATTGATGGGCGCAGCGATCTGTATTCCTTTGGCGTGATTTTGTTCCAGATGCTCACCGGAACAACCCCTTATCGCGCCGATACGCCGGCCAAAATGATGATGATGCACTTGCTCGAACCTGTGCCGCAGATCCGCGATCTGAAGCAGGATGTCTCGCCGGAAATGGAAATGGTGACAGAGCGCATGTTGGCCAAAGATCGTGAGGATCGTTATTCCACAGCCAGAGACCTGGCGGAGGCGATTGAACAGGCGGCGCGAGGGGAGATGCCCACCCCGCCGGCTGGGAACAGCGCCGCCGCCACCCGCCTGGCTTCTGGGGCCGGCCCGGCCGCCAGCCTGTCCAAACCGAAAACGGCGCCGCCGAAGAGCGGCGCGCAAGCTGGAGGGCGCACGGCGCTTGCGAGCGGCAGTGCAGAGACCGAGCTGCAAGCTGCGCCGCGCCCCGGCATCCCTGCCTGGGGTTGGGCGTTAGGCGCGATCGGCGTACTAGGTCTGCTGGGAGTCGTTGCCTTGTCCCTGGTGGTTGCTGTAAGCACGGGATTGTTGAGCAAAGCGGAGGCGACGCCAACCCTGCCCGGGAAGCTGGCAGCCGCCCTGACAACCGCGACCGATTCATCTGCTGCCATTCCTGCTACGGAGGTAGTTAAGGAGACCGTGCTGCTTAAGGAGACGCAGGTCGTTGAGGCGGCTAAGGAAATTACCGCCGTTGAGGCGACTGCAACCGCCGCGCCGAGTAATACCATCGCGCCAAGCGCCACTGCCGCGCCGAGCGAGACCGCGACGCTCACGCCCGAACCGTCGGCGACTCCCCTACCCACTGAGACGCCTGTCCCCGAAGTTGTCACCATTGGCGGGGCAGACAGGATCGCTTTGTTTGATAAAAACAACGATATCTGGGTGATGGGAGTAGATGGGAGCAATCCCCAACAGTTGACCAGCGACGGCACGATCAAAGAGGATTTGCAGTGGTCGCCGGACGGCAATGCGGTGGTCTATATCAGCGGCAACTGCGCCAAGATGGTCGCCATTGAGACGGGACGGGTGGACGACATCGCCTGTTTTGACGCCGCCAATGTGAATACGCTCAGCTTGTTTCAGATTTCGCCGGACGGCAAGCAGGTCGCAATTGTGTTTTACCAGCAGTTGTATGTTGTGCCTTACGACCTGGCGCAGTTGAGTGAGACGCGCAAGCTGAGCACGCTCAAAAATAACGCAGTCTGCCCGGCGCTTGGGCCGTACGCCAGCACTACTGGCACGGCAATCGCCGTTAAATGGGTGCAGTGGTCAACCGATATGCAGCGAATGGCGGTGGATTTCCTGGGCGCCGTGCAGGGCAAGCAGGTGGATTTGATTGATGTGCTGGACATTTCGAATTGTGAAATCGGCCCCCAGCGCAAAGATCAGTTCCCCGCAACCCGCTTTTCGATCAAGGGCTATGACGCCAATCCAATCATTGAAAGCTTCACCTGGGACGGCGAGTCTTCGTTTGTGTTGATCGGCGGCACGTTCCGCAACGGCGGGTTTGCCGACATGTATTTCTACAATGCCGAGCTGCATAAAGGGGAGCAAATCAACCCGCTGCGCGATGTCACCTGTTGTTACCGCGATCCGCACTGGAGTCCGGATGGGAGCTACCTGGTCTTTGCGTTTCAAGATATTGCGCTAGGAGAAGGCAACCTGACGCAAATTTACATTATTCGCTCTGGCTCCCTGGGAAACCGGGCGATCTATACTCCCCTGAGCCTGCCCGATGGCTTTTTTGCCAACAAACGCGACGTTCCCATGCCGGTCTTCCGGCCGGCCAAATAAGATGGACAGCGATTCTCCTCAACCTCAAGCCACAGCCTGCGCCGCGGCGCGCCAGATGATCGTGGAGGAAATGAAAGACGGGATGATCTTCCTGGATACCCAGGGACGCATCGCCGATCTCAATCCTGCGGCAGAAAAGCTGATCGGCCGGCCAGCCGCCAGCTTGATCGGCCAGGGCGCGGCGGAGGCGCTGACTGGCTGGCCCGGCTTGAACGGGGATTTCTTGACCGCGCCAGAAGCCTTGCATGAGATCAGCATCGAGACCAACGGTACGCCTGAATGGTATGAAATGCGCATTGCCCCGCTGCACGACAAACAGAAGCGCCTGCTCGGTCACGTCATTACTCTGCGCGATATCACCGCCCACAAGCGCGCCAGTGAACAATTGGGGCTGCAAACCACGGCGCTCGCCTCAGCCGCCAACGCCATCGTTTTGACCGATACGAAGGGCTTTATCCAATGGGTCAACCCGGCATTCACCACTCTCACCGGCTACACCC
>CAIQJJ010000639.1 GCA_903872065.1 uncultured Anaerolineales bacterium | reverse complement strand
TTCGATTTCAGCATCCCACACCAGACTACCGCTAAAGCCCTGCTCAACATACGCTGCTGTCTCCGATTCAATCTGTATATGGCCTCGGGCATTTGCTCGTAGGATTCGACCGAAACTCCAGATACCATAGTCTCGACCGCGCGGAAAACCGCATACCTGAAACTGATGGTTAGAGTGATCAAAACCCGCTCTCAGAGGTAAGTATTGCGTTCCAATAGGGCAATCCCCTACGATTTCAAGAAGTGCGGCATCTCGATCTGGCCGCCATCCAACAATATGAGCCTTAAGAAGTTGCCCTTCTGCAACCAGAGGAAAGTCTAAAGAAACCAAGCTTTCCGGCGCTTGTTCGCTAATAGCGCTATTCAGCGCATCGGCCACCACATGGGCACAGGTCAAAACCTTGCATGGGGTAATCAAAACACCAGCCCCCCAAATACTTTCTTCATCTCGAATGCGGACAATCGCTCGTTCAATCTCTACTGGCATATCTCACTCCCATCCAATTTTGACCACCGCATACTCCGGATCCAACTTATGTAACTCATCGCGCACGCGCTGGCGCAGCTCCACCGCCGGCTTGACGCAGTACTCGCGGAACTCATCCTCGCTCGGCTGCATGTTGGGGAACAGCGCCTTCAGGAAACCCGTCGCCAGGCGGGTGATCGCCTTGCGGTCGCGCAGATCGTTGCAATTCACCAGGTGAATGTTCTGCGAGACGTACTCGCCATGCCCGGCGGCGTTTCTCAGGGCGTGCAGCACTTCGGAAAAGAAATCGCCCTTGAAGCCCATGTTCTGCGAGGGAGTGTCCTCGGTCACGCGGCCCATCTCCCAGCCGGCGATCAGCCCATGAATGCGGTCAATAAAAGCCGTCTCTTGCAAGAAATTGGGGATTTCGCGAAACAGGCCGGTGTCCTGATAGATCGGCTGGCGGCGTTCGTCCAGGGTGATATTGCCCATCATCACAAAACTGGCTTCGGCGGTGCCCATCGTGCTGCCGCGGCTGTAGCGCCCCGATTCAAGATAGACCTTCAAGCCAGCGATCAATTCCCCGGCGCTGTCGCCGCTGATGCTCTGCACTTCATCCAGGACAATGGCATCGTAACGCGTGATCAGGCCAGGAGATTGGACGGCCAGGTTATGGAACAAGACCGCCGGGGTGATCTTCCCGCCCGCCACCACCCGGCCATAGCGCGATAAGTTGTCGTACACAAACGATTTGCCTGTGCCTTTAGGCGCCAGCTCGACAATGTTCAAGCGCGGCTCGATCAACGGCAAGAGGCGGGTGATTAAGATCATTTTCTGCCGCAGCGTTTGGGCGCGCGGGTTGAAACCCATCGAGGAGACCATCAGGTCAATCCACTCGGATGTCTCGAAATGTTGGCGGCATTCCTGATAATATTCCAGGTCTACGTTGCTGATCTGAAACGGCTTGAATTCGCGCATCCACACCTGCCCCTGATCGCCAGGGCCATCTGGCGGGACGTAGAACAACGATCCGATGCCCCACACGCCGCTCGTCACCAACAATTCGTTTTGATCCACAATCTGTTGGCTGATGAACGCGTCGCTGATATCCAGCATGGGGATGCGCAAATTGCGTTGGCCGTTGCGCAGGTTGACGGTGACGCTGTAATCGTCCAGGATTTGCACCGTTTCCATTTTGAGCAAGTGATTCTTGATCTCATCCTTCTGGCCTTTGGTAGGCAGGTATTTTCCCAGAAAAGCAGCAATGCGCTCGCGACTGCCTTCCGTCAAATTGCCATCCTCGGTGAATTTGGAAAGAATCCACTCGCCAACGTAGGTCGGGATGGCGCGCGCCCCGAAACCGGCCTTGTAGATCAACGACTTGTTGATAATGACATCGCCAAAATAATCCAGCGCTTTCTGTTCAAAGGCTGCCAACATACCAGGCTCCTAAAAATCAAAATCGAAGGTAGTCTTGTCTTCGGTCAATGGCTTTACCGTCACAGCCAACGGTTCTGTGGTTAAGCTTACCATGTTTCCCTGGTATTCGAAGCTGCCTTCCAGGGTAATAGATTGCAAAGGCGCGGCGCCCGGACGAGTTTTGACGCGCAGCGGCAGCGACACGCTCTGCTGCGCTCCGGCCGGGACGCGCTCGACAATCGTCGCAGCGAGATCGGACTCGCTAACCCGCAGTTCAAGGTTGACGAGATCGTCCGGGTTGGGATTGCGCACCCGCACAGTCAGGCTGGTTTTCACCGAAAGCCGCAGGCGGGGGTCTTCCAGGTAGAAGGCGGGCTGCAAGACCTGCAGTTCGGTACGAACAAAGCGCCCGAAGGGAATGATCGTTTCTTCTGGCGTCAGCCCACCGTGGACGTACAGGCTTTCGTTCGTCTGCAAGAAGCGCCCATATCCCCTGGGGATAAAATAACTGGCAGAAACGCCAAATTGGGCCGCCGGCAGCGCATAACAATGCTGCTGATCATAGTCGGTGGGATGTTGGGCGCGCTGAGCGGCAACGGCCAGGAAACGATGATGCGGATCGCTGGGATGCTGTTTGTCGGCGGCCTCTTTCTTGTAATGCTTGACATCAATCGGGTTGGGCGCGGCGGTCGGAATTTTGGTCGAGCCATGATCTGAAGCGATGTAGACGACCAGATTCTCTTCCACTCTGGCGCGGCGGGCAAATTGCACAATCGCATCCACCAGAGTTTGCAGGAATAGCTCGATCTCGGCGGTATGGGTAACGCCGATCTGCTTTTCATCTTTGTGCAAAGTGGTGTCTACTGGCAGGTAGTTCAGCAGCAACAAGTTTTCAGGGAAACGATTGCGCTGGTTGAGATCATCCACTTTGGGCAAATAGGCGACCTCATAATCGCTGAAACGGCTTTTCAAGGCTGCCGTATAGCCAGATTCCTGGATGTCGGTTTGCTCCAGCGTTCCGGCAACCAGACAGCTTTTGGAAACCGCCGTGGTGGTGGGCAG
>CAIQJJ010000638.1 GCA_903872065.1 uncultured Anaerolineales bacterium | reverse complement strand
TCAACGGAGTGTACGAGACCGAGTTCCATAGGGAGTAAGAAGTGGGGGTGAAAAATGGGAAGTGGAGAATGGGGAATGGAGAGTGGAGAGTGGGAGTGGGAAGTGGGAAGTAGGAAGGATGGGGTAATCGTAAGGGGAAAGTGAAGAAATGTCAACGCTGTGGTAAGATATCTTTATGTTTTGTCCGGTGGCTGCTTGAACGGTTTGCCGCAAAAGTTTAATCTAAAAAAGGAGTTCAATATGCAATGGGAAAATTTGACCGCCACAGATTTTGCCGCGGCGGTGAAGGAAACTGGCGTTTGTGTGTTGAGCCTGGGGGTGCTGGAAAAGCACAGTGAGCATTTGCCGCTCGGCACAGATGCGTTGGTCGGGCACCGCCTGGCCTGCCTGGCTGCCGAGAAGGAACCGGCGGTGGTCTTTCCGCTGTTTTATTTTGGGCAAATCTACGAGGCGCGCGCCTTCCCCGGCGCGTTCACCCTGCGGCCCACGCTGCTGCTCGATCTGCTGCAAAGTGTGTTGGACGAGATCGGGCGCAACGGATTCAAGAAGATCATCTTGTACAACGCGCACGGCGGCAACTATCACCTGCTGCGCTTCCTGGCGCAGGCGCAGCTTTGGGAGCAAAAGCCCTATACGCTGTACATTCCCACCCGCGTGATGAGCGAGGCTGGCGAGCGAGAATGGGAGGCGCTGCGCGACACAGACTTCGGCGGCCACGCCTGTGAAGAGGAAACGAGCATGGTCTTGGGAACGTATCCTGAACTGGTCAAGATGGAGCGCGTTCCTCAGGCGGCGGCGCGTCCGCTGGGGCGGATGGGCGACCTGCCAGGGACGTACAACGGCATTTGGTGGTACGCCGACTATCCCGATCACTACGCCGGCGAGGCCGCGCCGGCGACGCCGGCCAAGGGGGCGGTCATCGTGCGCTTGATGGCCGACTACCTGGCGCAGTACATCGCGGCGGTCAAGGCGGATACCATTCTGCCGGGGCTGACGGAGGAGTTTTTCCGCCGCGCCGGCGGCCAGGAATAGCGCCGGGCTGGCAGCAAAAGACCCTCCAGGCAGCGGACTGCCTGGAGGGTCTGTGCTTTAATCGAGAGGGATCAGTCTAACAGGGCGAAATCCGAGCCGATCAGCTCTTCGTCCTCGTAGTCCTCGCCGCCGCCGGCTGCATCTTCGGCCGGCTGGCCGTTGGTCGCCGATTCTTCCTCGTCGGCAAAGCGGCCATGCACAAAGCCGGTGCCGGCCGGAATCAGCTTGCCGATGATCACGTTTTCCTTCAAGCCGTAAAGCGGGTCCTTGCTGGAAGCAATCGCCGCCCCGGCCAGCACCTTGATCGTGTGCTGGAAGGAAGACGCGGAGAGGAAGGAGTCGGTGCTGAGGGAGGCCTTGGTGATCCCCAACAGCACCTCAACGAAACGCGCCGGGCGCTTGGCTTCGGCCAGCAGGCGCTCATTGGTGCGTTTCAGTTCCAGAATGTCCATCAAGTCGCCCGGCAGGTAGTTGGTGTCGCCGGGGCGCACGACCTGCGCTTTGGCCATCATCTTGCGGATGATCACCTCGAAGTGCTTGTCGTTGATGTTCTGACCCTGCGAGCGGTACACCTTCTGCACTTCAGAAAGCAGGTACAACTGGCAGGCGCGCGGCCCCTGGATGCGCAGGATTTGGTGCGGGTTGAGCGAGCCTTCGGTGAGCGGCTGGCCGGCCTCAACGTGATCGCCTTCTTTGATCAGCAGGCGGGCAGTGGAGGGGATTTCGTACTCGCTTTCCTGCCGCGCTTCGTAAGACACGATCACCTTATTGCCTTCCAGGCGCGTGCGGCCATTGTGCTGTGAAGCAATCGTGGCATCGTCTTTGAAAGCCAACACATCGCCGGCGGCCACTTCGCCGCCATCCAACGCGGCGATAGACCAGCCCTCGGGGATGTCAAACTCATCCTTGATCATTTCGCTGTGTTCGACGCGCACCAAACGCAGCTCGCTGTATTTGTCGGACTGCGCCACATGGGCAGTGCCGGAGATTTCAGAAACCACCGCCTCGCCTTTGGGCTGGCGGCGCGCTTCAAGCAGTTCTTCGACGCGCGGCAGACCGGTGGTAATATCGCCGCCGGCCGCCACACCACCGCTGTGGAAGGTACGCAGCGTCAACTGCGTGCCAGGCTCGCCAATGGACTCGGCGGCGACGATGCCCACGGCTGAGCCGATGCCCACCATCGCCCCGCGCCCCATATCCATGCCATAGCACTTGGAGCAGACGCCGTGCGTCAATTCGCAGGTCAGGGTGGAGCGCACAAAGACCTCTTCCACATTGGAGCTGGTAATGCGGCGCACCAGGTCGCGATCGAGCATCGCATCGCGCTCGGCCAACAGTTCGCCCGTCTTCGGGTCGACCAGCCTGGCCCCGATCACGCGCCCAAAGAGGCGGTTGCCCAAAGACTCGCCGGCGACATTATCGGTCTTCTTCATCCAGATGCCCTCAAAGGTGCCGCAGTCTTCTTCATTGATGATCACGTCCTGCGCCACGTCCACCAAACGACGGGTCAGGTACCCGGCGTCAGCCGTACGCAGGGCGGTATCGGCCAGACCCTTGCGCGCGCCGTGCGTGGAGATGAAGTATTCCAGGGCGGTCAGGCCCTCGCGGAAGTTCGAGCGGATGGGCAGAGGAATGATGCGCCCGGCAGGGTCAGCCATCAGGCCGCGCATCCCGGCAAGCTGCGAGATAGGCCCGAAGCCGCCCTTGGTCGCGCCGGAGTTGGCCATAGTGGCCAGGTTGCCATGCGGATCCATGTGATCGCGCACCGCCTTCGCCACTCTGGCCGTGGTATCCTGCCAGATCTGGATGACCTGTTCGTTCTGTTCCTGTTCGGTCAGCAAGCCGCGGCGGAAGTCGCGCTGCACCGCTTCGGAGGCGGCCAACGCTTCGTCAATGATCTTGACCTTTTCGGGCGGGACGGTGATGTCCGACACGGCGATGGTATAGCCTGAGCGGGTGGCGTATTCAAAACCGATGTCTTTGATGCGATCAGCAATATCGGGGGTCTTTTCCAGGCCGCCGATTTCATAAAGGTCGGCGATCAAGTCTTTCAGGCCGCCCTTTTCCAGCCGCCAGTTGACAAAGCGAATTTCGTCGGGCAGCACATCGTTAAAGATGACCCGCCCTACCGTTGTCTTGAGCAGGCGCACTTTGGGCTCAGGCATGCGGTTGTTGGCGTCGTCGTACCAGGTCCTGGCGTATAACGAAATATTGCTGTGAACTTCCAACTGCCCCAACTGATAGGCCAGGCGTACCTCGTCCATGTTGGAAAAGATGCGTCCATCTCCCTTGTGGGGGCGGTTGTCTTCAGTCTTGGTCAAATAGTAGACGCCCAAGACCATATCCTTCGACGGCCCAATGATCGGTTCGCCGTCGGCCGGCTTGAGCAGGTTCTTGGAGGAAAGCATCAGATCGCGCGCCTCTTGCACCGCTTTTTGTGAAAGCGGCACATGCACCGCCATTTGGTCGCCGTCGAAGTCGGCGTTGAAGGCG
Organism: uncultured Anaerolineales bacterium; assembly: GCA_903872065.1. Taxonomy (GTDB): domain Bacteria; phylum Chloroflexota; class Anaerolineae; order Anaerolineales; family UBA4823; genus CAIQJJ01. The sequence continues at coordinate 2,151 of CAIQJJ010000638.1, read as the reverse complement.
GTGGTGACGAGCGGATGGAGTTGAATGGCGCTGCCTTCGATCAAGATTGGCTCGAAGGCCTGGATGCCCAGGCGGTGCAGGGTCGGCGCACGATTGAGCAGGACGGGGCGGTCTTTGATCACCTCTTCCAGCACTTCCCACACCTCGGGGCGGTTGCGCTCGATAAAGCGCTTGGCGCCTTTGACGTTGGCGGCGTAATTGTGAGCGACCAAACGCGAAATGACGAAGGGCCGGTACAGTTCCAACGCAATCGTCTTGGGCATGCCGCATTGGTAGAGTTTGAGGTTGGGGCCAACGACAATCACCGAGCGGCCAGAGTAGTCCACGCGCTTGCCCAAGAGGTTGCGGCGGAAGCGGCCTTTCTTCCCTTTGAGCATGTCGGAGAGGGATTTCAGTTCACGGCGGCCGCGGCGCGAGAGCGCCTTGCCGCGCTGACTGTTGTCAATCAGGCTGTCCACCGCCTCTTGCAGCATACGCTTCTCATTGCGCACAATCACGTCCGGCGCGCCCAGTTCCAGCAGACGCTTCAGACGGTTGTTGCGGTTGATCACGCGGCGGTAGAGATCGTTTAAGTCCGAGGTGGCAAAACGGCCGCCGTCCAACTGCACCATGGGGCGCAGATCGGGCGGGATAACCGGCAGCACGGTCATCACCATCCATTCGGGGCGGTTGCCCGAACGGCGAAAAGCCTCCACAACCTTAAGGCGCTTGGTCGCTTTCTTGCGCTTCTGCTTGCTCTTGGAGGTCTTCAACTCGTGCCACAGTTCATCGGCCAATTTGTCCAGGTCTAGGCGCTTGAGGATGTCATAGAAAGCCTCAGCGCCCATATCGGCGCGGAAGACCTGTCCCCAACGCTGTTTGAGTTCGCGATAGCGCGTCTCACCCATAAAGGTCAGCGGGCGCAGTTCCAGCAGTTCATCGCGCATCCGGCTGTTTTCGTCGCGCACCGCATGCGCCTGGTCTTCCAATTCATTGCGCAGGCCTTCCATCGCCAGGTCGGCGTCGGCGCGCAGTTGATCGACATCCAGGTTGATATGCTCGACATCGCGCTGCTTCTGATCTTTCAGGTCGCGCTCCAGATCGTTGAAGCGGTCTTTAATCACGCGGTTCAGGGCGTTCAAGTGATGCTTGTTCACCACATCCCCGGCCTCAACAATCACCGCGCCAACATCCTCGAAGGCGATGGTCGTGCGCGCCTGCTTCTCCAGCGTGTCTTGCAGGATGCGCTCCAGGCGCTCGCCCTCTTTGCGGATCGGCTCCCACTGCTCGTTGAAGCGATCTTCGTAATAGCGTTCGATGTCAGCCTTGCGGTGCGAAAGCTCGGTCATCTTGCGATCGCGGTCGGCTTTGGTCTCAGCGATCTTGGCATTGATGCGGCTGCCCTGTTCACGCTCGACCGCAGAAATTTTTTCCTCAAGACGTCTGAGCGCCTTCTGACGGGCTTCCTCATCTACATAAGTGACGACATATTGCGCAAAATATAATACCCGATCCAGGTTGCGGCGGGAAATATCCAGCAGCAGCCCCAGGTATGAGGGGATGCGGCGCGTGTACCAGACATGGGCCACCGGCGCAGAAAGCTCAATATGCCCCATGCGCTCACGCCGCACCGCCGAGCGAGTCACCTCAACACCGCATTTATCGCACACAATCCCCTTATAGCGGATGTTCTTATACTTGCCACAATAACATTGCCAATCGCGCGTCGGGCCAAAGATCGCCTCGCAAAACAGGCCATCTTTTTCGGGGCGCAGACGCCGATAATTGATTGTCTCCGGTTTCAGCACCTCGCCATAAGACCAGCTACGAATGGTATCTGGCGAAGCCAAACTAATACGCAGTGCGGTCAACCCTTTGGTTTCCACTCACAACCTCCTGACAAAAAACCGTTTGAAGATTTCACATCTCGCTTAAGCATCTCTTAAGGAATCGCATTAACGCAGAAAAACCAGCGTTCGACTTCATCAAACGCCTGGCGTGATCAGATAATTATATCACTTAAGTTAAGTTTGACAAAGGATTTCTTAAAAAATTTACGTAACCAACTCGCGGGGGAGAAAATCCACACGGTTTTGATAAACCAGGTCTACCCAGCCGTTGGCGTAGTCCAGGCGGCTGACGGCGGTGTTGCGCATGTGAAGCCATGCCCCG
>CAIQJJ010000637.1 GCA_903872065.1 uncultured Anaerolineales bacterium | reverse complement strand
TGTCCGGCGGAAGAGGCGCTTCGACAAGCTCAGCGCGCCTGAGGTGAGTAAGGATATTTACATACAACCAACCGGAGGCAAACATGGACTCATCTGATTCAATGATCTCCAGCATCGATGCGCTGTTGAACGAACTTTATCCGGCCGATCAACCCGGCGCGGCGGTGATCGTATGCAAAAATGGGGAGGTCTTATTCCGCCAGGGCTATGGCCTGGCCAACCTCGAGCTGGGCGTCAAGGTCGAGCCGAGCATGGTCTTCCGCCTGGGATCTATGGCTTGAAAGCGAGCCAGATCAGGGAGCAGCCTTCTATTTCAGTTTACCCATCCAGGCCAGCGCGCTGGCGCAAGGATAGAGCGAATATGTTCCCAGATGCGGTATTTCTGTATGTTGAAGACGATCCATCCAGCCGACGGGTGATGCAGTTGGTCATGAACAAGGCGATGGGCATTCAGAGCCAGAACCTGGTGATTTTTGAAGACAGCGCCCAGTTTATGACGCGCCTTAAAGCGCTTCCCGAGCGCCCGGACGTAATCTTGCTGGATATTCAAGTTCACCCGCAGGATGGTTTCGCAATGCTCAACATGCTGCGAGCAGACCCGGACTATCAGAACGCGATCGTGGTGGCTCTGACGGCCTGTGTCACCAACGAGGAAATCCACGAACTGCGCGCCGCCGCCTTTCCGGGCCTGCTGCAACAAATTCTCAACGGGGAAAGCGTCTGGCATATCGTATAAAACCAAAAGGAGATAGACAAAATGGCAGAATCCACTTTAAAAGGGAAACGTATCTTGGTGATCGAGGATGATGTAAAAAACCTGGCCGTGTTTGCCACCACGCTGCACCGGGCGGGAGCCAGTGTCATCCAGGATCATTGGAATGCAGGAGCGACTGGCTTTGCAACGCAAAACCTGCCCATTGATTTGATTGTGCTGGACCTGATGCTGCGTAAAGGGATCAGCGGCTACGATATTGTTGATCAGCTCAAAGCCAATCCGCGCACCGCCCATATCCCGGTCGTGATCGTGAGTTCACTCGACGCTGAGAGCGAAATTCCGAAGGCTAAAGCCAAGGGCTGCGCCGGTTTCATCAGCAAGCCAATCAGCGTGCTAGATTTCCCTGACCAGCTCGTGGAAGTCTTGGATGGCAAACAGATATGGATCTTCAGCCGGTAAGTGTCCATTCGCAGATGATGTCACACAATGAGCTTATATTTCTTTGCTGTAACATCATTAATCACTTTGACGCTGGCAATACCAAAACACTTCTGTACCCCTCCAAGAGACAACTGCAAGGCCTCATCTAAAGGCGGAATCCATTCATCTCTGTGTCCCTTAACGATCAGATAAAAACGGATCGGGGCAGACGCAATAATGCCTGGCGTAATATTCGCAGGAAGGTGGGATGTCTTCTTAAATTCCCGGTTCAAAGAAATCGCGGCAAACAAAAGTAAACTGTTGCGAAATTTCTCGTATATCTCTTCAATGAAGATATCAAAAGGTTGCTGATTGTCAGGCCGAGGAGAGCTTTGCTTGGCTTCGATAAACACCAGAACATTATTTTGCCTGACAATCATCTCAACAACTTTGACGCCTTCGCCAATCGCTCTGACCGTGGGACATTGTTCGATCCAAAATAGATCGTCTTCAGGAAAGGCAAAAACCATGCCTGACTCTCGGATCTCTTTGCTGCTCATTGAAAAGATAACTCCACTTCTTCTTTATAGAGACGAACTGACTCGCGAATAATTGAGTTATCCGGCATCCCGTTCTGTAAATCCATCAATGTAATCCCCTCCACAGCAAAAGAAAGGACAGGCAGGCTGATTTTCTCCTTTTGTGCAATCAACAACAGCTTCTTGATTGTAAAATACGAATGACTGGCAATGAAGACCTGGATGCCTCCCCTGGCCAGGCGGGCGATAATTTCCAAGAATTTATTCAACGCCTCAGGATGTAAAGCGGCCTCAGGCTCATCAATGAACAAAATGGAATTGGGAGTAAGATAGCTGCTGCCCAGCAAATTATCTAACACAGCGATTTTTTTAATGCCTTCCGAGGCAAGCGTAACCGCATAAGTATATTTCCCTTTATGCAGCACCCAGCGTTCTGTTTCGGCGTCAAAATCGAGCCGGCCCTGGAGAATTTCTTCTAGATCAAGGCGCGCTTCCGAAAAGTTCTTGAGATTGCGCCCTTTTTGCGGTGGAATGTTAAGCGCCTTTGCCAGATCATAATAAGTATCATCGAAACCAAAAGAGCGCAACTGTTCGCGGGAACTCAGGATAATCCTTAAGAGCGAAAGCACTTCTTTGGCCGGGATAAAAACTGAATTGTCTTGCCGTGAGATGAAACCGTTTTTACAATCCGCGATAGTTTTAGTCGCTTCTTCCCCGATTGAGTATTCCCCACAGCCATGATCCGCTTGCAAACTCAGTTTGAGCCGGCCTTCTACGCCCCTGGCAATCAGATCGCTAAATTTATCCACCTGGAATGTCCAATACAGCTTATCAGCAAGAACTTCTTCGAAGGCGCGAGGGTCATCACCCCGATGAAATTCTTCGCTGGCGCGCATCAACGTGTACAGAGCTTTCAAAAGAAAAGTTTTGCCGGTAGCATTCGCGCCGATAAACAGATTGATCGCGCCAATATTCTCCCAATGCAATGTTTTAATCGGCCCAAAATTTTCCAATGTTACAGAGTAGATCATGATAAGCTCCTACGAAGCAGCCTGACCAACAGCAATAACGCCAAACGGCGCACACCTGAAGATGATTTTGGCGCTTACAAAGCTGATTCTACCTCATTAACCATGATTATCCTAAAAATATTGTGGAAAACGCAGTAGAATCAGGATCGTTCGCGTGGACACCTATCTTGAAAGGACGTGACGATGGCAAACTATGCCCCCGAAGAGTGCTATGAGACCTTGTTGGCAAGCGCGCCGCGGATATTGGCCTTCGATCCCCGCCAGGATTTTACCACCTGGCGCGCTGCGGCGCGCGCCCGGCTGCGCGAGCTGCTTGGGCCGCTGCCTGAGCGGGCTGCGCTGGATGTAAAAATCGAATTCGAGCAAGAAAACAAACTGTACCGCGAAATCCGTTTCGTTTTTACCTCTGAGAAATGGGTAGATGTGCCTTGCCATCTGCTCATCCCCAGGCAAGGCCGGGCGCCTTTCCCGCTGGTGATCTGCCTGCAAGGCCATACGACTGGCATGCACATCTCCCTCGGACGAGCCAGGTTTGCCGGCGACGCCCAGGATATCGCCGGCAACCGGGATTTCGCGATCCAGGCTGTCCGCCAGGGGTATGCTGCGTTGGCGATCGAGCAGCGCTGTTTTGGCGAACGTAAAGATCAGCGTCCTGCCGCGGTAGTTCACTTTGAGCGGGGCTGCCGGCATGCAGCTATGACGGCGCTGCTGCTCGGCCGCACCCTGATCGGCGACCGGGCCTGGGATGTTTCCCGCGCCATAGACGCCCTGGCGCAGTTTCCAGAGATCGATCTCAGCCAGATCGGGTGCATGGGCAATTCCGGCGGCGGAACGGTCGCCTATTACGCGGCTTGTCTGGATGAGCGCATCACAATCGCCATGCCGTCTTGCGCCGTCTGCACGTTTGCCGCATCGATCGGCAAGATCGATCACTGTGAAGACAATTACATTCCAGGCATCCTGCGCTATTTTGAGATGGGCGACCTGGCCGGCCTGATCGCCCCCCGCCCACTGATCCTCGTCGCCGGCCGGGAAGATGGGATCTTTCCCATCGCGGGAGTGCAAGAAAGCTATCAAACCATCCAGGCGATCTATGCCGCGGCCGGCGCGGCGGATCGCTGCCGGCTGGTGATTGGCCCAAAAGGGCATCGCTTTTACGCCGACCTGGCCTGGCCGGTGTATCGTGAACTGACAAACCTATCAGGAAGGTGAACGATGAATCAACCCTTATCCCCTGGCTACTGGATCAAATTGAGCATTGTCTATCTCTTCATTCCCCTGATTTTGTGGGGTTGCGGGGGAGATTTCGCCTGGCCGCAGGCATGGGGCTTTGCCGCGATGATCGTCGCCGCCGGCGTGGGAGGACGCGCCTGGGCGGAGCGGCGGCATCCGGGGTTGATGGCGGAACGCGCCGCCTTTGAGAAATCCCCCGGTGTGAAATCCTGGGATAAAGTGCTGTCGCCCTTGATGGCGATCAGCGTTTCCTTCCCGCTGGTCATCGTGGCCGGGCTGGATCACCGCTTTGGCTGGTCGCCCGTCTTCCCGGCCTGGCTCAACCTGCTTGGCCTGGTCTTGATCGGGAGCGGCTACGCCTTTGCCACCTGGGCTTTGGTAGAGAACCGCTTCTTCTCCGGCGTTGTGCGCATCCAGACAGAGCGCGGGCATGTGGTATGCGACAGCGGCCCTTACCAGGTTGTGCGGCATCCGGGGTATAGCGGCAATATTCTGGCTCTATTGGGCATTGTGCTGGCCTTAAACTCACTGTGGACGCTCATTCCAGCCGCGGCGGCGCTGATCATCGCAGTGACCAGGACGTCCCTGGAAGATCGCACCCTGCAAGAAGAACTGCCGGGGTATCGTGACTATGCGCAGCGTGTGCGCTTCCGGCTTTTGCCCGGCATTTGGTGATCTTCGTCAAGCATTTGCCCAGCCGCCTCATTTGCGATATACCCGATAAAAGAGATATTCCAGCAGGGCGCGCTTGACTTCTACCCATCTTTCTGACCCCAAAACTCGGGCAGCAGCTTGATAGCGGTCTCGGCGATGCCTTCGGCATTCGGGCCGCCAAGTTTGCACTGGCCAATAGCAGCGCCGTCAGCAAAATTGATGACGGTTGTCATCTTGCATTCGAGGACAAGCTCCCTTATAATATCCCCTATCCCCCCATAGGGGATATATCGATCACTAAAGGATGCCCCTGCCCATGGAAAACCAAATGACCTCCCCCCTTGTCTGCGCCGAGTGCCGTCCGGCCCGCCCCAATTTCTTTGCGCGCTACCGCGATTTTCTGCTCTCGCGCGACACCCTGCTCACCTTTGCCAATGCCGCCCTGCTGTTGAGCGGTTTCATCGCTGCGCTGCTCGGCGCGCCGGCGGTGAGCCAATGGCTGTACCTGGCCGCTGCCATTATCGGCGGGCTGCCGCTCTTCCTCTTCGCGGCTAAAGGCTTGTTCCTGCGTGGCGATATTACCGCCGGGGTGATGGCTTCCACCGCCACGATCGCCGCGATAGTGGTAGGCGAATACGCCGCCGCGGCGCTGGTCGTCTTCATGATGTCGGTGGGCGAATGGCTGGAAAACTTCACCATCGCCCGCGCCGACAGCGCCCTGCGCGACCTGTCCAGGCTGGCCCCAACCCAGGTGACGGTGCGCCGAAATGGGCAGGAGCAGGTTATCCCGCTTGAAGGCGTGGTCATCGGCGACACGGTTTTAGCGCGCACCGGCGAACGCATCGGCGTAGATGGCCGGGTGATCGGCGGCAGCGCGACGGTGAACCAGGCTGCGATTACGGGCGAGTCCATGCCAGTGGAAAAGAAAAGCGGAGATGAGGTTTTCGCCGGAACGCTGAACGAGGCCGGCCTGCTGGAGATTCAGGTGAACCGAGTCGGTGAACAAACCACCCTGGGACAAATTGTGCGCCTGGTCAAAGAGGCTCAATCCCACCAGGCTCCGGTGCAGCGCATCGCGAATCAATATGCCAAAGTGCTGGTGCCGATCACTTTTAGCATCGCCATTTTGGTCTATTTCCTCACCGGCGACGCGCTGCGCGCGGTGACTGTATTGGTGGTGGTCTGCCCATGCGCGCTGGTGCTGGCAACGCCGACCGCGGTCGTTGCAGCGATCGGCAACGCAGCCAAGCACGGCATCCTGGTCAAATCGGGGGCGGTGATCGAACAAATTGGCAAGGTGAATGTGGTGGCTTTCGACAAAACTGGCACACTGACGCCTGGCCGCCCAACGGTGCAGCAAGTAATCCCCCTGAATGGACTGCGGCGGGATGAACTCTTAGGACTGGCGGCCTCGGTTGAACGCTACAGTGAGCATCCCATCGGACGCTCGATCTGGCGCGCCGCTCAAGAAAAGGACTTGCCAGTAGCCGATGTACAAGATTTCCGCGCCCTGCCCGGTTTTGGTGTGACAGCAAAGGTGCAGCAATATACAGTGACAATCGGCAGCCGAACCCTGTTGACCGGGCAGGGAGTGGCCTGGCCGGCAAGCGCCGATGAGCATCTCCAGAACTTGGAAGCGCAGGGCCAAACCGTGGCGCCGGTGGCGGTGAACGGCAGCCTGGCCGGGCTCGTTGCCCTCGCCGATACACCGCGTCCTGAAGCGCGGGCGGCTATTGCCCGGCTCAAGGCGCTGGGCATTGAAGAAGTGGTGATGATCACGGGCGACAATCCGCGCGCCGCGGAACAAATCGCTCGACCGTTGGGCATAGACAAGGTATACTCGCAGGTGCTGCCACAGGATAAACTGCGCATCCTGCGCGAACTGCAGGCGCAGGGCAAAAAGGTGGCTTTTGCCGGCGATGGCGTCAATGACGCGCCGGCGTTGGCCGCCGCCGATGTGGGCATTGCTATGGGGCTGGCCGGCTCAGATGTGGCGCTGGAAACGGCCGATATTGGTTTGATGACCGATGACATCGAGCGCATCCCCCAGGTGATCGCCATTTCACACCAGGCCCTGCGCGCCATCCGCCAGAATGTGATCTTTTCGATGTCATGGAATGTGCTTTCGGTTTTCCTGGGCAGTTTCGGATTGATCGGGCCAGTGATCGGCGCCATCATGCACGAGCTTTCTGCGCTGCCGGCTTTAGCCAACTCCGCCCGCATCATCCAATACCAACCGGAGCGAGGTACGAAAGAATGACCAACGAAACCCCCGAGGAAATGCTATCCACCGAAACTGGAAGCGCAGCCCATCACGAGCATTCTCATCCCCAACGCGAGGCGGTGCTCAAGCGCCTGGCGCGCATCGAAGGACATGTGCGCGCCGTTAAACGCATGGTAGAGGAAGACAAAGATTGCCCGGATGTGTTGGTGCAGATCGCCGCCATCCGTTCGGCGCTGAACGGAGTGGGACGGCTGATCCTGGAAGATCACATGCAGGGCTGCATGATGAAGGCAGCCCAGGATGGCGATTTTGAAGCCACTTTCCGCGACTTGAAAAAGTCGCTCGATCAGTTCATTGGTTAGCGCATCATTACCAGAGATACGGTATCAGACGGTAGCGTACTTTTTGGGTGTACTCGGTATAGCCGGGCAGTTCTTTCTTGAGCAGGTTCTCCTCGTCAAGGATCCTCCAAATCAATCCGGGGAGAACCAGCGCAAGAATCACTAACCCACCCCAAGAGCCAAGGGCAAGGGGGACGCCTATCATCATGACCAGGACACCGGCGTACATCGGATGCCTGATCAGGGCGTAAGGGCCGGTGGTGATCACGGTTTGCGCCTCAAAGGTCTGAACCGTGGAACCCCCAAAGCTGTTCGCTTTAAACACCAAAAGGTTGAGCAGTAAACCTGAGGCGACCAGGACATCCCCCACCAACGAGATGTAGGCCGGCGCGGGAGTCCAGGAGAAACGGCGATCCAGGGCGCAAAACACCAATAGAGCCACAATCGAGGTGAGTGCGATGGACATGATAATCCGTTGGGCCATGCTCTGTTCGGCGGCTGGCCCGACTTTCTTGCGCCGCTCCAGGAGCGCCGGGTCTTTGATCGAAAGGTAAACGCCGATCGCGTTCACGCAGGTCGTAAAGACCAGGATAAAGACCCAGGCCTGCCAATAATTGAGCGTCCAGGCAGGGATGAAAAGGAACAGGCCCAAGATCACTGCGCCGATCAAAAAGGTCTTTAAGGTGGGTATGATGAGCTGCTGCATTGTTTTTGCCTCTTTTCTGTTTCAGCCGGTTCGCAATTAATCCACATCACATTGTTTAGGTTAACATCCTTCCACGAACTGATCTCTGCGCGAATTATATCAATATACTCTGGATTGATGTCAAACAGGATAAACCTCCGACCCAATGCAGAAGCCGCTGCGCCGACGGTTCCTGAACCAGCGAAGGGATCCATCACAACATCGCCTTTGAATGAGTAATAGCGCACAACCTTTTCAGCCAATTCTTGCGGAAACGCGGCCGGATGTTTGGAATTCGTGGAGGGGTTGATCTTCCAGACATTGGTGCGCTCGTAGCCGTCGAGGACTTTCGATTCTTCAATCACCTTTTTGTCGGGATAATTGCGGATGAACCAGTCTATAAGCAAATCGGTATGCTTACGATAGACCAGAACATACTCGGTAACAGGCACCGCTTTATACTGCAAAGGATTGCGATCGGCGGCAAAACGCCGCCCGCGCCCGGTTGCCCAACCTGCACCCTCCGGTTTCAACCAGATAATATCGTCAATGAAATCGTAGCCTTCCTCAATAAAGATGCGATGAAAGTCGAAAGGCACGGCAATCCGACGTGAGGATTGGTTGCGAGAAGAGCGGCGCAATAAGACCGGCGAGATATTGATCACGAAAAAGCGACCATCCCCCAAGACCCGATGGCAGCGGCGGATGATCTGGCGCATTTTGAAAAGATACTCATCGTACTCTTCATACTCAGAATATTCGGGGCGGGCATTAAAGTAGGGCGGTGAGGTAAAAATGAGATCCACACTTTCTGCCGGCATGTCATCCAACAGATGCAGCGAGTCGCCCAGGCCAACCGAGTTGCGCAAGCTGGACAGTATGTATTCGCGCTTGCTTTGCACAGGCGCGGCAGCTTTGGCTTCGTCCTGTTTGAGCAAACGCGCCGTCAATAACTCAGGGCGTGTGGTTTTGGCAGCCATAATTTCGGTGGTGTAAGCGTCAATGACCACCTCCCCCACCTTAGCGCCGCTGTTGGCGCAGAGCGGCACGCGCCAATAATGATACCGATCGTCAATTTCTGGCAAGCCAAGTTTGGTCACATTGGAAAGTTGAATCTCCGCCAACCACTCCTGCACAATCTGCCGGGCTTGTTGAACAGTCAATACCAAATATTCTCTTTGCTCAGAAACCAAAGGGACATCACGAGGCATGGGGACTCTCCTTAGTCAGATGGCGCGGGTCCCGCACGAGCCACTTCATCATACCAAACGCGAGAATGGCCAGGGCGGCGGTGATGGCAAAGAGCCAGGGATAGCCAATAAGGCCAGCCAGGATGCCAGCCAGGAAAGGGGAGATGGCGCCGGCCGCGCCGGGCAAGGTGCTGGCCAGGCCAATGTAAGTGGGCCGATCCTGCGGTTCGCTAAATTCGAGCGGCAGCGACAGGCCAGAAATGAAGTTGCCTGCCAGGGTCACTCCGCGCAGAATAAAGATGGCGTAAAACCAAAGCGCAGAGGGGGCGAACAAGGCCAGGATGAAGCAAAAGATGTTGGCAAGGATGCTGATCTCTAAAACAAGCTTGTGGCCTTTGCGATCCGCCAAAAAACCCAGGAACAGGTTAGCCAGGGATTGTCCGATTAAGAGCGTCACGCCGTAAGTAGCCGCCTGTCCATCAGACATGGGCCAGCGCTGCATAGCATATACCAACAAGAAGCCGGCCGCCATCGCGCCGAACGAGGAGATGATCTGCGTCAGCAAATAACGTTGAAAATTGAGGTTGGAACGCAGCACCGCCGGCAGCGCCTTGAAATATTCCCGATGCGAGATGACCGGTTTGGGGGAGAGGGTGGGCGGCTCGCGAGTCAAACCCAGGAACACCCACGAGATAAAAATAAACACGGAGGCAATGCAAAAGGACCAGATGAACCCCCAGGGGAATTCGTTTTGCGCCAACAGCCAGGAAACCGCCCCCGCGCCCAGGATGCCGGCCGAGTTGCCGATGAAATTGGAGAGGCCAAAAAAGCGGCCGCGGCTTTGCACCGGGATGATTTTGGCGATCATGTCTTGCCAGCCGACCATCAGCAAGCCAGCGCCGAAGGTCTGCCAGGCAAAGAGCAAGAAAAAGGCCCAGAGGGCCTGCGACGGATAGCGGACAGCCAGAAGGAAGACGGCCGGCGCTAAGAGGAAAACGGGAATGCGCTCAAAGAAAAAGCCCAGGACAAAGGGGAAAAACTTCTTGAGTGGGGCGCGCTCGACCAGGTTGGCGGTAAAGAGCTGCGGCAGCAGGTAACCGGCGGTAGAAATGACCGAGATCAAGCCAATCAGGAGAGGATTCTGGGTGAAGTGGGTAACGTAAATGAGCAGGACGCCGCTGGAGGAGATGAAGCTGGAGCCAAACATGAAGGTGGCGACATCCAGTAAGTTAACAGTAAAATTGAATTTGAAGTGGCGCTGGATATCAGCATTGTATTGTTCGGCGCTGTTCATGACGCAATCCGGTAGGGGTGAATAATGGACATGAGAAACTCCACAGTAAAAAGATATGGCGCTATTCTATCATTACTTGAAAATATATATAATCCGTGCTATCATATTGTTATGATACAGTCCTTCAGAGATGCGGGCGCCAATGATATTTTCAACGGATTAAGCACCAAATCGGCGCGCAAGGCTTGCCCTGAAGCCTTATGGAAAGTAGCTGCCCGAAAATTGGATCAGCTTGACTCAGTGACCTCGCTGCAAGAGCTAAAAATTCCTCCGGGCAATCGCTTGGAAGCACTTTCTGGCGATAGACGAGGCCAATACAGCATTCGCATCAATGGACAATATCGAATTTGTTTTTTATGGAGCGATGCAGGCCCAGAGCAAGTGGAAATTGTAGATTATCACTAAAGTAACAGCGGAGAGAATCTGATGATACGCGTCCCAACCAACCGAGCCCCTACACATCCTGGAGAAATGCTGTTAGAAGAATTCTTGCAGCCCATGGGATTAACTCAGCGAGAACTTGCCGACAGCATTCATGTTCCTTATCAAAGAATTAATGATTTAGTTAATGGCAGAAGAGGAATCACCCCCAGCACAGCCTTAAGACTTGCCAGGTATTTTGGCATGTCAGCAGATTTTTGGATGAATTTGCAATTACGTTGGGACTTATATTTCGCCCAGCAAGAAGAAAATGGGATATTGGAAACCATAAACCCTTATTCAGGTATCGCGTCACCCACCATACAGCATCCCTAACACATCAAAAAAGCGGGGAAAAGTTTTAGAGACGCAGGCGGGGTTTTCGATGCTCACGCCGGGGGCGCGCAAGCCGAGAAGCGAAAAAGCCATCGCCATGCGATGATCGTTATAGGTCTGCACCAACGCCGGCCGGATGGCCGCGCAAGGCTGGATGGTTAAGCCATCGGAATGCTCAGTCACCGAGACGCCCAGGCGGGAGAGTTCTGCAGCCATGCCGGCAATGCGATCGGTCTCTTTGAGGCGCGCCGAGGCAATGCCATAGATGTGGGTGGGTGTACTGGCAAATGGCGCAATCGCGGCCAGAGTTTGGGCAGTGTCAGGGATATCGCCCAAATCCACTTCCACGCCACGCAGCACGGGCGGAGTCCCCAAGGAAGAGGGGGCGGCAACTTCGATCCAACTATCCCCCTCGGTCACAGTGCAGCCCATCTGCGCCAGGATATCCAGAAAAGCAATATCACCTTGCCGCGAGCGGCGCGTGATATTCTCGACGCGCAGCACACCGCCGCACACGGCCGGGGCGGCAAAGAAATAGGAAGCGGCGGAAGCATCGCTCTCGATGGCATATTGGCCGGGCGAACGGTAGCGCTGAGAGGGGATAAAAAAGCGCTCGCAGCCGTCCCGCTCAACCGTGACGCCGAAATCGGCCATCACCGCCAGCGTCATCTCGACATAAGGCTTGGAACTCAAGCCGTGGAGAATGGTCAGGTCTACCGGTTTTTGGGCGTAGGGGGCAGCCATCAACAGAGCGCTGAGGTACTGGCTGCTCAGATTGCCGGCAACCGCGGCGGAGCCGCCCGGCAGCCCGCTGGCGAGGATGCGCAAAGGCGGACAGAGGGCAGCCGGCTGGACAGTCTCCTGCATTAGAGGCGTGATGTTTGCGCCAAGCTGCCTGAGCGCCTCCACCAGGTCGCCAATCGGGCGCTGGCGCATGCGCTCATCGCCATCCAGTGTATATTCGCCATGGCCCAGGGTCAGCAGAGCAGTGAGGAAGCGGGCGGCGGTGCCAGCGTTGCCTACAAAGAGATCGGCGCGCGCGGATGGCAAACGTCCCCCACCTCCGCCGACCGTCATGCGCGCGGCGGAGGGATCGAGGACGACAGAAAAGCCCAGGCGAGTCAAAGCGGCGGCAAAATACTGCGAATCGTCGGAAAACAAAGCCTCCGTCAAAGTCGTCTCGCCATCCGCCAGCGCGGCGATCGACAAGGCGCGGTTGGTCAGGCTCTTAGAGCCGGGGACGCGCACACGGGCCTGCAAGGGATGAATAACCGGAGAAATTGAAAGAGAGTGCGTCATCTGAAAAGTTTGCCTCGCTGCTGTTGGGCTGGTTCAAGAAAGGCGCGCAGGGCGGCTTCATCGCCGGCCTGGATCAAGCCGATCAGATCATCCAATTCGGCGCGATAAAGCTGCAGCGCGTCCAGCGCCGCGGATTGGTTGGTGAGCAGAATATCAAGCCACATGGTCACATCGCTGGCGGCAACGCGCGAGGTATCGCGAAAACCGGAGGCAGCCACCGTCCACAAGCGATCGTCGCTGCGCTGCGCAGCCTTAACCATCGCCGCCCGCACCAGCGCCACAGCAGCAGCATAGGGCAAATGGCTGATCATAGCGACCAAAGTGTCTTGCTCCTGCGCCGGCAAAACCAATGGACGTGAACCGAGCCGCGCGATCAACTGCTGCGCCAGGGCAAGCGCCGCCGGCGAGGTGCGCGGCAGCGGACTGAGGACAAAGATTTTGTCGCGATAGAGACCCGCTTCAGCATGCTGGATACCAGCCACCTCTTTGCCGCACATGGGATGCCCACCCACAGGATAAAAACGCGGCGGCAGGTCTTGCATGGCATGCACAATGCTGGTTTTGGTTGATCCGAGGTCAATCAGCAGCGCCGGGCGGTCAGAGGCCAGGGCGGGTGAATCCGGCGACAGGCGGCTGATCTGGGTCAACTGCTGCAAGATGGTACGGACAGGCGCCGCCAGGACAATCAGGTCGCACTCCAGAGCAGTCTCAAAGCTGACAATACGATTGACGATCTGATGCTCGATGGCATAGGCAAGGGTGGCCGGACTGCGGCTGACGCCAACGATCTCAGCGCAATGACCACGCAAATCAAGCGCCAGGGAAGCGCCCATCAACCCCAGACCAATGATCGAGACACGGCTGCCGGCCAGATCAGGCAGCGCAGCGGTAAAGGCAGGTTCGCTGGCCTCCATCATGCCTGACCCTGAGCAGCAGCCTGTTCTGCTCTGACCGGGGCAACGCGACGCCCCATGGCTTCAGCAATCAGTTTCACCTGGCGCACCAGTTCAGCGAAACGCTCCGGTTTGAGACTTTGCCCACCATCTGAGAGCGCCTCTTCGGGATTTTGATGCACTTCCACAATCAGACCATCCGCGCCGGCGGCAATGGCGGCGCGGGCAATGGGGGTAACATATTGCCAGTGACCAGTGCTGTGGCTGGGATCGAGGATGACTGGCAGATGAGTTTGTGATTTCAACACCGGAATGGCATTGATATCTGTGGTATTGCGAGTGGCTGTTTCAAAAGTTCGGATGCCGCGCTCACACAAGATGACGCGCTTATTGCCATGCGAAAGAATGTATTCGGAGGCCATGAGCATTTCTTCAATGGTGGCCGACATCCCGCGCTTGAGCAGCACAGGATGCTGGCTCTCGCCGGCGGCATGCAGCAAAGCAAAATTTTGCATGTTGCGCGCCCCAATCTGCAAAATGTCCGCATACTCGGCAACCAGGCAGACCTGTTCTGGCGCCATCACCTCGGTAATGACGGGCAAACCGGTGACCTGGCGCGCCTCAGCCAGGATTTGCAGGCCCTCTTCACCCATACCTTGAAAGGCATAAGGCGAAGTGCGCGGTTTGAAAGCGCCGCCGCGCAGGGCATGCGCCCCGGCTTCGCGCACCGCGTGGGCAATTTCCAAAAGCTTTGTGCGGCTTTCCACTGCACACGGGCCGGCGAAAATGAGGATCTCATTCCCCCCCATGCTCTGCCCATCAATCGGAAAGACAGAATTTTCGGGGATGAATTCGCGGCTGGCGATCTTATAAGGGCGCGAAATTGGCACCACACGGTCAATGCCGGGTAGATATTCAAACTGCTCCGGCGTAACAGCGCGCACGTTCCCTAACAGGCCGATCACAGTTCGTTCAGCACCTTGCGAAAGGTGGGCTTTGAGGCCGCAAGCCTCCACCCGCTCAATGACAAGCTGTACCTGAGCAGGCGTAGCATCAGTGTGCATAATGATCATCATAGTAGCATCCTCCGAAAATGAACATCCGATAAAACAGGAACGACGCACATTGCGCCGCATCCTGGCGATTAAAGATCCGTCATGCTCAGATCAGGGCGCAGGCGGGCAGCAGTGCGCAGATAAACATGGCGAATAGCAGATTGGGGCAGCGGCGTATTCCAATGCAGCAGCACGCGAATGCAATGCGGCAGACTGTCAGGAACAGGGATCTCCAACGCACACATCAAGGGAACTTGCGTCCAACCCAGATCGCGGGCGGCCTTAGCCGGGTAAGCTGAGGTCAAATCAGCAGTCACAGTGAAAAGCACACTGGCGATATCTTCGGGTTGTAAGGTTGGGTTGGCGCGCAGGATAGTTTGGAGCAATTCGGCCGAAGCCGCTAACACCTGATCGGGCAGATCACTATCCACTGCGGTTGCACCGCGAATTCCACGAATGGGCATAGTTCAAACCTCCAGAAAAATAAAACCGCGAGGCCGTTGTTGGCCTCGCGGTGTGGTTATTGCTCTTCCAATACCCGCTTAAGCGCCGCCAACGGCAGCCGATCTCTGGCAACCGTAATACAAATACCAAAAAAAGTAAAAGCGGGTGTTGGCGGATGTTTTCATGGGATCGTTCCTATTACGAAAATAAACCGGTCGGGCGCTTGTAGTGGCGACTTCAGTCGCTAACCTTGCCCATAACGGCTGAAGCCGTCACTACGAAAGCGTCTTTTTTCATCCTTTGGGGTGTTGCCTAAACATGATCTCTGGCTTGCTAAAGCAAGCCCAGGTATAAGTCTATCCTGAGCAGAAACGGTGGTCAAGCGCCGAAGCCACAAAAAAAGATCAGGGAAGTTTAGGCAATCTGCATAAGCGAGGCCAGGCGCTCGAAGCGAGGCCAGGCGCTCGAAACGAGGCCGGGCGCTCAGGGCGATGCCAATAGCTGCGCCGCCTGTTGAGCAGCGGATGCCGGGTCAAGCTGAAGTTTGAAAGCCTCGAGGGTGGAATGTTCTAACGCCGGGCTGATCGTCGCCAGCAGATCGGCAGATGGATAGATCCGCGCCGAGGATACCAGTTGTCCGATCAACGTTCGCAGAGCTTGATCCTGAAAGCCATCCAGAGCGCTGGCGCGCACGGGCAAATAACCGGCCGCCGGGCACCACGAGGTCAAAAAATCGCCTCGGGTGAGAAAGTCAGCCAGTTGAACAGCCAACCGCTGGCGCTCAGGACTTGGCGAGGCGATCGCCCACACCCAGCCCGTAGCCTCGATATAGGGTTGTCCATCGGGCGTCGGCAGCAAAGCAGCCGCCTGTTCAGACATGACCGGCGTCGGCGGCAGCGGCGTCGTAGACAAAGGAGTAGCGGGCAAGGAGGGTGTTTTTATGGATGCATCAGACAAGGCGCCAAGGTAACGTGATATCCAGGCTACTGCCAGAGGCGTCTTGCCCTCAGCATAAATATTCCAGGTTTGATCGTAAGTGTCGTAAAGCGTCAACCAATTGGGCATGATCCCCGATTGTTCAGCCGATAATGTAAAAGTAAAAACCTGGGTCAGCACCTTGGGATCGAGCATAGGATGCCCTCGATCATCTTGCAGCGCTCCTCCGGCCGAACGGTAGAGCATAAGTGGGAAGAGCGCCTGCGGGTCGGCTACGGGAAAGGCCAGAGGCAGACCAAGTTTGAGCAAGTCGCTCCAGGAACGCGGCGGTTGAGAACCAGCAGCAGAGGGGCGATAGACCATGATTAGAGCATCGCCAGCAAAAGGCAAACCAAAAATACTATTCTCCACATTCGCCAATTGACGGGCATAGCCGTACCAATCGGAATCTTCCAGACTGGCAGGATCATAAGCTCGCAACAAGCCCTTTAATGCCGCAGTCTCAAGGGTGGAACGCGGCAGAGCCACCAGATCGGGCAACGCCTGAGGAGCGGCGCTGCTGGCCGTGGTCATTGTATCCAATACACCGCCTGGGCCGTTGACCGCCTTAAGACGAACTTCGATCTTCGCGCCAGGGTGTTGTAGTTCAAACTCCTTGAGCCTCTGACGCAACAACCTGCCGGCTGGGGTATCCGCGGCGGGATCAAATTGGGGCGGCAGCCAGATGCGCAAAGGGACAATCTGAGGTAGGGTAGAAGTGGCCTCCAACGCGACAGATTGTCCCTTCTCCTCGCCTTGTGAAGCGGCAAAGGTAGAGGTGACGGAAAGGGATGGCGTCAAAGAGAAAGGCGTTTGCCTGGTAGGCGTCGCAGAGCGACGAGAAAACGGGTATCCATTACAAGCCACCAACGCCAGTAAAAATAATCCTAAAAGAATGCGCCGGCTCATTCTAAGTCAACAGGATGGCTCATCAGTTCTACCAACAAGCGCACCGCGTACTGTACATCGCCAAAATCTACCATTTCGGATGGCGAATGGATGTAACGGGTTGGAATAGAGAGACAGCCGGCGGGAACGCCAGCGCGCGCAAGCTGCATGGCGCGCGCATCAGTTGTGCCCCCTTCCAAAATCTCAAGTTGATAAGGAATATTCGCTTTCTCAGCCGTGCGCACCATCCAGTTCACCACACGTGGGTCGCTCAACATACCGCCATCACGCACTTTAATCGCCGGGCCTTTTCCCAGGGAGACTTCCATGCGCAGATTCGCCGGGCGAGGAGTATCGCCAGTCCCGGTGACATCTATCGCCAATGCCAGGTCGGGGTTGACAGCATAAGCAGCGGTGGTCGCGCCGCGCAAGCCCACCTCCTCCTGTGTGCTGAAGACGCAATAAAGCTGATGCGGCGAGGCGTCGAACTGGCGCATAGCCTCGATCAAGACCGCCGCGCCAATACGATCGTCCATCGCTTTTGAGATCAGGCGATCGCCCAGGTCGGTAAAAGGACGCTCGAACGCAGCAACATCGCCGACTTTTACCGGGCAGCTTTGACGACTGCTGCACCCCAGGTCAATATAAAGTTTGTCAAAAGTCGGCACCTTTGCCGGATCGTCCAACGGTTCCATCGAAATGACGCCAATCCGGCCATTGAGAAAACGCACCCGGCCGCCAATGCAGGTATGAGGCCGCACCCCACCCAGGTTGGTGAAGCGGACAAAGCCATTATCGTCAATATGCGTCACCATCAGGCCGATCTCATCTATATGGGCCGAAAGCATAATCTTCAAGCCCTGCGGACTGGCCTGGGCAGACTTACGGGCAATCAGGTTGCCCAACGGGTCGGTGGTCACTTCATCCGCCAGAGGCGTTACGACAGAGCGGATCACCTCACGAATTTGGGCTTCATAGCCCGATGGAGAAGGGATTTCAACAAGAGTTTGGATCAGGTTTTTCATAAGCACTCAACAAAAGAGGAGGTAATTGGGGGTAAGGTTTTCAACGCTCGGCGCGCAGAATCTCTGGCGTCAGCCGTTCTAAGGCCGCGTGAATCAATTGCAAGGTATGTTCCCAATCGGCGCGGCGGGCCAATGAAGCCGGCGAGTGGGTATACCGATGTGGGATCGAAACCGAAACACTGGGAATGCCGGCGCGCTGCTTGTGGATCGCTCCAGCGTCCGTCCCGCCGCCGCCAGGCTGGCGAATCTGATAGGGAATGCCGCAGGCGGCAGCCGTTTCGATCAGATGGCGCACCAGGCGCGGATCATGCAATGTGCCGCGATCGGCCACATAGATGGCCGGCCCGCCGTCCAGCCTGGTGTTGTATTCGGTATTTTCAGCGCCATTCCACAGAGGCATGTCGCGCGCCGGCGTGGAGTCAAGAACAATCGCCAGATCAGGATTGAAAGCATAGGCAGCCACCTGCGCGCCGCGCAAGCCATTCTCCTCCTGGACGGTGAAAGCAGCCAATAATTCAATATTCGGAGGCGCATTTTTGACCAGTTCAATCAGCGTCGCCACCCCCAGGCGATTATCCAGCGCCTTGGCGCAGAGCGAAGGGCCCAAACAAGCCAGGGGAGTCGCAAAGGCGGCGCGATCGCCAATTTTGACCTTTTTAGATTCTGGCCCGACATCAATGCGCAGCGTCTCCAGTGAAATCGCGCGTTTCCGTTCATCGGCATCAGTGAGATGGATCGGTTTGGCGCCAATCACAGCAGGCACATGGTTTCGCCCGACCTGCAAGGCCTTGCCAGGCAAGTGACGCACATCTATGCCGCCCACAATTTCAAAGCGATAGATGCCATCGCCATCTTCGGCAGTAAGCATAAAACCCACCTCATCCATGTGGGCCGCCAACATCACGCGCAAAGGTTGAGGCGCGTCGGAGGGAAGGACAGCGTGCTTTGTGACCAACACATTGCCCAAGGCATCCACTTTAATGACATCCGCCACAGGCTTGAGATGCTCAAGCACAATCTGGCGCACTTCGCCTTCATCGCCTGAAACGGCGAGCGCGGCGCACAATCGTTCGAGAAGCTCTATTTGAGAAGTAGAAATTTTCATAGCCGTCAATCCCAGGTGAGGGTATTCATGGTGTTGGCGTCAAGGCCGGCGACGAATTCGGCCAACAAACGCCCAATCCGCGCAATGTCTTTAAGGGCAACCATTTCCACGGGGGTGTGCATGTAACGCAGGGGAAGACCAAGCACCATGCAGGGAATGCCTTCCTGAGCAATTTGCAAAGTGTAGGCATCCGTCCCAGTATGCGTGGGGGCCGGCTCCATAACATACGGAATTTCAAGCCGCCTGGCGAGGTCTTCAAAGGCTTTGTACAACTTGGGATGAATGTCAGGCCCCCAGGCGAGGGTTGGGCCTTTTCCTAACGGGAAAGTTTTGTAACCCGAACTGCCCGGGCCCGATGCCCAGGTGACATCAATGGCAACCGCCAATGAGGGCTGCAATTGAAAAGCTGATGTAGCCGCGCCCCATGCCCCAACCTCTTCCTGGGTCGTAGCAACCGCCCACACATCCCAAAGATGGTCGCGAGTCTGCAAGAGATCGAGGCAAACAGTGAGCGCGGCAATTGAAGCGCGGTTGTCGAGGGTATGGCCGGCCAAAGTTTCGCCGGCGGTCTCCAACGGCGGCTGCGCAAAGGAAACCAGATCGCCCACTCGCACCAGGGCTTTAAGCTCACTTTCAGACAGGCCAGTATCTACCCACAAGTGTTCAATCGGAATCGGGTTCTCTTTTAAGGCAGGGGGCAATAAATTCCCGACCGGCATTGCAATAATGGCCGGCAGGTCCTGCCGGCCGGCAGGACCACGCGAGGCATGAACAAGCACCGGCTGACCTGGCAAGACGCGCCCATCCACACCGCCCACTGCCGCAACACGCAGCCATTCACCTCGAAGCCCCGTTACCATCAGCCCAATTGCATCCATGTGGGCTGCCAGAAGAACGCTGGGACGAGGTTGCGCAGCCGCGCCGCGCCGTAAGCCGTGCAAACTGCCCAGGCGGCTGACGTTAAGTTCATGCGTCAGTGGACGCCAGGCATTTTCGATCAGTTTGCGCACAGGGGCTTCATGCCCCGAAAGACCTGGGGCGGAAATCATTTGTTTGAGAAAAGCAGTAGTATCTATCATAAGGTAAAAAGGAGGAACAAGAAAAAAGTTAGGGGAGTGGCGTTGGGGATAGAGTAGGTGTATTTGTGAAGAGCGGCTCATCCAGCACAGTGGGCTGCAAAGTATCCAGCGGACGCGAGGTATATGTCAAAGTGGGGGAAGGGGTTTCGGTAGCAGTAGCCGTCAGAGTAGGTGAGGGAGTTTCTGTCGGCGCTGTTGTTGGAGAAGGGAGAACAAAAACGGGAGGCGCGGTGGAAGGGAAGAGTGGAACGGCAGTGGGAAAAAGGGTAAAGGTAGGCGATGGGGTTAAGGTCCACACGGGCGAGGAGATCAATGTAGCTACAGGATCAGGAGTATCCTCCACAGGTTGAGAAGCCAACTGCAAGGCAACAAAGCCGGCGCAATAGCATGGGAGCGTCGCCAGAATGATAAACACCAAAAATGAGCGAAAACGAGAGCGAATATCGGCATCAGCGGTCATAAAGTTCATCCAGATAAACCGATGATAACACTAGCCTAGCATCGGCGCAAGTCGCGGTTTAGAATGAATCAACAAAAATGTCAGTAATTTGACACACGTTATGCAATATGCTAAACTGTACTCTACAGCGCATAAATTTTGCGTTAAAAAATGTAATCATAGTCTCAATAACCCCTGAATCAGCTAGATTCTGGGAAAGGTTTGTAATGGAGGAAGCATTATGAAGCTTACGGAGTGGATACAAAAATTAATTGGAGGCGATAGCAAAGCAAAAACGCCGCCGCCAGGAAAACCTGCAGATGCAAAACAGATCAAAGCAGTAGCCGGAGGAACAGGCCCAAGCGGTGGGTCCGGCGACACTACTCGGGATAGTCCCACCGATACTGAGCCGTCCCCTTAAATATGTTCATTGTTTTCTTTCAGCTATAATAAACAAGTTCATAGAAAAGCGGTTTGTTGGTCAGAGGCGAGCAAGAATCAACAAACCGCTTTTCAAAGTGTTAGTCACGCTCTTCTATGGCAAATTCCTACGAACTATTTGACTTACGTATTTTTCGTGGCCAAAACGGCATCTATCCAGTTGAAGTATTACGCTCACCGGCCGGCGAAGCGGATGGAGAATTTCGCATCCCATTTCAACTTAATGAAATCGCTGCTTTGCTGGAGCAATTGGAAAGCGGGGAAGCTGACCGAAAGCGATTACAAGAGATCGGTCAACAACTTTATCAAGCGCTATTCACGCCAGGAATTGAGCGACGCTACAACGAAAGCCTGGCCTTGCTTAAAGAGAATGTTGGGCTGCGAGTGCGCCTGCGCATCGACGCGCCAGAACTGACGGTCTTGCCGTGGGAATTTCTTTGCGGGCCACAGAGCGGCGACTATCTAAGCCTCTCACCGCGTGCGCCATTGGTGCGCTACGTAACCGGCGGTGAAGCCGAAACTCTCGAAACTCAAGCCCCTGTACGTTTGCTGTTGGTTGTTTCCAGCCCTGCAGATGCGCCTCCATTAGAAACTGCAAGAGAGATTGACCTGATTCAGCAGGCATTGGCTGAGCAGATTGAAAAAGGGTTTTATGTGGTGGATGTGCTGGAACATCCTACGTTTACACGCCTGGCAGATAAGCTGCGCGAAGGCTATCATATCTTGCATTACCTCGGCCATGCCTATCTCGATCCAGAAAGCGGCAGGGGCTATTTGGTGCTGGAGAATGACGAAGGCAACTCACAACCGGTGGATGCTGAGACGCTGGATTGTTTCTTTAAGGATACTCCCCTGCGTCTGTTAGTTTTGAATGCTTGCGAATCCGGTCGTTCGGGAGGACGCGATGCACAGTTAGGCCTGGCCCCCTCTCTGGTCAGTCGAGGGGTTCCGGCGGTGATCGCGATGCAATTCCCGATCCCCGATCAAACGGCCATTTTGCTTTCCCATGAGTTTTATTCGGCTTTGGCAGATAATGCGCCGGTAGATGCGGCAATGAGTGAGGCGCGCAAGTTGATCCGCGCCCAGGTGGGCAGTGATAGCTTCGATTGGGGAATCCCGGTGCTGTTTATGCGCTCGCCAGATGGGATGCTGCTGCACGTCACCCCACCACCCAAACCCAAAGCAGAAACACTCTTTTCGGCCAAAGGGTGGGCGGCCATTATTGCTGGGGTGATTGTATTGCTAGGGTTAATTGGCAGCATCGCTTTTGGCGTCTTGCGCCAGGCGGGCGTCATCCCAACCCCAGAACCGACACTGGTTGGCCTCCCAGCGGGGGAAGACGAGTTTTTGGTATTGGTGGCTGATTTCTACCC
>CAIQJJ010000636.1 GCA_903872065.1 uncultured Anaerolineales bacterium | reverse complement strand
CCCCCATTAGCGACCTTGATTGAAAAGGCTGCTCAGGAACTCAACCTGGGACAGTCATGGATCTCTGCCTGAACTCCCCCGGTTTATTGAGATGATACGTGGAAAGACTCAATATAACCTGGCCCTGCTCGCTCTGCGCCAGGGGTACTTTGAAAAAGCTTTAGCCTATCTGGCGCAAGCGCGAACAGACCTGGCGGCAATCCAAAATCCCCCTGACCTGGCATACGCTGACTTATATGAGGCCCGCATCCGGCGTGCCTTGCGCCAACCTGCTCAAGCAGAATGGCTTTTGCAGCGCGCCTTGCAGGTTTTCAAACAGCCTGGTTATCATCCAGAATACGCAGAGACGCTCATAGAACTGGCGCATTTGTGTGGAGAAGACGGTCAATCCACTGCACTAGCCCAAGGCCTGGACTACCTCGATCAGGCGCTGGCTGTGATGCAGCGTTTTCCTGTGCCTATTGTTCAGGCTCAAATTGAAATGGAGCAAGGAGAATTTTTACTGCGCCTTGCGCGCCCTTTTGAAGCCGCGCAGCATTTTGAAAACGCCCAGCGCATCTTTTGCGAAAATGCCCTGGCATTGCGTCAGGCGTGGGCCGAAACGTTATTGGCGGATTGTTATTGGAAAGTGCAACCTGTTCGTTCCAGGCAGCTTTATCAATCCGCACTCGAAAAAGCTGGCGACGCGTTACCGCTGTTAGCGGCGCAATGCTGGTATGGTTTTGCTCATTTGAGCGCTGCGACGAGTGATTGGCAAGCGGCCGAACGTTCTTATATCACTGCGCTGCATTTTCTCAAACTGATGCGACAGGCGTTAAGTGGACATATCCATCAGGCGAGTTTTGCCAGTCGAACAGCAGTTGTCCTGGAAGAATTGCTTCAAGTAATTGCCAACCAACCAGCAGCAAACTATCGCATGTTGCATTGGGTAGAGCAATCTAAAGCGCAAGTCCTGGCGGAATTGCTCACTCACCAGCCCCCTGATACCAACGCTGATCCCAGGCTGCAGGCACTGCTGCAAAAACGCCAGGATTTACGCGATGAATTGGATCGTCGTGGGTCGGCGCTGCGTTGGGCCAATAACCCTGCTATGTCTGGACAAATGCCGTCTCGTTCGGCAGTGCGCTTCCACGATGCTCATCAATCCCAAGCTCTATCCGCGCTGCATGAACAATTGCAAGCGGTAGACGAACAAATTACCCGTGAGGCTGATTCGGCAATTGCCTGGCGAGAAGCGGTGGTTATCGAGGCGGAGAAGATTCATCATTTAATCGATCACCAAACAGTATTGATTTCTTATTTTGGCATTCAAGGACATTTGTACGCATTGACGGCGACGCAGACCTATGGTGATGTGCGCGTTCACGACCTGGGCGTCGAATTAGGAGAAATTGAGCAGCTTTGGGAGCATACCTACCGTTGGTTGATCCGGCTTGCGCCGGTGGAGCGCCTGAGACCGCGCCTGGCCGCATTGTGGGAGAAGTTGATTCGCCCATTAGAAAGCTGCCTGGCGGGGAAAACCTGTCTAATGATTTCTCCCTATCAGTCGCTTTTTATGCTTCCCTTTGCTGCGTTCTATGATCCAATCCGGCAACAATACCTGTTAGAGAATTGGTGTGTGCAATATATTCCCAGCGCCACTGTCCTTTCTTTTTGTCAGGCAGGGAATGCTGCCATACGTCGCCCGCCTTTGGTGGTCGGTTACGCCGGCAAACCAGAGCAGCCCGATTATCTGCCAGGTGTTGGTCAAGAATTGGAAATGTTAAGAGACATTTTCCCAGACGCTGACGTTCTCAGCGGGCAAGATGCTTCTACAACTAACGTGTTAGAGGCTATGACAGAGCGTTCGATTCTACATCTTGCCGGGCATGCCTATTTTGATGCCCAAGACCCTCTGGTATCTGGAATGCCTCTAGCCGATGATCGTTGGCTGCGCGCATCAGATTTATACCTTCTGCATGGAAAACTGAAAGGAGCGGTTGTAGTATTGAGCGGCTGCGAAATGGGTCTGGGCAAAGCAGACGGGGGGGAAGTTTTGGGGTTGACCAGCGCCTTTTTATATGCCGGCGCTTCCAGTGTCATTGCAGGTTTATGGCGCGTCAATGACGCCGCGACTGCTGTTATAATGCAGTCGCTATACCGACGCTATGTTGTTTCAAATCATATTGCCCAGGCGCTGCAAATGGCGCAATTGGACTTAGTCCACCAGGCAGAATTTTCTCACCCCTATTTCTGGGCTGCTTTTGGGCTGAATGGTTACAGTTAGCGCATGCAGTGGGGACTTCAGTTTTTCGCCAGCACGCGCCTCACCCCCTGAAGGACGGCCGCGAGGCGCATCCCGTAAGCGTCCATCAGAGAAGTGGGATGGGGGCGGTGCGCGCGCACTGGTCGCTGCCCCTCACCCGCGCCAGGGGTGTGGGGCAGTGTTCAAACAGCGCTTCGGCGACCGCCTCCAGTTCCAGTAT
>CAIQJJ010000635.1 GCA_903872065.1 uncultured Anaerolineales bacterium | reverse complement strand
TGCGGATCGAGAGAGAGTAAGTGATCGAGCAATTTCTGCGCCTGCCGGGTGGCGTAAGTGACTTGCTCACGGTAGCGCGCCGCATATTCTTCCCGTCCAATAGAGCCAGTCGAAGCATCGCCATCCCCAATCGAAAATTCAACCTCGGGCGTAAAAGGCCGGCCATCGCCATAAAAAACAAAAGGCGGATGCGGCAGCATGATATGGGCAAAAACCAGGCGCGGCTGCGCGGCGGTCGTCGCTTGAGATAACTGCTCAAGCTCATAAGAAATCCGCTGGCGATAGACATCATACTGCGTCCCCATCAACCACAAACGCAGCGGGGTGCGATTGATCATCCAGTTTTCAAAAGGGTTGAGGCGGATGAGAGGGGCGTAGCGAATATCAGCGGGAATACTTTCAATAAAGGGCAGCCCCGACGAATAAACGGCGATCTGATAGCCTTGCTGACGCAACAAGTGCATCAAACGATTATCATTCAGCAGCTTTAAAATCGGCGTTGGGTTGTCCGTGCTGCGATCCACCATTTCATCCAGCGAATTCAAATAGGCGAAGTTAAACGTTGACGCCAAAGCCTGGTAAGTAATGGCATAGTTGCTGTGCGCCTGTCCGGCGACGTAAAAACCTTTCTGCTGCAAGGCAGCGAGAAAAGCAGAGTTATCAAATTGGTAGATGTCTTGCAAAATGTCGGCGCGCGCATAGCCATCGAGGATAATGTAATAAATATCAGGCTTCTCTCCGGCAGGCGGAAGGGAGGCGGTCTCAGACAGGTTCACCCACTGGGATTGCACCGCGCGGGCGTCTTGCTCGATCTTTTGGTTAGCCGCCAGGATCGAACCAGCTTTGAAAAGGGCCAACACGGCCAAAGCCAACGAGACCGCATTCATAAACTGGGTCGCCAGGCGAAAATCACTGCGCGCCTTGAAGGTCAGAACCGCGATCAAGCCAAATAATCCACACCACACAGCCAAAAAAAGCAAGGAAGCCGGCTGAGTCTGTAAAAAGGCGATCACCTGGGCCTGCGCGCCGGCCAGAGTCAAATAATTCGATAAGGCCGCAATCGCATGTCCGTAAGAGAAAAACAAGAGAAAAAACACCGAGACGACCAAGGCAGCCTTGCGGATAGCGCGGCTCAGACGAGTCGCCGCCCACCACAAAAGCGCCGCCGCCAGGGAGAGGATGGCAAAGGTCGGCAGCGTTTCAAGCAATGGCACATCATTGATATTTTGCACATACAATGCCGCGGCGGGATATAAAGCAACCACCATTGGATGAAAAATCAATGTCCGTTTCATCATGTCCTCAGACGAAAGGTCTCCTTAGACCTTTAAGGTTTGGCGCGAGCGCAAATAAGCAAAGCGCGCCATGATAAGGGTCAAGAGTAGAATCAAAAGACCCACTTTTAAGGCAATCAGACCAGTGGCGCTCAATACCCCACCCAGACCATGCCAGCGAAGATACATCAGCAGTTCGGCAGAGGCCAATGACCAATCCAGTTCAGAACGATACTCACCAACCCAACTTAGATGCTGTGCATAAAACGCTATCTTGTTTAGATTCATCCAAACGCCCCACAAACCAGCGCAGACGAGCAAGCAGGTCGCCCAACGCTGATCCGCCCATTGGCGCCAGGCAAAAGCAATCAATACGAACATCAACGGGGCAACCTCATGCAGCATGCGTTGATTATAAGCGCTGCCGCCGTTCCAGAAATGCCAGGCGCTGATCAACAGCAATTGCGCCAGGCATATCAGAGAAATGGTGCGCAGCAGGGCCAGGTCGGGGCGGGCCTCGTTCTTCTGCCTACTGTCTTCTGCCTTCTGCCTACTGCCTTCTGCGTCATGACGCCACACCCACCAGCCTCCCGCAAATGCGATCAATAAAACCGGGCTGTACATCCACAATCCATGCGCGGGAGAGAATAAAATCCCCAACAGCCCTTTCCAGATTG
>CAIQJJ010000634.1 GCA_903872065.1 uncultured Anaerolineales bacterium | reverse complement strand
GGTCTGGCGATTGTCAAATCTATCGCCGATCGCCATCACGGTCGGGTTTGGGTGGAAAGTCAGCTTGGCAAGGGCAGCACGTTCTATCTAGCGGTCCCTTTGCGCCAGCCCAGGCGCGAGAGATCCGGCGAAGCCCCCAAGCGCTGATCTTTACCACGGATGACACGGAATGTCACGGATGCACGGATTTGCGCGGGTGCATAGGTGTTTGACCGCTCTTCGCTGCCCACTCTCCACAGCGGTGGTCTGTACCGCGGCGGTGGTCTGTACCGCGGCGGTGGTCTGTACCGCGGCGGTGGTCTGTACCGCTCTCCACTTCCTGATCGACTTGCGCCGCCAATCGAACCATGCCTGATGCACCCTCCTCCCTCTCCCGTCTTACACGCGGTTATTCCGTGGCGCTGTTCAGCGCCTTGATTCTCTCCACCACCGCCATTCTGATCCGTTATTTGACTCAAACCTATCACCTGCCGGCACTGATCCTGGCCTTCTGGCGAGATGTCTTTGTCTCTCTGACCTTGTTTCTGGCCTTCCTGGCGCGCCGCCCGCGCTTGCATGGCTTGCGCATCGCCAGGCAGGATCTGCCTTACCTCATTCTGTATGGCCTGGCACTGGGCGTCATGAACGCACTGTGGACGTTGGCGGTGGCCCTGAACGGGGCAGCGGTGGCGACCGTACTGGTGTATTGTTCGGTGGCGTTTACCGCTTTGCTTGCCTGGTGGTTCTTGCATGAGAGCCTGACCTGGGTCAAACTGCTGGCGGTGGTCTTGAGCCTGGGCGGCTGCATCCTGGTAGCAAACGCCCTGGACCCCGCCGCCTGGAGCGTCAATCTGCTGGGCATTCTGACCGGGGTGCTGTCGGGCTTGTGTTACGCCATTTACAGCCTGATGGGGCGCGCCGCCTCGCAGCGCGGTCTCAACCCCTGGACGACTTTGTTTTACACCTTTAGCTTCGCGGCGCTCTTTTTGCTGGCCTTCAATGTGCTGCCCGGCGGACGGCTGCCAGGGACGGCCGCGCAGTGGAGCGACTTCCTCTGGCTGGGCAGTGCGCCGGCCGGCTGGGGAGTCTTGTTCTTCCTGGCGGCTGGCCCCACCCTGCTCGGCTTTGGCCTGTACAACGTCAGCCTGGTCTATTTGCCCTCCAGCATTGCCAACCTGGTTGTGACGCTGGAGCCGGTTTTTACTGCCCTGATCGCTTACTTTGCGCTGGGTGAGCGCCTGACCGGCTTGCAAGTGTTGGGTAGTCTGCTCATTTTGTCGGCAGTGATGGTTCTTAGACTGTCGGAGAGGCGTTAGGCTTTGTAAAATCCAATAACATATTCTTCGTGCATGCGTTGTTGAATCTGTGAGTCCAGGTTGAGTGTGTTGCCAACGGGCATCATGCGGCGATTGCGATCCATCTGGCGCACGCCGATTTTGGGCGTCTCAAAGCCCAGGTCGCGTCCAATCGCTGCCAGGCAGTTGTGCGTCTCAGTATCTATGCCGCGCAGGATCGAACTGCCCACCACCACGATCGCGGCTTTGCCCGGTTTGAGCACCCGCTGCATTTCGCCCAGCACCCGTCGCATCTCTGAATAATAGCGCCGCGCCGCCAACCCCTTTTTTTGATCAAGGCGGCCAATTTGTTGTACGATCTCTTCCACCGCCGGCGGAAGATGTTCCAGATAAATTCCAGCCAGGGATTCGCCGCCGATGTACTCCTGGCGCTTTTGGCTGAGCGCCTCCAACGGGTAGCCAAACCAGATCAGTGAAAATTTGTGGGCGCGCATGTAATCAATGGCATTGGAGGCGTAAGGCGGCGAGGTGATGATCAGATCCACGCTGGCCGGCGGCAGAGGCATGGCTTGCGCGTTGCCCCAGGTCAATTGGGGAACCAGCCGCCCGGCGCTGGCCGCGCTGATCCCTTTGAGATTATTTTTGCAGCGTTTCTCGAACTCGACCAATGGCGAGCGCAGCGTTTTCGTGAGAATATCCAAATGTTTGGGCGGTTTCTCGCCCACCTCGCGCAAAATTTCTTTTTCGTTCGCATCCAGCACGATTTTGGCGCGGCGCGGGCGGGTATGCGCCAGGTCGAGCGCCAGCGACACACCGCCCGATTTGGTGATAATGATTCCAGAAAAAGCCACTTTTAAGAACAGGCGGATGTTCTGTTCGGGTATCTGCTCAATCGCCCCGATCAAGGCCAGCAGTTCCAGCGCGGTCTCATGATAGAACCAATACTCGATAAATTCCCGGCTTTCTGCATCCCAACGCTGCAAAAATTCATGTTCTAACTCTAGTCGCTGGCGATCCAGGCGCTGCCGGGCCTGCGCCATAACCTGTTCCGCAGCGCGCGCCAGAATTTCCTCATCGAACGGGATGACTTTACTTTGCGCGATCATCAGCGCCAACGGATCGATGTCCAGCCCAATTGCCTGGCGCTGGTGAAAGTAAGCTTCCAGGATCGTCGTTCCCGAACCCATCATCGGGTCTAAAACCACCTCACCCGGCTGCGTCAGGTTTTGGATGAACGTTTCCGGCAGTTGCGGTGGGAATTTGGCCGGGAAAGAGTGAAAACCGTGCGCGGCGTAGAGACTGTCTTCCTGGTGGAAATCTAAATCGCTGCTTAAGAGGTTGACCAGTTGACAGCGGTATGCTGCGTCAGTGGAGGAAATCGTAGATGAAAAAGGATGAGCGACAGACATACATCATTACCCGTTTTTATTTCTATGTTTTACCACGCTAAGGCTTCGGGTGATTGTAAGAAAAGATTGGCCAGATCTGCATCTATCCCCTGCAATATTCCCATTGAATATTGTCGCTGCATTTCTTTCCATACAGTCGGATGCGACTCGCCTTTTATGCCTGAGATCAAAATATCTAGCTCGCTTTGCGCTGCTCCCCGATTTTTACGGTCGGTATAGTGATAAAGCCGTGCTTTGTAATTGCCGAAAGCTTTTATTCTGGCAAGCCGCAAATACTCTCTCTCATTTAACCTGAGCACTGTTTGATAGGTATATTCTGCTTTCTTGTATTCTCGTGTGCCAGCGTCGGCTATAGAAACAAACTTGAAGGTGGATTTCAAATCAAGCATGACATAATCAAGAGGGTCTTCTCTTCTTGGATTGATTAACACATCATCCCCCGCCGGCGGCTGTGTCGCCTGTTGTCCAGTTGACGGACTCACGATACAAAATTCACCATTATCTGCTCTGAATACAGCAAATTGGTCGCCTTTAGGACCATTGCATTTTCCACAGGCATAGACATAATTCTCCCAACAAAAGCACATCTCAGGGTACAAAT
>CAIQJJ010000633.1 GCA_903872065.1 uncultured Anaerolineales bacterium | reverse complement strand
GGCAGTTCAACTGCAAGAATTTGTTCAGCGCTCCTTGATCGGCGCTTCGACAAGCTTCACGCTTCGGCAGGCTTCACGCTTCGACAAGCTTCACGCTTCGACAAGCTCAGCGCGCCTGAGCACGCGGTGGACATCCTTTTCCACAATCGGCTGCATTCCCTATTTCGTGAGATTAGTGATTCGTGGTTGAAAATCTTGACCAACCCCACAGTGACTCCCCCATAAGTCCCATTTACTGAACTATCACACAGGGATATAATCGCTTTCCAGACCAATCTGTTGTCACGATGGAGGTTCTTATGAGCCGTGAGGGAGATCAAGTCATCCTTCTGGTTGAAGACGAAGCGGTTGTCGCTTTAATTGAATCCAGGCAGCTTCAAAAATATGGCTACAAAGTCATCACGGTGAACACCGGCGAAGCCGCCGTTCAAGCCATTCAAAACTTTCCCGAAATAGCGCTGGCCCTGGTGGACATCAAACTGGGCGAGGGAATGGATGGCGTCCAGGCGGCGGAAACGATTCTCCAGCAGCGCGAACTGCCGGTCGTGTTCCTTTCCTCCAATACCGATCACAATGTGATTGCCAGAACCGAGGGGATTACATCCTATGGGTACGTCGTCAAAAGCGCGGGGGAGATCGCGCTGATCACTTCCATCAAGATGGCGTTCCGCCTCTTCAAGGCGCAGCGGCAGGAAAAGGCCACCGCCGCCGCGCTGCGCGAGAGCGAGGCGCGCTACCGCGCCCTGGTTGACGCCTCGCCGGATGCGATTATCCTGGGAGATTTGGAAGGGCGGATTATCACCTGCAACCAACAGGCCGCCCACCTGCACGGATTTGAAGATGCACTGGCGCTGCAGCAGCGCAGCATTTACGATCTTTTCCCCGCCCAAGAACACGACCTGCTCAAAGAATATGCCTTACAGGCCTTTCGCCACGGCAGCATGCGCAATATCGAATGCACCATGCTGCGCAAAGACGGCTCCTCCTTTGCCAGCGAACTGTCGCTGTCCACCGTCAGCGACGCCGGCGGCAAGCTGCAAGCTGTGATCGGCATCAGCCGCAATATCACCGCTCGCAAGTGGGTTGAGGAGGCGCTGCAAGTCAGCGAGGAGCGCACCCGCATTTTGCTGCAAGCTGTGCCGGATATGATCTTTCGCATGGATCGCGAGGGCGTCTTCCTGGATTACAAAGCCGATCACAGCGACCTCTACAGTCAAACCGAGCTGATCGTGGGCAATCGCAACCGCGACATCACTCCGCCCGAATTTGCCGACCTGATTGACCAGCAAATTCACGCCACGTTGGAAAGCCGGCAGATGCAGATGTTCGAATACCAGCTTCCCATTCCCACCCGCGGGCTGCGTGAATATGAGGCGCGCATGGTCGCCACCGGGAGCGATGAGGTGACAGCGATTGTGCGCGACATTACCGAGCGCAAACAGGCGGAGAAGGCGCTGCAAAAGGCGGTGCAGGAAAAACAGGCCCTGCTCAGGGAACTGCAGCACCGCGCCAAGAACAGCTTTGCCATGATGACCAGCATGGTCAACTTGATGCAGCATGCCAGCCAGGGGGAAGAGACCAAAAATGCCCTGGCCGAGATCGGCTCGCGCATCCGCGCCCTGGCCGAGCTTTACGACCTGCTTTACACCAGCAACGCCGTCACCGAGGTGGCCCTGGATCACTACTGCGGACGGGTGACGGCCTCTTTGCCCGATATGAGCCATATTGAGATCCAGCAGACCTATGAGCCGCTCACCGCGCCGGTGGAGATTGCCGCCCCGCTCGGCCTGATGCTGACCGAACTGCTGACCAATGCCATCAAACACGCCTTTCCGAATGGGCGAAGCGGCAGGGTTAAAGTCTGGCTAGGGCAGGTCGAGGGCGGGGCGCGCCTCCAGGTGGAGGATGACGGTGTGGGCATCTCAGACAACTTCGACCTGGCCGCCTGCGAGTCTTTGGGGCTTACGCTGGTGCAGGTGTTGGCCGGGCAAATTGATGGCAGTTTCCGCTTCGAGCGCGCCGCCGGGACGCGCTGCGTGGTTGACTTTTCCTACCCGATCCACATCAATTTTTAGACAAGCGGAAAAACACAATCTTGACCACAGCGGTCAAAAAATCAGCCCGCCCCACACAAACTCCTGAAAGCCCGGCGTGGGGTATTTTCCGACCACCCAGGATCGGGCAAAGCCATATTTCGAAGCCAGGCGCTTAAGTTTGTGGAGGTCGGAAAGGATGGGGTGATATTTCACTTCCAGCGCATACTGAGGATCATTCGAACGGGTGATAAGGAAGTCAATCTCGTGTTCGCTGTCCTTGCCGAGATAAGCAAGCTGCCCAAACGCGCGCAGTTGGTTGTGGATGGCGTTTTCGAACAAAGCCCCCTCGCTCAAATGGGCCAGGATGCCGGCGATGCCATTATCGCAAAAGTAGAGTTTGCGGGCCAACGCCGACGGCTTATCGCCTCCGGCGAACGCCGGCAAGCGGTGGATCACGTAGGTCATCTCCAGAAAATCCAGGTACTGCATCACAGTCGGCCGCGAGACCCCCAACGTAGAGGATAATTTGGTAATATCCAGCTTGCTGCCAACCCGCAAAGCCAGCAGCCGCGCCAACTGCTGCAGCTCGCCTATTTTTTGAAAATCGGCCAGGGCGCGCACATCCATGTTGATATAGGATGAAAAAATATCGTTGAGCAGCTCGGCGCGCGCCGCCGGGCGGGGTTCCAACACCACATCCGGCAGGCCGCCGTACAAAACAAACTCCTCGTACAATCCCTTCAAACGCTCATACTCATAAGGGTCGTAACGCATGTCATCGAAGTCCGTTCGCCGCCGGTAAGGGACGCCGCGAAAATCCAGAAACTCGCCAAAGGTCAATGGGAACAATTCAAAAACCACTTTGCGCCCTGCCAGCGATTCGGTGAAATGATTTTTAAGGTAAAAGCAACTGACTCTACTGCAAAAACTTGCACTTTAACAACCTGCATTTGAACTGGCAAGCGTCCGAGAGCGGGAAAAAAGCCCCGAAAACGCTTGTATGAGAGCTAAAAAAGAATCCGCTATTGTCTGCGGCGCAGCACTTTGCTCGTTGGAGGCTTCTTTTTGAGCTTTTTCCTCTTCCAGTTGGTT
>CAIQJJ010000632.1 GCA_903872065.1 uncultured Anaerolineales bacterium | reverse complement strand
GGTCTTTGAGAAACGGCTCACTTCATACCCTCGAATTGTAGAACACCTTGTTGTTTTCTTTCACAAAGTGAATTTGTGCATAATAAAGAAAGATAAGCAATATGAGGTACAAATCGCTGATCTCAATAATTTGCTTCAAGCCTTATTGGAGTGGGATACTCAGAATGCAATTCTCTACAGTCTAGAACTTCAGACCGTATTTCACAATACATATCGCAACTTATACAAAATAACCAGTAAGCCAGATGACGAATTAAATCGTTTGATTACCAGGGATGATTTCTTACTTGAGCTAAGGAATGATTTGTTTAAATTTTTTCTCGCGCTTAAAAAAGATTTGGGTATTTATTCATTTGAGTCGCCAGCGACAATTACAGATTTTAAGTCGCCAGACACAGTCAAGGCAGTTAGAGATTTGGAGTCTATTTCTAAACCTATTGATAAGTGAATGGCGTGGCATACTGTAAAAGCAGTTGTTTTCCGCGGACACCCATCCAGGCGGGACTCTCTACAGCCGACGGTGCGGGAACTTATTGTGTGATATGATCCCCCAAAGCGGCACCGCGCAAAAATTACATATCACCGAAAGGGCTTCCCCATACCCGACCCTCAACCTCCTGCCGCGCTTCTGCAAAAACTGATCCGCTTCGCTATCACCAATCCGCCCGGCGGAGAGTTCATCCCCGCCGCGCATCTCTGAGAGGATTCCATGAAAACTGCTTCATTGAAACGTAAATCTGCCTCGCGCGTTTTTCGCGGGCGCAACCTGCTGCAAATCGCCATGCCCCTGGGCGGCATCGGCGCCGGCTGCATCTGCCTGAACGGCTACGGCGGCCTGCAAGATTTCTCCATCCGCCACGCCCCGGCCACCAGCGCCGAGCCAGACCGTCACAGGCCGCTCGATACTGGCTTTGCCCTGCTGCACCTGCCCGCCTCGGCTGAGACGCGCCTGGTGGAAGGGCCTTTCCCGCCTGAAAAAATCTACAACCTGGGCTTGAAATCGCAGGGCTATAACGGCGGCGGGCATGAGGGGCTGCCGCGCTACCGCGAGTGCGCTTTCCGCGGCGAATATCCCTTTGGCGAAGTGACCCTCTCCGATCCTGCCCTGCCCATCCGGGTCGCCATCACTGGCTTCAACCCCTTCATCCCACTGGATGATGTCAATTCGGGCCTGCCGTGCGCCATCCTGGAATACACCTTGCAGAACACCTCCGATCAGCCGGTCGCCTACCAGTTTTCTTACCACCTTTCTCACCTGGCGCAAAAAGGCGCTGAAGATTGCGCCCGCAGCGAGGCCATCCCCGGCCTGGGCGTCGCGTTTTGGAACGAGAGCCAGCCCGGCTCGGCGGCCTTTGGCAGCGCCGCCCTGGGCATGCTGAACGCCCAGCCGGTCATCAAGGCCAGTTGGCTGCGCGGTGGCTGGTTCGACGCC
The DNA here is from genome assembly GCA_903872065.1 of uncultured Anaerolineales bacterium. Lineage (GTDB taxonomy): Bacteria > Chloroflexota > Anaerolineae > Anaerolineales > UBA4823 > CAIQJJ01. The sequence continues at coordinate 10,548 of CAIQJJ010000632.1, read as the reverse complement.
GTCTCAGCCCTGTGGCGCGAAGTCTCCACCGGCAGCTTTGCCGCCACGGAGGGCGTACCATCCGGCAGCCGCCCGGCGCGCAACGGCGGCTCGCTGCTCGTCGCCGGTGAACTGTCCCCCGGCGCTTGTGTCACTTACCCGGTGGTGATCGCCTGGCATTTCCCGAACATGGTGGACAGCTCCGCCGCGCCCCTGGCCGGCGAGGCCCGTCGCTGGAGTCCGTTTTACGCCTCCCAATGGCCGGATGCCCGCGCCGTGCTGGAGTATGTGCGTGAGCATTACGCCTCGCTCCGGCAGCGCACCCAGGCCTTCCATGACGCTTTGTTCTCCTCCACCCTGCCGGCCGCCGCGCTGGACGCCATCTCGGCCAACCTGGGCATTCTCAAGTCGCCCACCGTTCTGCGCTATGCCAACGGCGATGTCTGGGGCTGGGAGGGCTGCTTCTGCGACCAGGGCTGCTGCCCCGGCAGCTGCACCCACGTTTGGAATTACGCCCAGGCCATGCCGCATCTCTTCCCCGCCCTGGAGCGGACGCTGCGCCAGCGTGAACTGGCCGACTCGATGAATGAGCGCGGCCACATCACGTTCCGCGCCTCCCAGCCGGGCTTGCTCACCCTGCACGATTTCCACGCCGCCTCTGATGGGCAGTTGGGCGGGATCATGAAGGTTTATCGCGAATGGCAGATCAGCGGCGACCCCGAATGGCTCAAGGCGATCTACCCCCTGGCGCGGCGCAGCATGGATTTCTGCATCGAGCAGTGGGATCCGCGCCGGCGGGGCCTGGTGGAGGAGCCGCACCACAACACTTATGACATCGAGTTCTGGGGGCCGGATGGGATGTGTTCCAGCTTTTACCTGGGGGCGTTGTGCGCCGTGGCGGCCCTGGCGCGCGCTGCCGGCTTCGCGGCCGAGGCTGAGCCTTACGAGGCCCTGGCGCGGCAGGGGGCGCAGCGCATGGATGATCAGTTGTTCAACGGCGAATATTACCAACAGCAGGTGGCTTTTGAGGGACTGCGCGACGCCAGCTTTGTGGATCTGCTCGCCCGCATCGGCCCGACGCCCACCGAGGAGGAGCGGCTGCTGCAGGCGGAAGGCCCCAAGTACCAGTACGCCTCCGGCTGCATTTCGGACGGCGTCTTTGGCGCCTGGTTGGCGCGCTTGTGCGGCGTGGAATCGACGCAAAGCCGCGACAAAATCCGCCAACACCTGGCCTCCATTTTCAAATACAACTTCAAATCCTCGCTGTGGGATCACGCCAATGTTCAACGCCCCGGGTATGCCCTGGGCGATGAGGGCGGCTTGCTGCTTTGCACCTGGCCGCGCGGCGGCAAGCCCACCCTGCCCTTTGTCTATTCGGACGAGGTCTGGACGGGCATTGAGTATCAGGTCGCCTCGCATTTGATTGCCGAAGGCATGGTCTCCGAAGGCCTGGCCATCGTCGCGGCGGCGCGGGCGCGCTATGATGGGCTGGCGCGCAACCCGTGGAACGAGTATGAGTGCGGCAGCTATTACGCCCGCGCCATGTCCAGTTACGCCTTGTTGATCGCCCTGGCTGGCTTCAGCTACTCTGCCGTCACCCACACACTGACCCTGGCCCCGGCGCTGGATGATGAGAATTTCCGCTGCTTTTTCTCCACCGCCAGCGGTTGGGGAACGCTGACATTGGGTAAGAGCAGCCTGACGATTGACCTGCAGGAAGGTGAACTGGCGCTGGAGACAGTGCAGGTGACGCGCCGCGGCCAGGCCATCACCCTCAATCCCAACCGGACTGTGCGCGCCGGCAAGCGGGCGCGCCTTCTGCTCGGCTAGTTTTTCAACGCCATGCAAACCCGCCTGCGCCGGAATTCCAACCTGCTGCCGTTCTTGACCGCGGCGATGCTGCTGATGGAATTGTTCGATGGTTCGCGCATCTGGGCTTTGCTGTTGGTGGGCCTGGGCGGGGCCTGGCTGGTCAGTTACTTGTGGGCGCGTTCGCTGCAGCGCAATTTGCGTTTTACACGTGAGATGCGTTTCGGTTGGGCGCAGGTCGGCGATACGCTGGAGGAGCGCCTGACCCTGGACAATCGCGGCTGGGCGCCGGCCTTGTGGGTGGAGATCAAGGATCGTTCGACGCTGCCCGGTTACCGGGCCAGCGAGGTGACGGGCGTCGGCAGCGGCAGTCGCAACCAGTGGCGCACGCGCGGCCTGTGCACGCGCCGCGGCCTGTACACTATCGGCCCGACGCAGCTTGAAACCGGCGATCCGCTGGGCGTCTATACGCTGCTGTGCGACGATCCCTCCTCCACCCACCTGATGGTGATGCCGCCGGTAGTGACCCTGCCGTCCATCGAGGTCGCCCCCGGCGGGTTGTCCGGCGACGGCCGCCCGCGCCAGAACGCGCCGGAGCGCACGGTCAGCGCGGCCAGTGTGCGCGCCTATGCGCCGGGCGACAGCCTGCACACCATCCACTGGCCGACCACCGCCCGCCATGACGCGCCTTATGTGCATATCTTCGACGGCACCCCCGCCGGCGATTGGTGGATCATTCTCGATCTGGATCAGAGGGCGCAGGTCGGCCAGGATTGGGATTCGACCGAGGAACACGCCATTATCCTGGCCGCCTCGCTTGCTGACCGCGGTCTGCGCCAGCGGCGCGCCGTGGGGCTGGCGGCGAACGCTGAAAAGCTGGTCTGGCTGCCGCCGCAGGAGGGCGATCACCATCGCTGGGAGATTTTGCGCGCCCTGGCGCTGGTGAAGCCCGGCCCGGTGCCTTTGGCGGCTTTGCTGGAGCGCACCCGTCCCTTGATCGGCCGGCAGTGCAGTGTCATCGTCATTACCCCCAATCTCAGCGGCGCCTGGCTGGAATACCTGCTGCCTTTGCTGTGGCGTGGGATTGTCCCGACCATCTTGCTGCTGGATGCGGCGACTTTTGCCGCGCCGGGCGTTGGAAGCGCCGACGTCGATCCGCGCCTGGCTGGCGCGCCGAAGGAGGATAAGCGTCCGACCGGGGAGGCGCAGGCCCTGGCCGAAACCCTGGCGCAGCTTGGCCTGGCGCGGTATATCATCACCCACGACATGCTCAACCAGCCTGAGATGCGCCCCGGTCAGCGCGGCAAGTGGGAGTGGCGCGCCACTCCCACCGGGCGCGCCGTGCCGGTGCATCAGCCGGGCGATACGGCCTGGAAGAGGCTTTCGGGTTGAGGTCTGGGTTCCTATGTTTGTTCTGCAGCTCCTGTTTCGCTTGCTCTCCTCCCGCCGTGTGCTGGCCTTTTTGTTCTTGCTGTTTGGCATGGCGTCGGTGGCCTGGGGCCTGGCCTCTATTGAGATGGTCAAGGACAGCGGCGCGGAGAGGCTGATGTTCTGGTTAACCGTGGCGGGAGTGCTGCTCGGTTGGGCAGCGGCGGGTACGCGTTGGCCGGCCTGGTTTGGGCTGCCGGCCAGCGCCCTGATCGGCAGCGCCGGCCTGTTGCTGAACCTGGGCCGCCTGGATGCGCCCTTGCTCAATGTCTTTGCCAAGTTCCCGCCCCTGTTTTTGCAACTGCTCAACTGGCGTTACGCTCGCCTGGACTGGCTGCCGCTGAACTCGGCCTGGAAGCTGTTTGTCTTTGACTTCAATCGCTTCCTGGCGCGCATCGAGACCTGGATAGAGCGGGTTTCTGCACGCCAGCCGGCGTCTGATCCTTTGATCATCGCCGCCTTTTGGGGGTTGGCGATCTTGTTTACCTCTCTTTGGGCGGCGTGGGCTGTCCGCCGCTGCCATTCTCCTTTGTTAGGGGTCGTCCCTGGCGGGGCGCTGCTGGCGGCGGTCTTGAATTTCCAGGGCCTGGATCCATATCCCTTGCTCCTCGTGGTCGGCGCGGGGCTGCTCTTAATGGCGCTTCTGCACTACGACGCCAGTGAGCGGCGCTGGCTTGCAAATGGCATGGATTTTGCGGGCGATCTTGCCCTCGATACAAGCGTCGCGGTGACTTTGCTGGCGGCGGCGATCTTACTCCTCGCCGCCTTTGCGCCGGCGGTTTCGATTGACGCGGTGGTCAACTATGCGCGCCGCTTTTCGCTGAGCGGGCGCGCCCAGGAGGACGCCGGCGATCAGGTATCGTTGGGCCAAAGCCTGGGCTTGCAGCAGCCGGTTGTCACCGTCCGCCCGCGTTCCTTTGAAGTCTTGCGTTTGCCCCGCCTGCCGCGCGAACATCTCCTGGGCGCTGGGCCTGAATTGTCGCGCATTCCGGTAATGACGGTCAGAGTCCTCAGTCCGGCTTATGCCGCGCCTCCTTTCTATTCCCCCTTTGCACTCCAGCAGGGCTATCAACCGCCGCCGCGCTATTATTGGCGCATGGTGACGTATGACCGTTACACCGGGCGGGGTTGGGGCTCGGATGTGGTCAGGAATTTATCCTATCAGCCGGCTCAGCCGGCGTTTAACGTTCTGCCGCCCAACCAGCAGGTGATCAGTCAAACGGTGACGGTCGAGGCCGACCTGGGTGGGATGCTGCTGGCGGCCGGCGTGACGCTGCGAGCGGCGCCGGCGTATGAGGTTGCCTGGCGTTCCCTGCCTGTATCGGACACTGCCAGTGTGGATGCTTTTAGCGCCGCCGATCTGTTTGGCGCAGTGATTGGCGCTACTGACGACCCCCAAGACGCATCTTACCAGGTTGAGTCCGCCGTGACCGCCGCCAGACTCCAACAACTGCGCGCCTCGCCAGCCGAATATCCCGCCTGGGTGAGCAAGCGCTACCTGGCTTTGCCCGAAAACCTGCCGATCCGCGTGCGCGAACTGGGCTTTGCCATTGCCGCCGGCCAGCCCACCCCTTACGATAAAGCGCGGGCGATTGAACTGTACTTACGCCAGATCCCCTACACGCTGGATGTGCCAGCCCCGCCCACCGACCGCGATGTCGCCGATTTCTTTCTCTTCGATCTGCAAAAGGGGTATTGCGACTATTACGCCACTGCCATGGCCGTTTTGGCGCGCTCCGTGGGGCTGCCGGCGCGCCTGGTGACGGGCTTTGCCAGCGGCGCGTATGACCCGGTGCAAAATGTCTACCGTGTGGTCGAGGCAGACGCCCATTCCTGGGTTGAGATTTATTTTCCTGAGGTTGGTTGGGTGGAGTTTGAGCCGACCGCCGCCCAGCCGGAGATCGAGCGTCCCCAAGAGGCGGAGTCTGGCCAGTCCAATCTTCCCATCCCCCTGCCGCCCGCCCAGAGCGGGGAGACGATGCTGTGGGAACAGCGGCTGCGCGGCTATGTGTTCTTGGGTGGTTTGGGACTGCTGCTGTTGGGGGCGCTGGCGGTGCAGGGCATGATTTTGTTCCAGTTCATCGAGGGGTGGTGGTGGATGCGCCTCCCGCCCGAACAGGCCATCCCGCGCATCTATCGCCGCCTGTACCAGATGGCGCGTCCCCTGGAACATCCCGCAGACTCTCCCCCCGTGCGTCCCTCTGTTCAACCGGCCCGGCGTCTTTCGCTGCATGCCATACAGGAGGAAATGACGCCGGCCTCAGAGGTGTATTCCCCCGGCGCAGCGTCCCGGCTAACGCCTACAGAGTTCGCCGTCCATCTGAAAGCCTATTTTGAGCGCCTTGCCGCCCGCAAATATCTCGGCCAGCGCTTTCGCCCGGCCGCGGCCGAAATTCAGCAGTTGACCGCGCTCTACATTCAGACGATTTACAGCGCTCACCCGCCCTCCGCGGCGGAGTGTCGCGCCGCTTTGCAGACCTGGCGCAGCCTGCGCGGCCGTCTGCGCCTGGCTCGCTGGCTGGCCAGGCTGGAACGGCTGGCGGCGAGTGGACTGCGCAAGATAGGCAGGATTTCTATTTTTCCCCCGCAAGCGGATTGAACCCTTTGCCCAAGATCTCTTGAGCGGGGGAGACGATCACGAAAGCTTGCGGGTCTTCGAGGCTGACCAGTGCTTTCAGGTGATTGACCTCGGTCACAGTCAGCGCGCACAGCAGCACGGCGCGCGGCTCGCCGGTGAACATGCCTGTTCCGGGCAGCGCCGTGACGCCGCGCCGCATTTCGCGTAAAATGCGCCCTGCCAGGGCCTCGCTCTTGGCGGTGATGATCAAGGCGAGAAGCTGTTTGCGCCGCTGCCCGCGCCTGAACCAGGCCGGCTGCTCGCGATTAACGCCATCCTCTTCGACGGAGTCCGTGGCGCTAAAATCTTGCGCCGCGCCCCAGCGCGGCAAAACCTCCCCGCTGGCGTCGTGCATCCCCAATGTCAGGAGCGCCAGCAAGATCAGCCCGACGTAGCAGAGCGACAGGCTGATCACAACTGCCTGCCCCGAAATTGGCCCCAATGCTGCCCGTTGAATGGCTTCTGTGAAGGTCGCTGCCGGCAGGGGGTGGAGATAGAGCTTGCTCAACCATGCCAGCAGCAGGATCAGGTAAATCCACACATAATTGCGACGCAAGCGGCGGCCGATCGCCTCGCGCGTCGAGATCGGATAATCTGGGTGCAGCAGACTTTCCGCCAGGCTCTCGGCCCAATCTGGCGAAGGGCTGAAGGGTGGCACCAACATTGCCGCGAAAAAATCGGTTTCCATCAGGCGCACGCGCTCGCTCCATAGTTCGTAGTACCGGTAGCGGCGGGCCTCAATCCATAAGAAAGCGCTGACCAGCAGCATATTGAGCAGAATCACCCCCGCATGGCTGTTCGGCGCGCTAAAGGCCAGGCTGATCGCCGCGCCAGTGGCGACCACCGCCCAATTGGTGGTGGTATCCAGGCGCTGCCGCCAGACATTGGCGCGCTGCACCTCGGCGCGGAAGAAATGCACCATGGCGGTGGTAAATTCACTGGCGCGCAATTGATAGCCGCGGTAAGTCCAGACAGGTTCGGAGGGGGGCGTCGGCGGGGGAGGCGGAGTTTGCATAGAAAAGCCTGGAAAAATTATACCGCGATCTCTTGACATTTCTCCTTTTCCCCGCTACAATCTTTACATACCGACCGGTCGGTTTATTGATCCATGATCCAGCCCTTAAGCGCTTCCAATGTCCCGCCCCAACGATACCCGCAACCACATCCTTCTCACCGCCCAGCATTTGTTTGCCCACAGCGGCTATGCAGCCACCGGCGTTGCCGAAATCTGCCAGGCGGCTGGCGTCAGCAAAGGCGCTTTTTACTATCATTTCCCCAGTAAGCAAGATGTATTTCTTGAACTGCTCAACCGCTGGTTGGCTGGGATTGAAACGGCAATGCAAACCATTAGCCAGCAAGATCAGCCGATTCCGCAGATATTTCTCAACCTGACCGATATGCTGCCCTCCGTCGTGCAATCCGCCGATGGGCAGTTGCCCATGTTTCTCGAATATTGGCAGCAAGCCAGCCGCGATCCACTGATCTGGCAGGCGATGATTGACCCCTATCGTCGTTTTCGCCAGTTTTTCACCCTCCTGGTGCAGCGCGGCGTCGAGGCTGGCGATTTTCGTCCGATGGAAGCTGAGGCGGCCGGGCAGGTGATTCTTTCGTTGGCGGTTGGGCTGTTATTGCAAAGTCTGCTTGACCCGCAAGGGGCCGATTGGCCCGCTCTGGCGCGGCAGAGTGTGGGTTTGGTGATCCGCGGTTGGGAAAGAACTTGAACTGGCCTGGTTTTCTTTTGCATAGAGAAAGGAGCAATCTATGAATCTGGTCACAGGCGCTACCGGGCATATAGGCAATGTGTTGGTGCGCCAACTGCTTGAACGAGGTGAGAAGGTGCGCGCCCTGATCTGGCGCGGCGAAGATACCACACCTCTGGCCGGCATGCCGGTCGAAAAGGTCGAAGGCGATGTCTTGGACCTGGAGAGTCTCGCGGCGGCGATGCACGGGGCGGATCGCGTCTTTCACCTGGCAGGGGTGATCACGATCATGCCCGGCCGCAACGAAATGGTGCATCGCGTCAATGTCGAAGGCACGCTTAACGTGCTGTTGGCCTCGCTGCAAGCCAATGTGCGCCGCGTGCTGTATACCAGTTCCATTCACGCCATCACCCGCGCCCCACACGGCGTCGAGATCAACGAGACGCTGGCCTTTGATTCGCACAACCCGGCCGGCGCTTACGATGCTTCCAAGGCGGAAGCCTCTTTGCGCGTCCAGGCTGCCGCCCGCCGCGGGCTGGACGCGGTCATCGTCTGTCCGACCGGCGTGATCGGCCCTTATGATTACCGCCGTTCGGAGATCGGGCAGCTTGTCTTCGACTGCGTGCAGCAGCGCCCGCAGTTCTACGTGGACGGGGCCTACGATTTTGTGGATGTGCGCGATGTCGCCCAGGGGATGATCGCCGCCGCCGAAAACGGGCGCGCCGGCGAGACCTATATCCTCTCCGGCGAGCGCCTGCCGGTCAAAGAGTTGATCGATCACTTGTGGGTAAGCACCGGCCAGCGCTTTTCGCGCATCAAAGTCCCCTTTGGCCTGGCGCGTTTTGCCTCAGCCTTTACCCCCTTCTATTATCACCTGGCCAAAGTCAAGCCGCGCTTTACCACCTATTCATTGGACACCCTGCGCAGCAATGCCGTCATCAGTCACGCCAAAGCCACGCGTGAACTGGGCTATCATCCTCGCTCTTTGCGCGAAACCATCGCCGACACTGTGCATTGGTTTCGCACCTGGAAACCTGAAGGAACCCCCAACCTTTGATCGGATTGCCAATTCATCTTACATTCTTGTTGGGCGATCGTTGGGTAAATGTAGGGTAATCGTCAAGCAAGGAAACCATACCTTTGGTATCCTATAGTTGACGGTAGACATTTCTTCTCCTCCTTGTTGAGAGCGCCAGGTGCGGTGGGCCTGGCGCTCATGATTTAACCAGCTCCTTTTCGTAATCTTACTGTGAAGCGCGCTTCTTCTTCGATCAGTTCCGGCTCTGTTCCATTATGCTCGCGCATGCCGCGCAAGATGCGTTCACGCACCCCCATGCCGCGGAACTCGACATATCCATAGTCGCGCAGCACATCCTTGAGCAGTTCGTTGCGCGCTGCACGGTAGCCCTGCCTCATCTTCTCTACCGTGACCGTGTTCGGTAAGTTGCCCGGGCTGATGATCTCCAGGCGATCTCTGTAGATCGACAACTCAATGTCGGTCACGGCGATGGTATAGTCGCGATGGGCGACCGCGTTCACAATCGCTTCGCGCACCGCCTCGATGGGGTAGTCCTTTTTCACTACCCGCCGTCCGCCCTCCAACCAGGCGGTGACGCCCATGTTGCGGTTGACGAAACTGAGGGCGCGGTCAATTACCCCCGCATCCACCACCCGCTGCCAGTTCTCGCCGCCGGCGCGCCCCGCGCCGCCAGGGCTGAACAACGAAACGACCGGGCCGCGGATCACCTCCTCGTCGGTGGTGGCATAGTCTTTGATCGTCCCCGGATAAGCCGTCGCGGTAATGCCGGCTTGCGGCAAATAACGGTGCGGCCGCGCCCCGAAGAGCAGCAGCCCGGCCACTGTGACAGCCGTTTTGGTGTTGCTTTCCACCATGAAATCCATGTTCAGCAGAATGCGTTTCCAGGCGGCCTCATCTTCAGCCGCCGGGCAGTCCTGTCCCAAAATGTCGCGAAAGTAATTTTGCACGCGCAGCAAATCCAGGTTGGACAGGCCCGCGCCGCTGACCGCCTTGATGTCATAGCGCATCAGGTGCGAGGCCTGGTACAGGCGTGATTCCTCCTCGCGGCTGGCCGGGCGCGACGTACTCCCCACGCGCACATAAGTGATCCAGGCCTGGCCGCGGCGCGCCTTATAGGGTTTGTCCGGGCTGTCAGCGGATAGAGTGATTATGCCAATGGTTAAATCGTTCTCCCAGGGGATGACCTCCCAATAGGGGATCACTGGCGGCTGCAAATTATTCCGGCAGACATTCATGACCCAGGATTCCACTTCTTGAGCAGGGCGGCGCAGCCCTGAGACGCGTCCATCATCCTCCACGCCGAGCAAAATCATACCGCCTTCCAGGTTGAGCAGGGCGGCGATCTCGGTCGCCAGTTCGTCTGGATGCAGGTGATCGCGTTTGAATTCGACGCCGGAGTTTTCTCCATAGCGCAGGATTTCTGGCAGGCTTTTGGCGAGCATATACATCTCCAATGTTTTTTCTCTACAAAGGTGTATTTTACCTCATTGAGCGTGATACAATCGAGAACAAATCTGTTGCTTTTCTTTTTGTCCTATGACCCTTTCCTCCGACCTGATTCACGATCTCCATGCGGCTGGTCTCGACCTGCGCCTTGATCCCGTTACCCGCACCATTTATTCAACCGACGCTTCGATCTACCAGATTGAGCCGCTGGGGGTGATCTTCCCCCGCAGCGCCGATGACCTCGCCGCGGCGGTCAGCCTGGCGGCGCGTTATGCCACCCCCGTGCTGGCGCGCGGCGCTGGCTCCAGCCTGGCTGGCCAGGCGATCGGCGCGGCGCTCATCCTGGATTGTTCGCGTTATCTCAACCGCATCCTCGAAATTGATCCCGCGGCGCAAACGGCGCTGGTGGAGCCGGGGGTAGTGCTAAACGCCCTCAACCGCGCCGCCGCCAAACACGGTTTGCAATTTGGCCCTGACCCGGCCTCCGCCGAGCGCGCGACCGTGGGCGGCAGCATCGCCAACAACGCCTC
>CAIQJJ010000631.1 GCA_903872065.1 uncultured Anaerolineales bacterium | reverse complement strand
CCGAATCGCTTCTGATTGCACAACCGTTACGCTAAGAAACAAAATTTAAACCACTTTCTACAATACATCGTTGAGCAAACATCCGCCTCAGAAAATGCTAGATTCTGCTTCCGGTCTCGTCGCTCAGGGTGCTTTTCCCAGATAGGAGACCTCGCTGATGATGGTCAACAAACTTTTAGCTATCTCTTGATCAGTCTTGGCGTCCTTTTTGACCTCAGGATTGTCCGGGAAATCTATTTGAGATGGAGCAAATCGAAAATCAAACCACACCAGATTCCCTTCTGTGGTTCTCACCAGCAGCCACGGACGCTCGCTTGGACGACACACTCCGACAACCTCCACCGTTAACTCTACAGCCGGATCGGCAGGAGCAATCTTAGATGATGTGTTATCAAACTGCGAAGATAGTTGCTTTAAACCTTCTGCCGTAATCACCGCTTTGATCGTTGGGAGATTAGCAAGGTCAACAACCATCACGGAGATCGGCTCGCTTTTCAGCGAAACACCCGGCGAAGAGAAGGTAAGAGTATAATCTCCAGCCGGCAGATCTGTTGGCAAAGGCAAGAACATTTTCTGGTTACTGGATAGATTCTGCTCAACCTGTGCAGGATAGCTCTGCCCCTCTCCTGCCGCCGAGGCAAAGGTCATCGTCAAAGGCCATTGTTTTTGATCCGGAGCGATGACGCTTACCTGTCCATCTGCTTCGCGAGCGATGAACGCCCATCTAGCCGGTTTTGTGATTGTCAATTCAAGCACTTGCCCTTTAATCTCAGCGCCAATCACTTTGTTGTCTTTTAGCACATCAGTAACCACCACTTTCGCTTTTGCAGTGGCGCTAATCTCCAAGACAATTGTGGTCGGAGTGACCGTCGGGGTACCGACTGGCGTATCAGACGAAGCTGCAACAGGAGTCTCAGTAGCGGCTGGAGAGGCGGTAGGTGTTGAGGTAGGCGTCTTGGTTTGTGTGGGGGATGGAGAAGGAGAGGCCGAGGCCGTAGCTGTCGCTGCTGCTGACGGCGTCAGCGTATCGGTGGAGGCCAGCGGTACAAGAGTAGGCGTCATTGAAACCGTTGAGGTAATTGGCAGAGCTGCAACCGCGGTGGACGCAGGAGTCACCCACAAGCCCTCGATGTAGGGACGGCCCACCCAACCGCCGGCGCAGCCCAGCGCCAGGACGACAACCGCCAACAGACCAGCCAGCGCCCAGCGCGGCTGCCGCGGCGGAGGGGGTGGAGGCGGCGGCTTTACTTTGGACGGCGGGCGCGCCGCGCCGGAATTCCAGGCGGCGTAGGGGTTGCGAGGCGCAGCATTCGCCAAAATATACGGCTTGAGGCGCGAGGCGGAAGCGTCAAAAGCGCCGGCGAAGCGCGCCATTTGTTGAAACCGCCACAATTGATTGCTCAACTCGGCAGCGGCGGTGTATACAGGCCCGGCAAGCGCCAATTCTTTTTGCCAATGCGCTTCATGCGCTTTATCAAAAAACTCGGCCATTGTTTCCAGCGCGCGCTGCAGGCGCTGCGTCATTTGTTTAGGCGAGGGCGGCTCTGCCGCGCTAACCTGCTGCTCCGGCGCCAGCCACCTGGCAAACTCGGCATAATCCTTCTGCGCCGCCTCATATAATGCTGGCAGGTTGTTCATCCGCGCATCTTCACACAGCGACCGGCAAATGTCCAGGCGCTCCCTTTGCACGGCGGCATCGGCCACGGCGTCAGGAATGCCCTGCAGCTTCTGCGCCGCCTGCTCCAGTTGGCGACCGGCGTCGTCAAGATTCAACTGACCCACATAGCGCAGAGCATCCTCCAGGCAGCGGGCGGACTCTTTGAGACGCGGCTCATATTGCCGCCAGTGCTCGCGCTGTTGGTTTAAGTGCTGCTGCTGCGCTTCCATTGTTGCAAACCAACGCTGCGCCCGCGCCCGGCCAATTTCTAGCGGCGTCTCCGGCGCGTGATCCCCCTCCACCGCAGATGGGCGTTCAAGCCCCCACGCCCGTAGTTTATCGTCAGCCCCTGTGAGGGCGCGCTGCAGGCGCTCAAGCGCCTGATCGTAGCCGCCGGGCGACTGTCCAATTAGAAGCGCGGCAACCTTGGCGGCTTCGTCATTCGCCCAGAGCATGAACTCTGACCAGTAGCCCTGTTCGGCGGAGTGATAATGCCGTTCAAATTCTTTCTGGCGGCGGTCAATCTGGGCACGGCGCATTTCATCGCCGGCGCCATTCAGCACAGTCAAAGCCAGGTCCACCGCTTCCAGGGCCTCCAGGAGGGGAGGAGGAGGCAGTTCATACAGGCGGGTAAATTCCTGCTGCAAATCAGCAGTCAATTTTTGATAGGCGGCGCCCGACGGCGCGATCAGGCGCGCCTGGCGGGCATAGATAGGCAGTAAATGGAAATTTTGCTGCTGCAAAGCCTCGGCGCAGTGTTGGATACTTATGCGCTGGCGCAGTTCAGCGCATAACTGCTTGATCTGGGCCGCGTATGTTTCTACTCCGTTGAATTGGGCAAAACAATAGAATTGTTCCAACCGGTTGCGCGCTTGAATTTGATCCTGCGCACTGCCCTTATCCAGCGCGCCCCTGGCATATTGAAGCATTCGCTCGCACAGTTGAGGACTAACCGGGGCGCGGGCAATGAAGCGAACAAAAGCATCCTGGTAAAAATCCCGGTATGAATCACTCTCAGCCCACACCCCCGGCGCGAGCAAGAGTTGTTTCAACTTCTCAATATTTTGATTGCCTTCCTCGTACGCAGCCGCTTTTTGCTTCCAGAGTTCGGCGCTTGCTTTCAAATCATTCCAGCCGTATTCAGCGCGCAGCGCAAGCTGATAATCGGGCGGCAAAGTTTCTAAATGCTCAGCCATCTCATGATAGAGATCAGCCGCCTGACGCCACTTTTTGGGATCTTGCACGCCTTGCGCTTCGTTCACCTGGCGATCGAGCAGTTGCATCCGCACCTCCACTCGCAGTGGTTCAATTTCTGCTATGGCTGCGCTTCGCGCGCCGCTCGCCTGCAAAGCAGCGGCAGCTTCCTCGATCTTGCCGCCCTCCAGATATTCCACCATCTTCTCTAAATCCGCGCGCAACGCAGGGGCCGAAACTGCCGCTTGGGCGACGGCAACCCAGCGCCACAGAGTCAGGCGGCCTTGAATCCGCGCTTCAGTCTCCCAATCCATGAGCGCCTGGCGATACTGTTTTGCCTCGTAATAAAATTTGCCCCTCGCCCATTGTTCTGACGCGCCGCGGGTTAGGGCCGCCAGGCGCTCGCGCAGCCCATCCAAATTAGGCATCCCGCAGCGTTTCAGGACATCTAATTTCGCGTCTGCATCCCGCAGCGCCTCTAGCTTTTTGCGCTGTTCGCCAGACAACTGCCCGACGCGTTTGGCCTCGGCAAACGCCTCATCTGCATCGTCCAAACAATTTTTGATCTCGCGGCGTAAAGCTTTTGAGGCTTCATCATTCCCATCGCCCGGCCAGGCAAGCCACGTCTGAGCTTTGCGCACGTCCTCCAAGAAAGCAGCCGCGCCAGCATAACGCCGCGCCGGATTTAAAGCCGCGACCAACACATTTTGAACAGCGACCGACAACTTTTTCCAACCCTCCGCGCCAAGCGTCTCCAACCTCACCCTGGTCTCGCCGGTTTGTTCATTAGCGCCTTTGGTGGTCAACAAGCGATAGAGATAAACGCCAAAGCGCGTCAGGTCGCGGCGGAGCAAGACTTCAAAACCATCCTGTTCACTCGGCGGCACATTCAAACGCAGCAGTTCCTCGGTGGTAATAAACTCGCGCCTGGAACTGACATGGTTCCAATCCATCACTTTAAGCTGCTGTCCATCCCAACAGAAATTTTTCATTTGCATGTCGGTATAGGTGCGCTGCACCTGTTCATGAAGTTTTGTGAACAAGGTCAACGCCTGAGCAGTGATCTCCAACGCTTCAGCTTCTGGCAACGGCGCGTCTTGCACCAAACTATCCAGGGGACGGTAGCGCTTCTGGTCAATATACTCAAAAGCGATAAAACGCAGTTCGTTCTCTTGGCCGCGGTAAATTTCCAGGCATTGGGGAATGCAAGAAACGCCGCTGTTGGTCAGTTCCGCCAGAATCAGTCCTTCGTTCCAAAAATTGGCCTGGGTAAACTCGGCGGCGTCCGGTCGCAGCACTTTAATGGCCGCCAAACGATTGTCGTCTTGCACCTTAGCCAGGTAAACCACCGAGGTATGTCCATAACCCAGAAGCCGTTCGATCACATAACTGTGCGTACGGCCGGTAAGGACCACTCCGGGCTGAAGATTATCATAATGAGCGAGCATTTCATTTGGCTGCATACATATACCTCATTATCCCTGTGCTTGTTCAGGGTTCTTTTCAATTTCAATCAGACCGCGCAGATACACACCCAGGTCTCTTTCCAAAGCCTGGTCACTGTTGGTTAATGGGTCGATCAATTCCGCCTGGCGCTGTTTGAAGAACGCGTAACGGTTGGCCTTGTTCTCCTTGCGGCTTTTCTCAACCGCGTTCCGCAGCTCATCCAACAGAGCAGCGCGTTTTGCGGGTTCGGGGGCAGATTTAGACTTTGCATCGCCTTCGAAGATCTGCCTTAAGACGCTGATCACCGCTTCCTCGCTCGAGTTTCCCTCCCAGCCAGGTACTTTCCATGGGCCGCGCCCGGTCTTGCCAGCGCGTTTGATTACATCGTACAGTAGGCCCAGGCCAAGCCAACGAGTCAATTCTTCATCCTGTCCCAGCCAGGTTGTGAAAGCCACCGAGAGGCGTTGGACGGGGCGTTCGCTGCCAGAGGCCAGGTGGGCGGTCTCCACTTTGGCAGCATGCTGTTCGGCCGGCCAGACATAATGATGGGGCAAAACCATTTTCCCTCTCCAGGCATTGGCATCATAAACATCGGTATCATTTAATTTTAGCCAGGGCAGCACCTGCAGCAGCGTAATCGAACTGTTGTCCCAGCCCTTGCTAAACGCCAGTTTACCAGCCAACTGCTGATTCATACTTTCGAATAAAACACTGCTGGCCGAAGCGACCGGTTCAACCAAAATAGCCTTCTCAAAAGTGTCAGCTTGCTGCCCGGTTTTGAGGCGCGGCTTTGCGCGATGGCTCCAATTTTCAGCATTTTGGCCTATGGTCTGCGCCTTAACCGAGGGGGTCCTTACGCTCACCGCTTCCCCGGCCAGCACCTCTGCCAAAGGATAGAGCGCTTTGAGCAAGGATTCAGCGTCACGAGGCGGGGCCAACTTGTCGAGGTCTTGCTCTTCGGGCCAGCTAAACAAGCGATCGGGGGTCAACAACCGCAAGCCAAAGCGCTGCTGTTGATAGGTAATCTGCCAGCCAAAGCGCAGCGTCAAGCGGCGCAGGGGGTCTTTCGGATCCAACTTCTCTGCGGGGGCATCCCATGGACGAATCTGCTGGCGGTACAAACTAAATTCCAGGCTGTCGCTCACATCCCAACAACGCACAGGCTGTTCACGCAGCGCGCTGAGTTCTTTATGCGCTTCATCCAGTTTTTGCTTGCAGGCCGGCTGCAAGGAATCCTTGAACCAGATTTTCCATTCGGTCACAAGGCGCAGCAGATCATCCACCCGCTGGCGCGCGGCTTGCGAATTGATGCCGCGGACGTCAAGCTGGCGCAGGTCATTCTTCAAGGTGGTCAACCAACTGCTCGCCCGTTCCAGAGCGGCGCGCCGTGCAAGCGGCGCTTTGTCGCGGTCGTCCCCGCCGTTCAATAGCTGCTGCACATATTCGCCGATCGAGGCGGAAAATTTCTCCACATCAAAAGAACCTGGAGATCGCATCCATTTTTCCAGGTTAAACGCATCTGGGTAGCGGATCGCTGGCTCAGTCCACGGCTGATAAGCGCCCAGGGCGTCGCCAGTTTTATACACTTCCAGGGGGGCAATGCCCAGCGCCTTCTCAAAAAGGACATCATAGAGCATACGCCAGGCGATAGCCCGCTCCAATTCCCTGGCCGGCAGCCGGATTGTGTAAGAGCCTAAGGCTGTAACGCGCCCTTCATCTTGATTCCAAAAAGCGGTGGTTGCGCCCCGATCGAACAAGTGGCTAGACACTGCGGCGCGCACTTCAGGATTCATCATCGCCATCAAACAATCGGCCATACAAGCAAGCACATCTTTTTCTGGCGGAACGTCAACCTGGAGGGCTGGATCGCTTAACACCTGGCGAGTGGGCTGAAAGACGAACAAAGAAGTGGTCAAAGCCCGGTTGTAAACGCCAGACAACTGATCATTGCGGTTGCCTTCAGGCACATAGCGAAACAGCCAGGGGGCGTTCTTCTGAAAGCGCTCCAACTCACGCAAAGTCGCCAGGCTGCGCACTGCCTGCTCGGTGGGCGGGAGTTTCTGACCATCCATAATGCGAGTCCCCCACTCGCGGCCAACCGGCGCGGCCAACCAGAGCTGCACACGCTGATTATCCTGGCGGGTTGCAAGCTGAATCAAACGCACCATATCTACCAGCATCCCACTGCTGACATCGTCAAAGGTCGAGCCAATCAGATAAACATCTGGGCTGTCTTCACCCCAGGCCTGGCGCACCGCCGGGCCAAATTGTGAGGCATCCAGGCCAGTCAGCACATCCTGGCATAACGCCATGCGTCCACGCGCCCGATCGTAACGCGGCGCGGCATCTCTGAACCAATTCCAGAACCCCCATTCTGGCTTTTGACGTTCACGCGCCCGTTCACTATCCTGCTGCAGACGCTGTTCAACTTGTTTATAATTCGGGCGCAAGCGCACCCATTGTTCGGCGCGCAAACCGGGCGGCAGAGTGGGATGCGGCGTTACGTTGGCTGGCAAAAGATCAACCTGCAAAATGCGCACTTCTTTTGGCCATTGGTCGCCAAAACGCGTATTGAAAACCATAGCAATTTGCGACAGCACTTCACGGCCAGCCGGCCCAATTCCAATGATTAAAGTGGGGCTCAACTTCGGCAGTGCGCCGGCGGATGTTCCAAACAACCGCTCTTCTAAAGTCAGTCTTTTAAGCCAGGTAGGGATATCCATAACTCTCTGTTCCAGATTAATGATATTGCCAGACGATGGGGGTAGATG
>CAIQJJ010000630.1 GCA_903872065.1 uncultured Anaerolineales bacterium | reverse complement strand
GACAACGCATTGCTTTGGCTATACCAGCTTGCTGCCTCGCCGCTGAAGGGATTGGCTTCTACATAATCCCAGGTCATTTGAATATCATGCCGGGCGAAAATAGAATTGCTTTTCAAATAGCCGGAATCCCAGGTTGTTGCGGTCGAGTTGCGTGTGATATAGCGGCTCAAGACCGTTGATAGGTATAGAGCAAGTGCTTTAGCGTATTCATCATTCTGGTTCGAGAGCCATTGCCGCGCCTCGCGAATTTTTTGCCCCAGGGTGACGAGCGCCAAGAGCTGGCGTTGGTTGAACATCTTGCCCCACGAGTCGACTCCGTACAGGCGGATGCTGACGCTGCGCGCCAGGTTGGGTGGGGTGGGTTCATCGGGGATGACCGATAACATGCGCTCCAGTCCCCAAAACTCATAGCCCTCGGCCTGCGCTTCATCCAACAATTGCGCAGCGCGGGCAAAGGCGGCGCGGTCGGCCGCGCCGGCGGCGCGAAAATCTCGCCCACTTTCGCCGCTGCGGCTGAGGGCGAGCGCCAACAAATGCTGCCCCATTTGCCCGGCCTGGGCCTGGGCGGCAATCTCCTGGCGTTCGGTGGGCGCGCCGCAGTAGATGCACTCCACCGTCGCCCCGCGCATCGTGCCTTGATCGGGCTGCGCCTGCTGCGCCAGCGCCCCGCGCAGGATTTCGACGGTGTAGGTTTTGGCCTCCCGATCCACCTGCAGGCGGTAGGCGACGGACTGCTCACTCCGCTCGCCCTGCTGCAGCCAGAAACGCTTGATCAGAGGGACTTCGCCGCCGCAGCGCGGGCAAATGACCGTTTTGGCCCACAGGTAAGCCGTCGGGATCGCCCCATCGGGATCATTCGGGTAGCACGCCCCGATGCGCGCCTGCGCCTGAGTTAAGACCCATTCAGCCCAGTAGCGCACGTCATCAACCAGTGGGAAGTGGGAAGTGGACGGTGGAGAGTGGGCGGCGGCCGAAGAAAATTTCAGCAGTGACCACTGTTCTTGCCCGCCATTCGCCGCCTGCGGTTGGCTGTCGTTGGCCTTCTGCTCCCCGTCGCCGGTCGCCGGTTTGCCTTCCGCGATCCGCGGCCGGCGATCTGCCGTCATTTTCTGCGGATACACCAGTGAACCGATCAACGCCAGGTAGGCCACCGGGTTCAGGTCGAGGGCGGTGGCTTCGCAGCCCAGGCGCATGGCCTCCAACGGCATCGAACCGCCGCCGGCGAAGGGGTCGAGGACGCGCGGGGCGCGCCCGCCGTGCGCCTTGCGGATCAGATCGCGCGCTTGATCGAGGCGGGCGTCATGTTCCGGCCATTCTTTCTGGCTGAGTTCCACCACCAGGCGTTCGAGAGCCTTGCGCTCCTGCTCATCGGCCGGCGCGTCCACCAACGCCGCCAGGGTCATGGCGCGCGAAGCCGTCAGCGGACGGCGGGCGAAGTAGGGGTGCATCGCGTTGAACGAGCCGATCCCGCCGCCGGTTTGGGCGGTTTTGTTCAGTTCGGCGAGGGGCAGCAGGTCTTCGATCAGGCGTTTGGGCATGGGCGTCAGGTGGTATATTCTCGCAGCAGGGTCAAGTCCTGGCGCAGCTCATCCAGGTCATAGTGATCCGCCGCGCCGCGCTTGCGCAGTTCATCCAGGATATCGTACAAGGACACCCCTGCCAGTTCCGCGGCGCGCTCTTTACTGATCCGTCCCTGCTCGTAGAGATGCAAGGCCTGCTCGAGGCGATAGCGCTGCAATCCTTCTTCCAGGAATTTACGCACCAGCGAAGTGCGATCAACCTGCTCTTCTTGAGCGACCGATTCTAATTTGTCCGCCAGTTCCACAGGAATGCGGACATTGAGTTGACGGATGTGGATGGTCATTATTATAGCATACTGTTTCAAGCCAAACAGGAGGCCATCATTCTTCTTTGCGGTACTTATCTCCAGGCCTCCAGGTTAAAGTCTGGACGGAAGGGGTTGATGAAACGTACCCCCTCCAGCGATTGGCCGTGCTGGAAATCCTCACTGAAGATCACCGGCGTCTGGTTCAGGAGGGCAGTGGCCCAGATTTGGGCGTCGTAGTAGGCCAGGGCATAATCCCGCGCCCCGCGCGCCGCTTCAAGCACGATCAAGGGAGTCAGATCGAACACTGGAAAATTTTGCAGCAGCCGTTCCACCTGGAGGATAACATGGGCGTAGGTATAAAGTGGCTGGCGAGTGCGTGTAGAGACGTTGACGAATTCGGCCAGCACCTGGGCGCTCAAGCAGCCAGCGCGAGTCAGTTCCAGCCGCTGCAACAATCGAATTGCTTGCTCCTGGCGCTGTGGCTCGCGCGGGTCGCTGGCATAAACCAGAATGTTGGTATCAATCAGGGCGCGGGTCATCGTTCTCCCCTTCGGCGACTTGGCGCAGCCAGCGGTTTTCGCGTTCCTCGTACAGTTCGGCGCGCTTCCAGCGAATGGGTTCGCCTTGCAAGCCGCGCTGCGAACGCGCCAGCGCGATAAACTCATTCAACGCCGCAGACTGGCCTTCTGGCGCGGCGGGGAGCAAAGATTCCCCGCTTAATTTATGGTCAATTGCCTGGCGAATGAACTCGGCCTCGCTGATCTGCAGGGCCTGCGCCAGGCGTTTGAGCAACTGCTCTTGCCGCTGCGAGATGTAGATTTGTTTGCGCACTGTATGGGTGGTCATGGGTGGGTCTCCTACAACTGATTATACATCACGCGCCTTCAGTGTCATCATTTTCCAGGCTCACTCATCCAACGCCATCCACGCTCCCGGATCCACCTTCACCACCCAGCGCTTCAATTCTTTGGGACGCAGCGTATTGTAGGGATCTTGCACCATCCAGATCTGCCGGTCGGCCAGGCGCGCCACGTACAGCCAGTGCATCTCCCCCAACCGTCGCGCCGCCTGCCATTCGGGGTCGGTCAGCGAAACCTCGTCGGCGTCCTCCGGCCCGCGCCCCTTGACCTCGATGCAGCGCAGCAGGCGTCCGGCAGCGTCGTAGGACTCGATGTCCCAGGAATGACCCTCATGCACGTCTTTGGGGAAGCGTTTCTGGCTGCGCTCGTACTCCATCACGATGCGCATGGCCTCGTTTGCCACGGCGTCATCCCGCTTCATGGGGATGCGTCGGGAAGCGGCTTTTGCCCCCGCGGCGTCCATTTCAGGCGGCGGAGCGGGCAGGATCAGGGCTGCGCCCAGGATTCTGGGAGCGGTCAGCAGCAGGCTGCCGGCGCGCTCCAGTTCAGCTTTCAGGAGACTCAGCCGCTGCTGCGCCTGGCTGCTCTGGTCGGTTAAATCATTGAAGGTGGTCTCATCCCCATTCACATACGCCGCCATGGCCGCCTCGCTGAGTGAAGCGGCCAGGTTGTTCAATCCGCTGTCGAGAAAACGCCAGTCGCGGGCAATGGTTTCTTTCAGCCGCCGGCGCTGTTCCTGCAAGGCCGGCAGGAAATGATGCTCCACACACTGCTCCAGCACTTGCGACTGCGCCTCCAGCATGGGCTGCGCCTGGGCAATGGCGGCCGGCTGCACTGCGGACAGCGGGCAAGGATCGAAGCCATCCAGGATTTCGCTGGCCTGCAGACGCGCCTGCTCGCGGTCGGCCTGGTGGCGCAGGGCCGCCAGCAGTTCGCCGGCCGGGCGTCCCAAGCCATCTTGCAGCCCGGCGCTGGCAAACCACAGCAGGGAGGGGTGGCTGCTTTCGGGCTGTAAATCGTAAAAGACCGCGCCCTGTTCCAGGTCGGCGCGGCAGGCCTCTAACACTCGTTCCAGGGCCGCCTCGAACAGCCAGTGGCCAGGCGAGATAAAAAACACAGCCTGGGGGTCGGCGTCATCATCGGAGCAGGCCGGCGGCCAAAAGGAGAAGAGAATTTTCGATTTTAGAGTGAAGGTTTTCGATTGCAGTTTGGGAAAAAGGGTAAGAGAGGCAGGAGAAATTTCAAAGGCGGGGTAGTCGCCTTGGGGAGTGGAAATGGTGAACTCGCGCAAGTCGCCGCCCAGGAAGCGGAGGGCCTTACAGAAAAATGCTTCGGCGGTTTCGGGGCTGAGGCGGTGGGCGCGGAAAGCAGCCTGTTTGCGTTGAAAAGACGCCACATCCAGTGGGGCAGAAACGCCGGCGCTGGCGCGCTCGCTTTCGATGGCCTGGCGGATGGGAGCTTCGCTGTCGGCGATGATCTGGCGCGCCTGCGGCACTGCCTCCACTTCGCCCAACGCGACCCGCTCCAACACAGCTCGCAGCGAGTTGTTCCACAGGGTTGGCCCCACCACGTTGAACACCTTATCGCCCAGGTCTTTGCGCATTTGCTCCAGTTTGTCCAGCAGGGCCTGCTTGACCTCATCTTCCATCGAGTTCTGCGCCAGCAGGTTGAAGATATGCACCACAGGGGCTTTCTGCCCGTAGCGGTGGATGCGCCCCATGCGCTGTTCCAACCGGGCGGGATTCCAGGGCAGGTCGAAGTTGATCATCACCGAACAGCACTGCAGGTTGACGCCTTCACCGGCGGCTTCGGTGGCGACCAGAACGCGCGCCTGCCCGGCCCAGAAGATTTTCTCGGCTTTGCGCCGTTCGGCGGTCTCCATGCTGCCGTCAATATGCGCGGCGGGGATGCCCCAATCTTTCAGGCAGTCCAATAAATGATCGAGCG
>CAIQJJ010000629.1 GCA_903872065.1 uncultured Anaerolineales bacterium | reverse complement strand
GCTTCCTCGGCCTGCTTGCGGGCGGTAAAATCGCGGGTGGCGGCATGAATTTCCACCACCTGGCCAGTTTGCGGGTCGCATATTGCCCGGCTGGTGGTCTCCAGCCAGATCAGACGACCGTCTTTGCGCTGGATGCGGTAAACCGTGGTGGAAATATTCTGATCATCCAGGATCGTCACGCGCGAGCGCTCTACCAGGGAATGATCGGCGGGTGCAATAAAATCAAAAGCAGAATGACCGATCAGTTCTTCTGGCGAATAACCTAACAAGACCTGGCAAACCGGCGAGACATATAAATAGGCGCCATCCGGGGTGTGGCGAGAGATCATGTCGGTAGAATTTTCGGCCAGCAGACGAAAGCGCGCTTCACTATCGCGCAGCGCTTCTGTTTGAGAACGGATCTTGCCAGCCATTTCAAGAAAAGCTTTGCTGAGCTGGCCCAATTCATCGTCTGCATGGATCAGGCGGGGATCATCCAACTGACCCGCCGACATCTGCTCGACTGCATGGTGCAAGGCGGAGAGAGGCAAGGCAATCCGGCGGCGGGTAAAGCGCAGCGTATCATAGATCAAAAAGCCCACTCCGACCATCATCACCAACGCCGCAAACCCGATCCAGATCAGCGGAGATAATCTCTGGCGCTGACTCTCCGCCCAAAATAGATCAAAAAGACTGGCGAAGCCACCTGGCGTCTTCGCCAAACTGTCAGTGATCTGGTGCAAGATGAGCAGCAAAGCCAAAATGACAGCCGATAAAAACCCCACCATGCCAATTAAGCTGAGCAGCGCCACGCGCCACACAATAAATTTGCTCAACGATACCCGTGATAGTTCAAAATTATCCATTCAGAAAACAACTTCCTTCCAGGCATTATCACCGAAGCATAACGAAAGCAATTTCCTTGATGATTGGGCTGCATTCAAACACTATTATTATAGCAAAATAGTCAAAAGTAAGGGTCTATTGACAAAGGCGCTCTTTCTTGCTAAGATCATTTCACCGTCAACGATAACGGGAACGATAACAATGAGACAGAGCGAGCGCGTCACCATTAAACATGTCGCCCAACAAGCAGGAGTTTCGACTCAGACTGTTTCGCGGGTGATCAATGAGCGCCCGGATGTGGCCAGTGAGACGCGCAAACGCGTGTTAGGGGTGATCCAGTCCCTGGGCTACCAGCCCAGTGAACTGGCGCGCAGCCTGATCCAGCGGCGCAGTTACATGATCGGAGTCGTAACCGCTGGTTTGAAGTTTATCGGCGGGCCAGGTCGGGCCTTGAATGGGATCACCAGTGCGGCGGAGGAGCTGGGCTACGCACTGCTGCTGAAAGAACTATCCAGTTTTGACAGCGATAATTTCACCAGCCATCAAATACGCCCCCTGATTCAATCGCTGCTGGCGCGCCAGGTGGATGGCATTTTGTGGGCGGTGCCAGATGTGGGCGATAACCATGCCTGGGTCGAAAAAGAAATTGACGCCGTCCAATCGCCGATCGTTTTTCTCTCGATGCAAACTCGCCCGAATCTTCCGGTGGTTTGTTTTGACAATTACCTGGGTGGACAGTTGGCGACGCAGCACTTGCTTGACCTGGGGCGGCAGTGCATTGGTCACATTTCTGGCCCATTGGATTGGTGGGAAGCGCGCGAACGCAAACGCGCCTGGGAGGACACCCTGCGAACTGCCGGGCAAGAACCTGAAACTGGCTTATGCGTTACCGGCAACTGGTCGGCGCAATCGGGCGCAGAAGCGTTTATCCAGTTGTTGGATTCGTTCCCCGCATTGGACGGCATCTTCGTCGCAAATGATCAGATGGCCTTGAGCGTGCTGCAGATCGCCTGCCGCCGCGGTTTGTGCATCCCCGATGACCTGGCAGTGGTAGGATTCGACGACCTGGCCGAATCGGCTTATTTCTGGCCGCCGCTGACCACCATCCGCCAGGATCAGACCGAGCTTGGCCGCTGTGCAGTGTATGAACTGGTCAACCGCGTGGAAGCGCTTCACGACGGTATCCGCCTGCCCGACCCCCTCTCGGTCGTTTTGACGCCGCAGTTGATGATCCGTGAAAGTTCACGGCAAACGGTGACAACTTAACCCTATCCCAAACCCTTTTTTCCAGGAGATACTTATGACCCCCAATCAACTTAAACCCACGACTCTCGGTGTGATTGTTGGCAATCGAGGCTTCTTCCCGGCGCACCTGTGCGACGACGGGCGGAAGATTATCTTAAAGGTGCTGGAACAAGAAGGCATTCGCGCGGTCTGCCTGACGCCCGAAGATACCAAATATGGCGCGGTGTTCAGCAATGAAGACGCGACCAAATGCGCCAATCTCTTCAAAGCGCACCGCGAGGAGATTGACGGCGTTTTGATCACCCTGCCCAATTTCGGCGAGGAAACGACGATGGCCAATGCGCTGCGTTGGGCCGGGCTGAACGTTCCGGTGCTCATCCACGCCTTCCCCGACGACGCCGAGAAAATGACCGCCGCCAACCGGCGCGACTCGTTTTGCGGCAAGATGTCGATCTGCAACAACTTGAAGCAGTACGGCATCAAATATTCGATCACCACCCTGCACACCGTCAACCCGGAAAGCGCCAGCTTCCGCAAAGATTTGCAAAAGTTCGCCGCGGTCTGCCGCGTGGTGAAGGGCCTGCGCAGCGCCCGCTTCGGGGCGATCGGCGCACGCCCGGCGGCCTTCAAAACGGTGCGCTTCAGCGAAAAACTGCTCGAACAGTCCGGCATTTCGGTCGAGACGATTGACCTCTCCGAAATCTTTGGGCGCGCCAGCAAGCTGAAGGAAAGCGACGAGGCGGTGCAGGCCAAGATGGCCGCCATTAAAGCCTACGTTCCCACGCAGGGCGTCCCCCCAGGGCCGCTGGCAAAGATGGCGCGCCTGGGCGTGGTGATTGATGGGTGGATGGCCGAAAACGCCCTGGCAGCCAGCGCGCTGCAGTGCTGGACCTCGATGGAAGAGTTCTATGGCGTTGTGCCTTGCACCTTGATGTCTATGATGTCCAACAGCCTGATGCCCTCCGCCTGCGAGGTGGATATCCCCGGCCTGACCGGTATGTACGCCATGGTGCTGGCTTCGGGCAAAGCCTCGGCGCTGGTGGATTGGAACAACAACTATGGCGATGATCCCGATAAGGGCGTCGTTTTCCACTGCTCAAACCTGCCCAAAGATATCTTTGTGGATGAAACCATCGCCGCCGAGGATGTGCCAGTGATGGATTACCAGGCGATCATCGCCGGTACAGTGGGCAAAGAGAACACCTTTGGCACTGTGGTCGGGCGCGTCCAGGCCAAGCCGTTCACCTACTGCCGCGTGTCTACCGATGACTTCAACGGCAAGATCCAGGCTTACGTGGGCGAAGGCGAACTGACCAACGATCCGCTGAAGACCTTTGGCGGATACGGCGTGGTGAAGATCCCCAACCTGCAAAAACTGCTGGCTCACATCTGCGAACAAGGCTTCGAACACCACACGGCTATGAACCTGTCGCTGTGCGCCGACGCCATCCAAGAGGCGTTCACCAAGTACATGGGATGGAATGTGTACTACCACAAATAATAGATCCCCATCTCCCATTCTCCGACCCTTTCCAGCGGGAGAGGGTCGGAGAGAAATCGAAAGTCTTATGTTTCCTTTTGGCGTTGATTATTACCCTGACCAGACCCCAGAGAAATATTGGGAGACAGATGCCAGGTTGATGCAAGAAGCTGGCATTAACGTGGTGCGCATGGCTGAATTTGCCTGGGCGCTGCTGGAGCCAGAAGATGGTAAGTTTGAGTTTGCCTGGCTAGATCGAGCGTTAGCGATTTTGCAAGCGCATGGCATCTCGGCTGTTTTGGGAACGCCAGGCTCCTCGCCGCCGGCCTGGTTGATCCATGCCCACCCTGATCTGCTGCGCGTGCGCGATGATGGGGTACGCATCCCTTATGGCAACCGTCATCACTTCGATCCATCCCATCCACTCTATTGGGAGTACACCCGCCGGATCGTGACGCAAATGGCCGAACACTATGCGCAACACCCGGCGG
The DNA here is from genome assembly GCA_903872065.1 of uncultured Anaerolineales bacterium. Classification (GTDB taxonomy): domain Bacteria; phylum Chloroflexota; class Anaerolineae; order Anaerolineales; family UBA4823; genus CAIQJJ01. Next base: position 26,429 of record CAIQJJ010000629.1, on the reverse strand, counting down.
TGATCGGCTGGCAGATTAACAATGAGTTTGGCGACCGCTCCTATAGTCCAGAAAACCGGCGCGCCTTTCACAAATGGCTGCAAAAACGTTACGGTTCATTAGAAGCGCTGAATGCGGCCTGGGGAACGATGTTTTGGAGCCATATTTACCGCCAATGGGAAGAGATCCCGCTCCCATTGACCATCGCCGGCTCGCCCAACCCCGGCCTGGCGCTGGATTACTATCGCTTTATGTCCGACGCGTATGTGGATTACCAGCAAATGCAGGTGGACATTTTGCGGAAGATCTGCCCCACGCACTGGATCACGCACAATTTCATGGGCTTCGGCTATCCATTGATCAATTACTTCGACCTGGCGCGCAACCTGGACCTGGTATCCTGGGATAATTATCCTTGCGATCAATGGCGCAACAACCCCAACCCTGATTTTACAGCGATTGCGTTAGGCCACGACACGATGCGCGGCTTGAAGCAAAAGAATTTCTGGCTCATGGAACAACAAGCCGGCGCCGGCGGATGGGAAATGATCAGCATGGCCCCGCGCCCTGGCGCGCTGCGCCTGTGGGCTTACCAGGGCATCGCCCACGGGGCAGATGGGATGGTCTTCTTCCGCTGGGATACCTGCCGCTATGGCACAGAGCAATATTGGCATGGACTGTTAGATCATCACCGGCAGCCCAGCCGGCGTTATTATGAAATCAAGCAGATGGGGGCCGAAATCGCTTGCTGCGGCGAGAACATCCGAGGCTCAAAGGTAAAAGCGTCCATCGCCATGATTCTCTCCAACGATGCGCGCTTTGCCTTCCAGATCCAGGGCAATAACCCACAGTTCAACTACAATGCCCACTTCGTTGACATCTATCGCGCCTTTCACCGCCGCCAGATCATGGTGGATGTGGTTGAGCCAGGCGCAGATTTAAGCCAGTATCAGATCGTCGTTGCGCCGGCGCTGCACGTCGTCACCGAAGCGATCGCGGAAAATTTGAAGACCTATGTCTCACAAGGCGGGACACTGGTACTGACGCCGCGCTCAGGGGTCAAAGACGCCTCGAACGCGGTGGTGGAAATGCACCTGCCAGGGCTGCTGGCGGAATTGTGCGGCGTGGAAGTAGAAGAATATGATTCGCTGCCGCCGGAAGTGAAAAATCAGATCGAGTTCGTCTGGCCGGATAAAGAACTCTCTGCGGCTGAATCGCCCGAGGTCGGCATCTTTTGCGAAATCCTTTCGCCGACCACCGCCCAGATTTTGGCGCTGTACAAGCAAGATTACTATCAAGGACGGCCGGCGATCACCGTCAACCCCTTCGGACTTGGCAAAACGGTCTATGTGGGTACCCTGGGCAAAGAGACGCTTTACCAACCATTGGTGAACTGGCTGTTGGAAATCGCCGAGATTCAAGGCGTGTTAAGTGTGGCGGAGGGAATCGAGGTGACGGAACGCTGGCAAGATGAACAGCGCATCCTCTTCATCCTCAACCACACCACTCAAAACAAAATCTTGCCCCTGCCAGGCCACTGGCGAAACTGTTTGGAAGATAGCGCGCCGTTGGTGGGGCTGGCCTCCATCCCACCGCGCGGAGTATTGGTATTGGCAGAAAGTAAAGACGAGAATCAAGCATGAAAGCTTTGCGACTTCACGGCGCAGGAGACCTGCGCCTGCACGACGAACCGATCCCCACCCCCAAAGACGGCGAGGGCTTGTTGAAAGTGACTGCGGTGGGGGTATGCGGCTCAGATTTGCACTGGTTTTCCGAAGGCAATATCGGCGCGGACAGTTTGAAACAACCATTAGTGCTGGGTCACGAGTTCGCCGGCGTAACCAGCGACGGGCAGCGCGTGGCGGTAGACCCCTCGCTGACCTGCGGACAGTGTGAATTTTGCCTGGAAGGCAACCCCAACTTTTGCACCGAACTGCTCTTTGCCGGCCACTCCATCACCGACGGGGCGCTGCGCGAGTGGATGACCTGGCGGCCGGCTTTCTTCCACCCGCTGCCTGAGGCGCTCTCGGATGCAGACGGCGCCATGTTGGAGCCGCTGGGGGTAGCCATCCATGCGGTCAACCTGGCACACTTAAAACCAGGGATGAGTGCGGCGGTGCTGGGCTGCGGGCCGATTGGGCTGCTGACCCTGCAGGTGGCGCGCCTCTCAGGGGCAACGCGCATCCTGGCGACCGATTTGCTGGCGCACCGCCTCGACGCGGCGCAAGACATGGGCGCGACACAGACCTTTTTGGCTGACGGACACTCGGAAAACGAGACCCTCAAAGCCGCCACGCGCGGGCGCGGGGTAGATGTGGTCTTCGAGGCGGCCGGCACAGCCGAGTCGGTTGAGTCGGCGATAGGGATCGCCAAGCCCGGCGGCGTGGTTGTCCTGGCAGGCATCCCCACGCAGGATGAGACGCGCTTCACCGCTTCGATTGCGCGGCGCAAAGGGCTGACGATCAAAATCGTGCGCCGGATGAAAAATACTTACCCCACCGCAATCCACCTGGTGGAGCGCGGGCTGGTGGATGTGCGCAGCCTGGCGACCCACCATTTTCCGCTGGAACGCGCCGTCGAGGCCTTTGCCATGGCGCAGCGGCGCGAGGGTCTAAAGATCGTCATTGAACTATAAGCGGCTGAGTGACGATGGCCAGGTATGCGATTGGCATTGATTTTGGCACCGAATCGGCACGGGCGGCGCTGGTGGATGTTTCGAATGGGGCGGAACTGGCCAGCCAGGTGTATCCCTACGCCAACGGGGTCATTGACGAGAAACTGCCGGGCAGCAATCTCCCTCTGCCGCCCGAATGGGCGCTGCAAGACCCCCAGGATTACCTGGAGACGCTCAAGCAAACCGTGCCGGCAGTGCTGCAAAAGGCCGGGGTCAGCGCTGAGGAGGTGATCGGGGTGGGGATTGATTTCACCGCCTGCACGCTAATGCCAACCCGGCAAGATGGCGCGCCGCTGTGCTTTATGGCCGAATGGCGCGAGAATCCACACGCCTGGGTCAAGTTGTGGAAACATCACGCCGCCCAGGCGGAAGCGGATCAAATCAATGAGGTCGCCCGCCGCCGCGGCGAAAGCTGGCTCAACCGCTACGGCGGCAAAGTCTCGTCGGAGTGGTTTTTCTCGAAGACGCTGCAAATTCTGAACGAGGCACCTGAAGTGTACGATGCCGCCGACCGCCTGCTGGAGGCCGGCGACTGGGTGGTCTGGCAGCTTACCGGGCGCGAGACACGGAACGCCTGCGCGGCGGGCTGTAAAGCGCTGTGGTCAAAACGCGAGGGCTACCCATCGCCAGGCTACTTTGCCGCCCTGGACAAGCGCCTGGAAAATGTGGTGCAGGAGAAAATGTCCACGGAGATTTCTCCGATCGGGGCCAAAGCCGGCGAATTGACTGCCCAGGCGGCGGCATGGATGGGGCTGAGGCCCGGCGTCAGCGTGGCAGTCGCCAACGTAGATGCGCACGTCGCCGTGCCAGCCATGACGGTGACGGAGCCGGGCCGCATGGCGATGATTATGGGCACCAGCGCCTGCCAGATGGTGCTGGGTCGCGAAGAACATCTCATCCCCGGCACATGCGGCTATGTGGAAGATGGGATCGTCCCTGGTTTATTTGGCTATGAGGCCGGGCAGTGCAGCGTGGGCGATACCTTCGCCTGGTTTGTGGAACGCGCCGTCCCCCCTGAATATCACACCGAGGCCAAAGCGCGCGGGATTGATCTTCACCAACTGCTGGAGGAAAAAGCGGCGCGGCAGAAGCCTGGCGAGCACGGATTGCTGGCGCTGGACTGGTGGAATGGCAACCGCTCGACGCTGGTGGATGGAGACCTCTCTGGCTTGCTGATCGGGGCCACGTTGGCTACCAAAGCCGAGGACATTTACCGCGCCCTGGTGGAAGCAACCGCGTATGGCGCACGGGTGATCCTGGAGACTTTCGAGAAGAACGGCGTGCCGGTGACGGAACTGGTCGTTTGCGGCGGGCTGCCAGAAAAGAACAAGCTGCTGATGCAAATCTATGCCGATGTGACCGGGCGTGAGTTCAAGATCTCAGCATCCAAACAGACCTCGGCGCTGGGTTCCGCCATGTTTGGGGCGGTGGCCGCCGGCAAAGCGCAGGGCGGCTATGACAGCATCTATGAGGCGGCGCAGCAGATGGCGCATCTGAAGGATGAAACCTTCAAGCCTATTCCGGCCAACCAAAAAGTCTACGAGCGCCTGTACAGCGAATATGTGCGCCTGTATGATTATTTTGGGCGCGGCGAGAACAATGTGATGAAAACGCTCAAACGCCTGCGCGATGAAGCCAAGGCGAACTGAGACTAAAAATTGAGGCTTACGGACAATCAACAACCATGACAATCTACGGTTTTCTCTGGGATATGGACGGCGTTTTGGTGGACACGGGCGAGTTTCACTATGTCTCGTGGATTGAGACTCTGCCGCTCTACGGGCTGACGATGAGCCGCGAGACATTTAACACCACTTTTGGCATGAACAATACCGGGGTTTTGTCCACCATCCTGGGCTACACCCCCTCGCCCGAATATGTCAGCGAGGTCGGCGGGCGCAAAGAAGAGGCTTTCCGTGAGGCGGTGCGAGGCCATGCCAAACTGCTGCCGGGGGTCATGGATTGGCTCAACACGCTCCATCAGATGGGTGTACGACAGGCGGTGGCGTCCTCGGCGCCGATCGAAAACGTGAATGTCCTGGTAGAAGAAGCCGGCATCCGCCCTTATTTTCAAGCGCTGGTTTCGGCGCTCGGCAAACCGAGCAAGCCCGATCCGTGGGTTTTTCTGACCGCGGCGCAGCAAATCGGCGTCGAACCGCGGCACTGCACGGTGGTGGAGGATGCCATCGCCGGGGTGGAAGCCGCGCGGCGCGGGGGCATGCGCTGTATTGCGGTCACAAATACCAACCCGGCTGAAAAGCTGACCGCCGCCGAACGGGTGGTGGCGCGGCTGGATGAAATTTCCCCGTTGGAATGGCTGCAACTGACCGCAAGCTGAAAACGTCAGTCGGTTTTGCTTTTAATCCCCTGGGAGACCAGGTTGCGCACTTCCGTCAACAACTCGGTGCGGCTGTAGGAGCCTTTGGAAATGATCCTTTCGACAGAACCATTCAGCCGCCGGCGCTCGTCAGGGGTAAGGTCCTTGGCTGTAACCACAATTACGGGAATGGCGCGCCAGGCTTCATGTTTGCGCATTTCTTCGACGAACTCAAAGCCATCCATTTCGGGCATCATCAAGTCGAGCAAGATCAGTTGCGGCAAAAGCTCCCCCGCGGCGTCCGCCAGGCGCTGCAGCCCAACGCGCCCATTCTCTGCAGTCAGCACCGGCCAGCCATCTTTCTCTAAAATGAGGCCGATCATCTCACAGATCTGTGGATCATCTTCGACCAACAAAATCGGGCGCGAACCACGATGGCAGTAAAGCTGCAGTAAGGAGACCAGGCGCTGGCGATCCAGCGGCTTCGTCAGGTAGTCCGCCACCCCCAGGGCATAGCCGATATCTTGCGCCTCGGTCAAGGTCAACATGATGACCGGGATTTCAGCCGTAAGCGGGTCTGCTTTCAGGCGCGTCAGCACACTCCACCCATCACTGCCGGGCATCAAGACATCCAGGGTAATCACATTGGGGCGCAAGCTTTTCGCCAGGCGCAGCCCCTCTTCGCCGTTGCTGGCGCAAGTGACGGTAAAACCATGCTGGCTCATCGAACGCATGATCAGGTCGCGCACCACAGGGTCATCATCAATCACCAAGAGCGAGTATTTCTGCGCGCCCGGTTTGGCGGAAGGCTGGGCCACAGAGATCGGCAGTTCGCCTTGCGCCAGGCGGGCGTCGAGCGGCAGGTGAACAGTGAAAGTCGTGCCAACTCCAGCTTGCGTCTCCAGGGCGATCCCTCCACCCATCATCTGGCAAAAACTGCGCGTGATCGCCAATCCCAATCCCGTACCGCCAAAACGGCGGGTGGTCGAAGAATCCGCCTGGGTAAATGGCTGGAACAAACGCTCGACCTGCTCAGGAGTCATGCCGATCCCGCTGTCGCTCACATCAAAAATAACCCTGGGAATAATCCCGTTCTCAATTCTCACCTTCAAAGCGATCTGACCGTGATCGGTAAATTTGGCGGCATTGGAGAGCAGATTGAACAGGATTTGGCGCAGCTTGGTTTGATCAGAGTGCATGCCACCCAACTGCGACGGCAAACTCACTTGCAAAGCATTCTGGTTCTTTTCGATCAGGGGTTGGGCGGTGGCTAAAACCTCTTGGATAAGCGCTCCCAGGTCAAAAGTTTCAAGATGAAGCTGCATTTTCCCCGCTTCGATCTTGGATAGATCGAGAATTTCATTGATCAGGGTCAGCAAATGCTTGCCGGATGTGTGAATTTTATACAAATCGCGCGTCACCGAGGTTTGACCACCGTCATCAAATTCTTCGGCGAGCATCTCACTATAGCCAATGATGGCGTTCAACGGCGTGCGCAGTTCATGGCTCATATTGGCGAGAAATGAGCTTTTGGCGCGGTTGGCCGATTCGGCGGCTTCTTTGGCGCGGCGCATTTCCTCTTCGGCGCGCAGACGGTCGGTAATATCATGAAAAATAACCAGGCGGCCGTTGATACGCTGATGGCTGTCGTATAAGAAGATCAGGCGCAGCTCATAATCACAGCGATCGGCGGATTGGATCACCAGGGTGGAAGGAGCGGCTGGCGCGGCCTGGCCGGGCGCGGAGGTTGGCCTGGAGGAATCCAAATTCGACAGGGAGAGCCAACCCGGGCGCATCAATTTCCGCCACCCGACCGGCTCAGACACAGGCGTGAAATCTGCCAGGAATCCCAGAAGTTCCGGCCAGGCAGGCATCGCTTCTTGGGCCGGCCGGCCGACATCCGCCATGGAAAGCCCCGTGATCCGCTGCGCCGAGGGATTCAGATCGGCGATGCGCTGCTGTACATCCAGAACGATGACGCCGTCGTCAATATGCTCAAAGACCATCTCGCGCGCAATCGGCAGCACATCCAACAACCGGTAGCGAAAGATGCCGATCGCCATCACCACCGCGCAAAACGTGAATGAAAAAGGCGTCAGGTCCAGGCCATAGAACGGATTCAAGCCCGAAAGGTAAATGATGTTCCCGATCCATGGCACGATCAGACTGCCCAACACCATGCCCAATTGGGTGCGGTGGATGCCCTGCGCCGAGCGCCAGACGCGCACCGTGAAGAACAAACTGGTCAGCATCAAAACGGCCAGGTAGCCGTAATACAGCCAGAAACCGATGCCATACACCGGGGCAAAAACAACAATCGGGCCATTCTCGTTAATGGTTTCCGAAGTGCGGATCAGGCGATGAAAATCATTCGTCCAGGCCAAGAGGAGCGTTGCCAGGGCCGGCATCGAAAGGAGGAAAATATTGCGGCGGCTCAACCAACGAGCATGGCCCGTGTAGGACAAGATAAACGTGATCAGGGTCGGCGGGATCGTCGTAATGCCAATAAAATTAAAGCTTGTCCAAAAAAGTTTTCCCGCCAGGCCGGGCGTGTTCAACTCAAACGCATAGCCCAAAGCCCATTCCCCCACCGCCAACATCAACAAAGAAAACGCACGCGAGCCTGGTACATGGCTTTGTTGCCAGGAATAAGCGGCCAGGATCACCATCGTGGCCGTGGCGATCAGCAAAGGGATTGTGTAGGAAATCATACTGCTTGATGAAATTATATCAGTGAGCGCGTTTTCACGCATAAAAACGCCCCCGTTTTCTCGTAAAAAAACGGGGGCAATGCTGGGCTTTTTCAGAACCCATACCCTAAAGATTTTTCAAACCTTTAGGGTGTAGGGGAAGCACAGTTTACTCTTCCTTCGCCTGCTGCAGTTCCTTCTGGCGAGCGTTGATCACTTCTTGGGCAATTTGGGGCGGGACCACTTCGTAATGCGAAAACTCCATCGAGAAAACACCGCGGCCGCCGGTCATCGAGCGCAAAACGGTGGTGTAGCGCTGCATTTCCGCCAGGGGCACAGTCGCGGTGACAACCGAACGCCCCTTCTCTGTGTCCATACCCTGCACGCGGGCGCGGCGAGTGTTGAGATCGCCAATGATATCGCCCATGTTGGACTCTGGAACAACCACGCGCGCATTCATGATCGGCTCGCGCAGCACCGGGCCGGCGTCTTTGAAGGCCAGCTTGAAGGCTTCGCGGCCGGCGGTTTCAAAGGCGACCGGTTTCGAGTCGACGGGGTGTTCTTTGCCGTCGTACACCGAAACCTTGACATTCTGCACCGCATACCCGGCAACGACGCCTTCTTTCATTACCGCCTTGATGCCCTTTTCAATGGCCGGCATAAAGCTGTTCGAAATGGAGCCGCCAAAGACGTCATTGGAAAACTCGTAATCCTCTTCGGAGGGCATAACGCGCAGATGCACCTCAGCAAACTGCCCGGCGCCGCCGGTCTGTTTCTTGTGGCGGTACTGCGCCGCGCCTTCGCGGGTAATAGCCTCTTGATAAGGCACCTTAGGAATTTCAAGGTTGAGACTGGTGAGAAACTTCGATTCGGCTTTGCGAATGGCGACATCAATATGTTGATCGCCCATCCCTTGCAAAATGGTCTGGTTGGTGGCCTGTTCCTGCTTCCAGGTCAGGGTGGGGTCTTCTTCTGCCAGGCGGGTGAGGGTCGGGCTGATCTTGGCGGCGTCAGCTTGCGTCTTGGGGAAGACCGCCACCTGATACAGGGCGTTGGGATATTCGGGCTTCGCCAGGGTCAGAGCGTGACCACGATCGCAGAAGGTATCGCCCGTCACCGTGACGCTCAACTTCGGTACGGAGGCAATATCGCCAGAATGAACGACTTTCACCGAGATCGATTCTTTGCCGCGGATCAGGCTGACCACGCCAAAGCGCTCTTCGACGTTTTTGTTGGCGTTCCAAACGCGCGAGTCGGGGGTGATGATGCCGGAATAGACGCGGAAGTAGGTGATCTTGCCCACAAAAGGATCGGCGGTGGTCTTCCAGATATAGGCCGCCAGGGGGCCAGAATCGGAAGGCGTGAGTTTCTCTTCGCCCTCTTTGCCCTGGGCAAGCGCCGCGCCGACTTCAAGCGGCGAGGGGAGCAGGCTCAAGATAGCATCCATCAGCGGAAAGACGCCAATCTCGGCGGTAACGGCAGTGACAAAAACTGGGACGTAGCTGCCGCTGCGCACCACGGCGCGCAGGCCGCGGCTGATCTCTTCGGCGGTCAACTCGCCGCCCTCGAGGTATTTTTCGAGCAGGGCATCTTCACCCTCAGCAGCGGCTTCAATGAGCGCCATGCGCGCCTCTTCGGCTTCGTCGGCCAGGTCGGCGGGGACGTTCTCAGCTTTTTTGCCATCCGCGGCATAAGCTTTCATGGAAAGCAAGTCAATAACGCCTTTGAAATCAGCCTTCTCGCCCCACGGAATCTGCACCGGGATGAGGCGCTTATCCGAGATTTCTTGCACGGAATCGAGCGCCTTGCGAAAATTGGCGTTTTCACGGTTCATTTTATTGACGACGACAAAACGGGGCAGATTGAACTTATCACAATACTGCCAGGTAATCTCTGTGCCAACCTCAGCGCCGGCGACCGAGTCAACCAGCACCAACGCCCCGTCCGCAACACGCAAGGCCGAAATCACCTCACCGACAAAGTCGGTATAGCCGGGGGTATCGAGCAAGTTGATCTTGCAGTTCTTGTACTCAATCGGAATCACGGCGGTGGACAGTGAAAGCCGGCGCCGGATTTCCTCGTCCTCGAAATCGGCAGCAGTCGTGCCGTCTTCGACCTTGCCCAGGCGGGTGGTCGCCCCAGTGACATGTAAAAGCGCCTCGGCCAGCATGGTTTTTCCCGCGCCACTGTGGGAAACCATGGCGACATTGCGAATTGCTTCAGACGTATACTCTTTCATGGAAATTCCTTCCTCGTTGGATTGATAATCAGACAACCCACGATTGTAAGGGATATGGTTGATCTTGTCAAAGAAAATTATGAAGCAGAATCAAGAACAGTTTCTTACAACCCTCTTTGCAAGAGACGCAGGCGCGATTCAAAAAGCCGGGCGGTCAAGGCGCCAAAGATGAACCCGCCAATGTGCGCCATGTAGGCGACGCCACCGCTCTGCACGTCCGCCAGCGCGCCGAGGCTGTTAAAAAGCTGCATCAGAAACCAGAAGCCGACCAGGATGATCGCCGGCACGCGGGTGACGCGCATGAACCAGCCAAAGATCAAAATGGTGCGGATGCGGTCGCGCGGGTAGGTGATGAGAAACGCGCCCATCACCCCGGCAATCGCCCCGCTGGCGCCCAGTTGCGGAATCATAGACGAGGGATCCACCAGGATTTGGGCCGCGGTCGCGATCACCCCACTCACCAGGTAAAAGAGCAGGTAGCGCATGGGTCCCATTACGTCTTCGATCTGCGGCCCAAAGACCCATAAGAAAAGCATATTGCCCAGGATATGCGTCCAGCCGCCGTGCAAAAACATGGAGGTCAAGATGGTGAGATAAGCCTGCCCGGCGGTAATGCGAGCCGGGACGAGCGCCCATTGCGCGATGACCGTCTCGCCATCCGCCAATTCCAGCAGGAAGAACAAGGCGTTGACGACGATCAATAAGACGGTCACGATCGGAAAAGTCAGCGGACGTCGCGAGGCGTCGCCTAATGGGATCATGGGATGCTCCTACACTCAAAAAGGATATGCTCTGATTGTATCAAAAACCGCCGCTTTTGGGCGCTCGCCCTCTTCAAGTGGTTGCGGTACAATCGAACCATCTTACAGGTTGTGAAAGCGAGCAAGATGAAAATTCTCTTTTTGTTTTTGGACGGCGTCGGGTTGGGAGTGGAGGATGAGGGGATCAACCCGCTGGCGCGAGCGCGGATGCCGCATTTGCGCCGGCTGCTGGATGGGCAGGCGCTGACCTGGCAGTCTGCGCCTTACGACGGGGAGCGCGCCAGCCTGCGCGCCCTGGACGCACGGCTCGGAGTGGAGGGGCTGCCTCAATCGGCGACCGGGCAAGCGGCGCTGCTGACGGGCGTCAACGCGCCGCGACAGATCGGCGCCCATTATGGCCCGAAACCGAACGCGGCGGTGGCGGAGATCCTGCACAACGGCAACCTGTTCAAGCGCCTGGGGCAGGCCGGGCGGCAGACCTCGTTTTTGAACGCGTATCCACAGCGCTACTTCGAGGCAATCGCCTCCGGCCGCCGCCTGTATTCCGCCATCCCAATGGCGGCGACCAGCGCCGGGCTGGCGCTCAAGACCGCCGAGGAGTTGTCCGCCGGCCAGGCTTTGAGCGCCGATTTTACCAACGCCGGCTGGCGCGAACACCTGAGCTGCAACGATATGCCCCTGCTCAGGCCGGGCGAGGCCGGCAAGCGCCTGGCGGATCTGAGTATGGCGGTAGATTTCGCCTTTTTTGAGTATTGGGCGAGCGATTACGCCGGCCATGAACAAGACATGGCGGCGGCCTGCACCCTGCTGGAAACATTCGACGAGGTGTTGGGCGGGCTGCTGCGCGCCTGGGACGACCGCCGCGGCCTGGTGGTGATCACGTCCGATCACGGCAACCTGGAGGATCTATCCACGCGCCGGCACACGCTCAACCCGGCGCCGGCACTGGTGATCGGGTCGCCAGCGCTGAGACAGGGGTTTTGCGCCGCGCTGGATGATTTGACGGATATTCCCAAAGCGATCGTGGAAGCTTACGAGGGATAGAATAAATCCTGCGACGTGATAGGGTAGTTTCAAGGTAAAATCAAGCAAATACTTTTTTGATAGGAGGCCGCTATGTCCTTTGAAGATGGCTGGGCAGCCATTCACCTTGAAATGCCGCGGCGTGTGCCGCACACCGAATATTCCGTCGAGGGCCACTGGGAGGTGGTCAAGGCCGTGACAGGCATTGAAGTCACCCCACAGTCGCCGCCGGAGGAGCAGGCGAAGGCTTCGCGGGCGCTGGTCAAAACCTGGAACTTCGATTTTGGCTGGAGCACGCTGGTCAGCGGCGATCTTTTCGCCAGCTACAAAACCGATATGGGCCACGCCGAATACGCCGCCGGCGGCGTTGACCGGCGCGATACAATCTACTGCCCCTTCAAGACACCCGAAGAGGTGCTAAACCTGGACTTTCTGGCGACTTATGGGCCATGCGACCGCGCCGAATGGAAAAAGCGCTTCGACGAGCATTACCAGAAAGCCTGCCAGGATGTACCGGAGCGCGTCAATATGACCGGCATCTATGTGACGCTGATCTCCGGCTTCGTGGACATCTTCGGTTGGGATATGCTGCTGCTGGCCGCCGGCACCGATCAAGCCGCCTTTGGCAAGTTGGCCAACCGCTACGCCGATTTCATTCTGCCGTATTTTGAAACCCTGGCCGAGGCGGAAGCGCCGGTGGTGATGATCCATGATGATATGGTCTGGTCAGCCGGGCCGATCTTCTCGCCGAAGTGGTACCGCCAGTACGTCTTCCCGAACTTCAAGCGTTATTTCGACCCGCTGCGCCAGGCGGGGAAAAAGATCATGTTTACTTCAGACGGCGACTATACGCAATTCATTGACGACCTGGCCGCCTGCGGGGTGGACGGATTCGTGATGGAACCGATGACCGATATGGGCTATATCGCCGAGAAATACGGCAAGACGCATTCATTCATCGGCAATGCCGACACGCGCATCCTGCTCAACGGCAGCAAGGCCGAGATTCGCGCCGAGGTCGAACGCTGTATGGCGATCGGCAAACACCATCCGGGCTTCTTCCTGGCAGTGGGCAATCACATCCCGGCCAATACGCCGGTGGAAAGTGTGTTGTATTACATGCAAGTGTACGAAGAGATGAGCCAACGTTAGAAGGAAAAGACTATGGAACTCAACGAATATCTGCAACAAACCGCAGCCACCCGCGCCGAACGGATGCAGTGGTGGCATGACGCCCGTTTTGGCATGTTTGTTCACTGGGGGCTGTACGCCCAGTTGGGCCGCCATGAATGGGTGATGAACCGCGAGCGCATCCCGGTGGCCGAATATGAAAAGCTGGCCGAAACCTGGCAGCCTAAGGAACGCCCCGCTCGCGAGTGGGCGCGCCTGGCCAAACAGGCCGGCATGAAGTACATGGTGATGACGACCAAGCACCATGAGGGCTTTTGCCTGTGGGATACGCAGCAGACCGACTACAACGCGGTCAAGCACACCCCCCATCGCGACCTGGTGCGCGAGTATGTGGAGGCCTGCCGCGAATTTGGGCTGAAAATTGGCTTCTACTATTCCTTGATGGACTGGCATCACCCGGACGGGGCGTTATGCGCCACAGACGAGGCCGCCCGCCGCCGTTTCCTGGATTTCACCCAGGGCTGCGTGCGCGAACTGTGCAGCAATTACGGCAAGATTGACATCCTGTGGTACGACGTGGCCTGGCCGCTCAAGTCGGCGGATAAATGGGAAAGCGTGAAGATGAACGCGATGGCGCGCCAGCTTCAGCCCCACATCATCATTGACAACCGCAGTTGGCTGGACGAAGACTTCGGCACGCCGGAAGAACATGTCACGGCGGAGAAAGAGGGCCGCGCCTGGGAAGCCTGCATGACCTTCAACGGATCATGGGGCTATATGCCCATCTCGCCCGATTGGCGCTCGACGCGCGAGGTCGTTCACCTGCTCAATACGGTGACGGCCGGCAGCGGCAACCTGCTGCTCAATATCGGCCCGGCGCCCGATGGCTCTGTTCCCCCCGAAGCAGTGGAACGCCTGACAGCCCTCGGCCAGTGGACCGCCCAAAATCAAGAGGCGCTCTATGGCCAGGTCGAGCGAACGCAGGGGCGCATGGAATGGCTGCCGACCGGTTCGTGGACGATCAAGGGCAATACGGCTTATTTCTGGTGCACGCGCTGGCCGGGCGAGACGCTGGTCATCGGCGGCCTGCGCTCGAAGGTGGTCAAAGCTTCCCTGCTGACCAGCGGCGCGCCGCTTGCTTTTGAGCAAACTGAGAACCGCCTGGTGCTAACAGGGCTGCCCGCCGCGCAGCCGGACGCCATCGCCGGCGTGACGATCCTCAAGCTGGAATGCGATTCGGCCCCGCGCCAGGCGTTGGGGACGGGGTATGTGGTTTTAGAATAACCGGGCCGTTTGAGCTTGTTGCAAGCCGCTTTTTCCACGCCGCCCATCCGCAGTGCGCGGGAGTCGAAGGCTTTAGCCGGTCATTCATTCAACAAACACCCGAGCAACCCTGGAGTCCGAAATCTCGCGGTTTCGGACTCCAGATTTCGAGCAGATGGCAACGATCCTCAAGGCGTGATCGGTTGAAGCCTTGACTCCAGGCCTGTCTTCGGAAGTCTTTTTTACCGCGCTAGCGCAGGGCTTCTTGCAAGGCCAGGGCGGCGGGTTTGAAGCTGCCGTCGAAATCAATGATCGAGGTATTGGCCGTGCAGGGGAACGAGTCATGCCCCATCCACAAGATCATGCCGCCGCAGCGCGGGAATTTGGATTTCAAGGCGCGCGCCACGCAGGCTAGCGCCTCGGCCTGGCGGCCCTGGCTCCAGCCAACCAGTTCTTCCAACGCGGCCGGCTCGCGCCCCAGCTCCCGAATAAAATCGCCCCATTCCACCCACCACAAGGTGCGCCGCCAGAGCGGATTGTCGGCGGTAGCCGGCATTAACGGCAAACCGCCGCTGTATTTCTGGATGATCTCAACCGAACTGGTTCCTGCCGCGCCAAGCTCAGAATGGAAAAGAGCGTCCATCCTCTCCCAATACTCGCGCCAGGCCTGGCGCGTGCCATCCAGCCGCCACGGGCCATGCACATCCCAATGCAGACCCTTGCCAAAATCCTTGGGATCCGCTGAAAAACGCGGCCCGGACGAAGAGGTGGCGACAAAGCGCCGCCCGGGGTCAGCCTCGGCCACGATCTGCGCAAAGCGGGCGATCAGCGGGTGCGTCAAATCCACCGGCTTGCCGGTACCCACCTTGCCGCCATCCAGCGCGCCCTGCAGCTCATTGCCGCCGCACCACATCAACAGCGAGACATGATGCTGCCGTCGTTCAATGTACGAGCGGGCAATCGCCGATAAGGCCTCAATGCTGGCGGGGTCTTCGGGAGGCCAGTTGTCCACACCGGAGGAGGAGAGTGGGAACTCCTGCCAGACCAAGAAGCCCATCTCATCGCACAGGCGGTAGAAGCATTCTTTCTCCAACATCGCCCCGCCCCACACGCGGAAGATGTTGAACCCCAGTTGGCGGTAGCTTTCTAACAGGCTGCGATAGTGAGCCTCGCTCACATCGGCGTAATTAGGCCGCACCGGCGTCCAGTTGACGCCTTGCAAGAACAGCGGGCGGCCGTTGACAACGCACAGCCAGGGGTCAGCCTCCGCCGGCGCGCCCTCGCAAGCCTGCCAGGCAACGTGCTTGAAACCGACAGTGCGCGTCTGCTCATCTTGCAAAGCGCCGCCGGCATCCAGCAGGCGGCAGGAGAGGGTATAGAGCGGCTGCTCGCCGCAGCCGTTGGGCTGCCAAAGCTGAACCGCCAGGCCCTCCCAGGTCAGTCCAGAGCGGTTAAAAGCCTCCACAGAGAGCGTGGCCTGGCGGATGAAGCCCTGCGGCCCGCTGAGCGCCGCCTGCACCTGCCAATCCGGCGCTCCGCCAACCTGCCCGCTCAAGCGCAAAATCCCCGCGCCTTGTGGAGCATCTACCTCAGTCACACACTTCAAACGCTGGATCTCCGCCCCGTCGCTTGCCTCGAGCAGCACTTCATCCCAAATGCCGATCTGCACCAGGCGGGCGGTCCAATCCCAGGTATAGTTGAAGCGCGCTTTCCAGTCCGTGATCTGCGAAGTGTAGCCGATCTGACCCAACCAGCGCGGCGGCAGATCAAAGACAATTTGCAAGCGGTTGGCGGCCGGCTGCAAGCAGGGGGTCAAATCGAAGCTGTGAGGGGCAAAACCGCTGCGGAAAGCGCCCACCTCCTGTCCGTTGAGCAAGACCCAGCCGCGATCGTCCAGCCCCAGGCAGTTCAAGCGAAACTGGCGCGCCCCGCCGGCAAACCATTCGTCCGGCAAATCCACCTGGTAAATCCAGTGGCGGTTTTCAACCCACTCGCATTGCAGGCTGTTCATGCCCTGGTTCCAATCGGGCAAATGGCCGGCCTGCAAAAGCGCCCCTTGCACCGAACCAGGGACGCGGGCCGGCATGGCGGGAAAATCGGCCTGGGCGCGGCGAATGTCATCGGACTTGAACAAGCGCCAGTTGAACGGGCTGAAGCCGGCCAACTGCCAGGGTAAAGAAGAGAGAGAATGTACGGTTTTCATGATTGATTTATACTCCTGTTTTGCCGCCTGTTTCAGCGGCAAGTGTTATATACTTGCGCCAAAAACGGAGGATTTTCTATGTCCTCGCTGATGATCACTTTGCAAATGTTCGGACGCGCCGTCCGCCACGCCTGGCTGGACCCCGCCTTTCGATTCCTGGCCCTGCTGGCCGGTTTGATCCTGGGCAGCGGGACGCTGTTCTACCACTGGGCGGAGGGCTGGCGCTGGCTGGACAGCCTGTATTTCTGCGTAATCACACTGGCCACGGTCGGCTATGGCGATCTGACGCCCAAGACCGACCTCGGCAAAATCTTCACCATGTTCTATGTGTTCATGGGCATCGGGCTCTTGGTGGCGCTATTCACGCGCCTTTCGGATTCGCTGATGCAAGCGCAGCGCGAGGTGATGGAAAGGCATGCCAAAAGGCTGCGCCGGCGCGAGCCGGCGGATTAGAAGGAACGCAGGTACTGCGCCGGAGCCAGGCCGCTTTTCTTCAAGGCCTGGGCAGCTTGGAGCGGCCAGTAAGGATTGCGCAGCAGTTCACGCCCCAGCAGGACGAGATCGGCGCGTCCGTTGAGGATGATTTCTTCGGCATGCGTGGGGGCGGTGATCAGTCCCACGGCGGCGGTCGGCAGGCCCACTTCGCGGCGCACCGCCTCGGCAAAAGGCACCTGGTAGCCCGGCCCCATCACGGCCGGCGCAGCGGGAGCATTGCCGCCCGACGAACAATCGAGCAAGTCTACGCCGGCGTCTTTCAAGCGCTGCGCCAAGAGCAGGGTGTCGGCGAGGCTCCAGCCGCCTTCCAGCCAATCGGTGCAGGACAGGCGCACAATCAGCGGCAAATGCTCCGGCCAGACCTGGCGCACTTTGGCGACAGTCTCGAGCAGAAAGCGAGTGCGGTTTTCAAAGCTGCCGCCGTATTCATCGAGGCGCTGGTTGGCGAGCGGGGAATAAAAGCTGTGCAGCAGGTAGCCGTGGGCGCTGTGAATCTCCAGCCACTCAAAGCCGGCGGCCAGCGCCCGGCGGGCGGTCGCGGCAAAGGCGTCCTGGATGGCGTGAATTTCTTCAACGCTTAAGGCGCGCGGAGGAAGGTAATCGGCGTTGAAAGGCAGCGGGCTGGCCCCGACGGTCTGCCAGTGACGCGGGTCGCCGGCGGGGATGGAGCCGCTGGCCGGCGAACCCCACGGACGGTAGGTACCGGCCTTGCGCCCGGCATGAGCGATCTGAATGCCCGGCGCAGCGCCGTGTTCTTTAAGCAAGCGTGTCAGACGCGCCAGGGGTTCGATCTGGGCATCGTCCCACAAGCCCAGGTCATTGGGGGTGATCCGCCCGCGCGCTTCCACCGCCGTCGCTTCAACGATGATCAAGCCGACTCCGCCCACGGCGCGCGCCCCATAATGCACGGTGTGCCAGTCGGCGGCCATGCCATCCACGGCGGAATACTGGCACATGGGTGGCATGCCAATGCGGTTGCGCAGAGTCACTCCGCGCAGGGTAAAAGGGTCAAACAGATGTGGCATTGTTCCTCCAGAAGATATCCCAAGCAAGCTGGTTGTTGGGGCCTTGTGCAAAGCTGAGGCGAGTATCTTAACACGAATCCGGGTTTGTGGGGAATGGACAGCCGAGACGCCCCCTGCTCCAGCCGGCCTCTCGACTTCAACGCCCTGACAGGCCGTTGATGCCTCTCACCCGTAATTCTCTGCTCTTTGCAATGACAACAACATTGTATTTTTGTCGAATACCCTCGCGCTCTTTTAACTTAAGCGGAACCTGCCTGGAATTGCTCAAGATCACATAGGCTTTGACGCCGCCCTCCGAGGTTGGCGCATGACCCTGTCCACTACGATGGGGGCCTAAATGCACCACATTTGCCTCTGAACGTTTGCACAGCCTCTCTAATGTATTGGCGATTTGAGACAACGCATGACCGTAATCTGCCCCCTTGAGTTCAACAACGATCACAACACACCGACCTTGCGAATTTCTGCCCCAGAAAAGATAGTCCGCTTTTCGATAATCACCTTGGAGCCAACCTCCGTCCAACGTGATGCGCCATAACTGATCGCCCGCATCCGGTTCAATGACAAATGTTCTTCCGTTTTCACTCACAGAGGAACTGTGAGCGACATAGGCCGCATCAACGCCAAGGTCAAGTATCCATTGAGGAGGAGGCATAAGACAACCCTTTTAGCTTAAAAGCGACTCTTGCATTGCGGTAAAGTCAGCGCCAAGGTTTTCAGCAACCTGATCCAATTCATACTCATCCACCAGGCCTGTAATTGGATCGAAGATATCCGTCACTTGACCATCCGTTCCAAACAGGTACGCTGAAACCTGCGACGCCCTCAATGAAGCGAGGGTCTCTTTCAAGACAGCAGGATCGCCAACCAATTCAAGTTCTTTTTGCCTTGACGCCAATAGTTTTCCTTTCATGAGCGAGTTGTTGATGGTGTAAAGAACATACGGGCTATGGGTCGTAAGGATATATTGCTCCCGGTCGGCTGCAATAATAATCTCCAGTAGTTTTTTCTGCGCCGCGGGATGCAAATGCGCTTCAGGTTCCTCAAAATAAATTCGGAGAGGCCCGCGGCGCGCACGATCCAGCCGCGACAAATGCGCCAATAAGATGGTAAGAAAAGGCCAGACTTCCATTTGACCCGAGGCAATGGCCGTCGGGAAGAACATTTTTTGATCAACTTCAAAGACCACTGCGCCCGACTGGCTGTAGTGAAGTTTGCCCTTTAAAATCTCGTCCATTCGTGACCGGATATATTCTGAAATGATCGCCGCGGATTCCGAAAAAATGGCGTCCCCCGTCCAGGCTCCGCCTCCCTCGTCTCGTTCTCCAGCAAACAGTCGGTTGATCGATTCGCCCAAGATTTCATAAAAAACATAGATATAACCCGGCCAGTCCTCCGGCGAAGCGGATACGATGCGCAAAACTCTTGAGGGCGGCAAAAAAGAGTACAAAGAACGCCCTGCCGGAATATAGATGTCATGGAACATCATCGGCAATGCCGCTTTCTGTTTTTCCCATGAATTCCTGGCAGCATCTTGCATTCTCACGGCAAGACGAGGGTTGGGTTGAAAATTGCCCTCGATGGAACACTCAGTCTCTGCAGCGTTTTTTTCCTCTCGCCAGGCAACAAAGGTGTCTTTCCGAAAATAATTGGCCGCATTATTGCCTATCCACCAGCTTAACAACTGTTTTAACTCATCTGTGATGCTATCAGAATGAGGAGAGCGATTAACGCTTCTCCATACAGCCAGGTTTTCGACCTGGCGCATAAAATACAACAGTTGTGCGGCGAGTGATTTTCCTGTCGCCTGGGCGCCGACGAAAACGGTCAATCCGTTGATATCCATCTCGGCGGACTCGATCGGCCCAAAGTTACGAATGATTAAATGCTCAGACATGGGAGATCCTCTTACCGGACTTAAAAACTTCCAGGCAACCGAGGCGCTGCGCCGCCGCCAATCGCTGCCTGGCAAACTTTTCGACCAACATTGTGTATTATACCTACTTTAACCTGTTTCGATTGAGTCGCTATCTGGCTGATCAGTCAGTGATGTTTTGACGCTGCTACGCCAGGAGGATCGAGCGCTGCGGCGGGGATATTCTCGCTATCGCAATGCGATGAAGGAAGCTGCGCCTTTGGTGTTGGAGGATGCACATCTCGTTCGGGTAGGATTAGGGGTATCGAGCAATACACTGGCGGCCTGCTCCAGATCCTCCGCCAGCGGGGTCGCGCTATCCAAGATCGCGACCGGCAGGCCAAGTTGGCTCATGACGGCTTGTAGTTCTTCCTGCGCCTGGCGGTCAGCGCCAGGATACTGGCGGGCCAGGGCAAAACAGCCCAGGGCCAGGGCCTGGCAGCCCTGGGTGTGCAGCACCGCCCCCAGGCCAATGATTGCATCCAGCGCTAGGGGAGCGGCAGCAATAGACAAGGCCTGTTCCAGGGCGTGGGCGTGATCCTGGCGCGCCTGCTCCACCAGACCCAACTCACGTTTTAAGAAGCCCAGGTTGTTCAGATTGATCACCACACTAAAACTGTTCTGCGTGATCTGATTGGTTTCCAGCGCCTTTTCGTAATATGGCAGCGCTTCCGCCAGGCGCTCCTGCCGCTCATAGAGCGTGCCCAGGTCGTTGTAGATGCGCGCCAGGGCTTCCAGCGAGCCGATCGGCTCGGCCACAGCCTGGGCCTGGCGCAAATGCTGGCCGGCCTGGTCATACTGCTGGCAGTGGATGGCCAACGCTCCCAGGTGAGTATGCAATCCGGCGATCATCAGGCGGATGCCGATGCGCTGAGCGATGACCAGCGCCTCCTCGAAACAGGCCTGCGCTTCGGCGTAAAGCCCCAGTTCGAGGGCCACAGCGCCCTGGTTGGAGAGCGGGACAACCAACAGCCCCGGCGCTTGTCGCGAGCGAAGCAGTTCAAGAGCCTGGCTGCCAAGCTGGTAAGCCTGGGAGTGGCGTCCCAGGCGCAGGTTCAAACCAGCTTCGTTCACCAGGCTGGCGGCCTGCCCGGCGGCGTCACCCAGCGCGCTGAATGCGGCTTGGCTGAGAGTGAACAGGCGCTGCGCTTCGTCCACCTGCCCCAAATCGCGCAAGGCCACGCCCAGGTAATTTTGCGCCTGGGCAATCAGGCTGCGGCCGGCGACAGGCAGCGCTTGCAATGTCGCCAGGGCAGGCTCAAGAACCTGGCGCGCCTCCGCAAAACGTCCCTGGCAGGTGAGCAGCCGCCCGGCTTGCACAGAAAGCTGCGCGGCGGCGTGAGGCGCGCCGCGGCATGCTGGAGCAGCCTGCCGCAGGAGCTGCTCACCCTCATGCAGCCAGCCGCGCTGCTCGCACAGCCCGGCCAGACCGGGGGCGCAGCCGGCCAGCAGATCCACCTCGCCAGCGGAGATCGCCCAGCCCCACATCTGGCGCAGATCAGGCATCTCCGCCTCGGCCTGGGCCAAAACGGCCCCATCCAGCGCCAAGAGACCGGGGGTAAGTTCGAGCAAGCGCCGGGAAAAGTACCGGGCGTGGGCAGCCTGCCGGTCGGTAGGGTGCAGTTCCTTGCGAGCGGCGCTCTCTCGAATCCAGGGGTGCAGCCGGCAGCGCCCGCCAGGAACGCTCTGCAGCAGAGAGGCGCTCGCCAGGCGCGACACGCGCCGCGGCGTCGCCTGGGCCACAGCTTCCGCCGCAGCCAGGTCAAAATCGGCCGGGAAAACCGCCAGGCCGGCCAGGGCATGCTGATCTTCGACCGCCAGCAGCGCCCAGGAGCTTTCGAAGGCGGCCTGCAGGCTGGCGTGACGCGCCGGCAGGTTGTGCAGCGGAGTGGGTAGGGCGGCGCGGCTGCGCTCGAGCAGGGCGGCCACCTGGCTGACCGGCAGGGTACGCGTCCAGGAGGCGGCGAGCTCCAGACCCAGCGGCAGACCCTCCACCAGCGCGCAAATCGCCTTGACATGCGGCCACTCAAGCGCCAGGTCGAAGTTCAGGCGGGCGCGGCGGGCGGCCTGGCTGAAAAGCTGGGCGGCCTCGCTCTCCGGCGTCTCATTCAGAGCCAACCCACCCACCTCGAAGACCCACTCCTCGTACAGATCTAAGGGGGCGCGCGAGGTGAGCAGCAGCTTCAAACCGGGCGATCCAGTCAGCAGCATGAGCAGTTCCCCGGCCTGCGCCTCCAACTGCTCCAGGTTGTCGAGCAGCAGCAGCAGGCGGCGCCGGCGGAGAAAGCGCTGCGCCTGCTGGGCGGGATCTGGGCGAGTTTGCAGTTCCAGGCCAACGGCGCTGGCCACAGCCCGCCACAACCCATCGGTGGTTTCCAGGCCGGCCAAAGGGACAAAAAACACGCCATCTGGGAACAGGGCCGCGGCAGAGGTGAGCAAGCGTTGGGCCAGGGCCAATGCCAGGCGAGTCTTCCCAGCGCCCCCCGGCCCGGTCAGGGTCAGCAGGCGGCAGTCGGGTTGGGTCAACAATGCTTGCAGACATTCCAACTCAG
Organism: uncultured Anaerolineales bacterium; assembly: GCA_903872065.1. Lineage (GTDB taxonomy): Bacteria > Chloroflexota > Anaerolineae > Anaerolineales > UBA4823 > CAIQJJ01. The sequence goes on along the minus strand of CAIQJJ010000629.1, from coordinate 4,162 downwards.
CCTGGCGACCCAGAAAAGGGGTAGCGGCGGCGGGCAAGTTGTGCGAAAGCGAGGGAGCGTCCAGAGGCATACTGGCAGCCGCGGGAGGCATGGCCTGGCGCAGTCTTTCGTAAAGCTGGCGCGTCCGGGCGGCAGGTTCCAGGCCCAATTCCTGGGCCAATAGACTGCGGCAGCGCTCAAACTGGCGCAGGGCGGCGCCGGGCTGCCCGGCGGCGGCATACAACTGCATCAGCAGGTAATGGGTATCTTCATCCAAGCGGTCAAATTCCTGGGCCTGCGCGGCAAAGGGCAAAACAGCTTGCCCCTGCCCCTGGGCCAGGGCCTCTCCGGCGAGGGCTTTCCATGCCTCCAGCACCGCCTGGCGCAGACGCTCGCGCTCAATGACCAGCCATTCTTCAAAGAGCGGAGCGCCGCGCAGGCTCAAGCCGGCCAGCAGATCGCCGCGGTAGCGCGCCAGGGCCTGGGCGCGCTGCCCCCAATCGGCGCTGCGCAGGCCAGCCCACAACTCCGCCAGATCGATGCGGCAGCCGGTGAGGTCGAGGGAGATCTCCGCCCGCCCGGCCAGCAGCGCGCCCGGAAGAGCCTGCTGCACAGCGTTCAAGGTTACCCGCAGGTTGCGGCGAGCATCCTCTTCCGGCTGATCGCTCCACAACAGCCCGGCAAGGCGCTGGCGCGCAGCCGGTTGGCGAGTCGTCGCCAGGTAGTACAGCAGCGCCTGCCCCTTAGCCAGCAACGCCAGGGGCGTAACCTGGCCCGGCAGGTTGATCGAAGGGTCGCCAAGCAGGTTGATTTCCAATTTGGTCATGGGATTAACGATTTTTGAACGCCCAATTAACGCTCAATTCGTACAATTAAGAGCATCTATATCAAAAACTATTCGGAGTATTCACCGATCCACCGCGCAGCAATCTTTTTTTCTGCGGGTTTGGTCTGGCAGGCAGACCAATAAATTTTAACCGATATTCACCAAATGGCTCAACGTTTCTGGAGGCGCCTTATGAATAAGTCCTTTCATTGGTTCAACCTGTTCGGAGCAGTAGTTCTCAGCCTGCTTGTACTCAGCGGTTCGGGCTGGCTGGCGCAAGCGCGGAACCAGGGATATCATGCCTGGGCTTTCCAACCTGTGTCTTCTGCCGTCCCTACCAACCTCCCGAGCCCTAGCGTGGTCGAGATCGGTGAGAAAGGCGAGCTGGTCGTCGAATACATCACCGCAAGCGTGAAAACCTATGGCCTGGTCTTCAACGGCCTGGAAACCCCGCTCCTGGCAGTCGGACAGAGCGCCCCAGGCGGCGGAACATTCAGCGACTGTTCCTGCCTGAAAGCTTATGTCGTATCTCCTTCCCTGGTGTATCTCACAACCCAGGTGAATACCGGGGGATCAGATGAGGAGCGCAGCTTCCGTTGGGATAACAATACCCTGGAGCTCCTGGCAGTACCTACAGGAGCGCGGTATGACCCTACCCGCAACGACGCTCACGGCAAGTTCCTGGCCTTCCGCGCCACAGATACAAATCATACTGAATACTGGATAACAGACGGCTTCAACGCCAGCGCATCCATTCTATTGACCAACCGCAACAACTCGAGTGGTTTCACGGTAGACAGCCACTCGCAACAGGTGGTCGGGATCACCATGGATGGAGACTTCCTGGTGTATGAGGATATCAATTCGGGATCTATTGACTGCGCCCGGTCGCCTATGCTTGGGAGCGGCCCATCCGCTCTCAATGCCGTCACGACCCAAACGCGCATCTTTTGGATGGGCGCCCGCAGCGACACACTCGCCAGCGGCAATTCCGTTTACAGCGGATGTGTACATAACGGTAAAACGGTGAAGCATCCTGTACTCAACAGCGCCGGCGATGTGATCAGTTATGAAACCACCATCGCCGGCGCTAATGGAGTCTACACCAGCATTTTCACCCAGCTATGGCTGATCCCTGCAGACGGCAGTCCAACGACTCTGGTAGCGCAGGGCGAACTGATCAGCAACGTCGGCCCATACTTCTACCCAGAGCCGATAGGGTTGACGATAGAGCGGCAGCCGATTTTCCGCGCGGACACCGACTCGCAGCAAACGAACAGGCGCTTATTCAACGGCCCTAACCCAGCCATGGATGAATTTGACGGTAATTTCGAAGCGGGCTTTGGACAAAACGGCGATCCCCTCGATCTGTTCATTCTCAGTGAGACTGGCCATGCCCTGGTTTATGCTAAACTGGCGGACGGTTCCTTCAACTATGCGCTTGGCTCCACGGCGGCAGCGGCCCCCGAATGGAGCAATGCCAACGGCGGCGCGTGGGATGATGCCGCCAACTGGATGCCACAACTGGTCCCCGCTGCAAATGATGAAACCCTGTTCAACCTGGATGCCGCTTACGCGGTCAATTTTGGCAACCGCGACGTCGGGCGGGTGCGGGTGGAGAATGGCTTTGTGACCTTCAACGGCGCTGAACTGCGGCTGCTTGGCCCGCTGAGTGTGAGCGGGGATGCGATCTTTGAACTGGCAAGCGGCAAACTGGATACAGGCGAACTGGTGATCGGCGCGCTGCCGCCGGTTAATCCGGCGGTACCATCCCTCGCCGAAGTTTGGCTGAACCAGGGGACGACCCTGGCCGGCGCTACCGTGATCAAAGTTGGCGACGCCGCTCCCGGCAGATTGGCCGTGAATGGCGCCCAGGTGGATGGCGGGCCCCTGTTGATTGGCAACGCCTATCCGGGCAGTGTTACCCTGAGCGGCTCACAAACCCAGTGGTTTTTGACCGGCGCAACAGCCGTGGGCTACAAAGACACCGGATCGCTGGACATCGAAAGCGGCGCGTACCTGCGCTCGGAGGGAGAGGTTGTCATCGGCCGTGGAGAGGCTCTGAAGAACCTGGCCGCTATTGTAGAAGTGAGCAACCGGAACGCTCCGCCGCCAGCCCTGGGCTTTGGCAACTGGCTGATCCTGGATACACTCACACTGGGCGATTTCCTGCCTGGTGAGTTGTACATTTCGGACAGCGGCCAGGTGATCCTGGGCTTTTTGAACGATGAGATCCTGCAGGCCGGCCTACGCGCCCATCCCGAACCTGGTTTCGATGCCATCCTCAGCGTAGACGGCAGTGGGGATACCGCGGCAACCCACGCCATGCTTTCCGTCTCTGGCAACGTGCTGCTGGGCATGGCGAGCGGCGCGTCTGTGAATGTTGAAATCAACAACGGCGGGATTTTCGATGTCAGCGCATCCGATCTCTACCTGGGTTTTGCCCCGGGCAGCGAGGCGGGGATGACGGTGGCGGGGATCAACAGCCACAACACGCCGGCGCGGCTGCAAGTCACTCGCCCGGCTCCGCTTGATTTCAGCCGCGGGCTGTGCGCCATCGGCGAGAGTGGCGCGGGGCGGCTGCTGATCCACAGCGGCGGCCAGGTCGAATGCGGGACCATCCGCATCGGCGGACAGCCCGGCGCAAGCGGCTTTGTCATGGTGGATGGGGCCAACGGCGGCTCGTCGCTCACCACCGAGGGTGGGCTGTGCATTGGCGGCGATCTGACTGGCTTGTGCGGCGGCGCTGAGAGCGGGTCGCAAGGTACACTCGAACTGAAAAACAGCGCCTCCGTCTCAGCCGGGCGCGGCACGCTGGTCGGCCCTGGCGGTAAGATCACTGGCAGCGGCGACCTTGCCGCCGGCGTCTTGGGTCTGAATGTGGAAGCGGGCGGCATAGTAGACCCCGGAGTCACTGTGTTGACCTCGACCGTACTCGGCCCGGCGTTGGCCTCGGCTGCCGGCATCCAAACTGGAGTCTTGCAAATCAACGGCGCCATGACTCTCACCAATTCCGCCCAGGTGAAGCTTGATATTCTCGGCCTCGCTGACTTCGACCAACTGGTGGTGAGCGGGACTTTGCAGATCAATGGCGGGACGCTGATTTTGGCCTTTGGCAACGACTACGCCCCGCGGCAGAATGATACCTTCCGGCTGCTGCTGACGGGCAGCGTCGCCGGCGATTTCTCTGCGGTGCAGATCACTGGCCTGCAGCCCGGCTTCCAGTACGACCTGGATTTCAGCGGCGGCCAGATCCAGCTCACCGCCCTGAATAACGGCATCCCCATCAACCGCCCGACCTACTTCGTCTTTATGCCGCTGTTGGCGAAAGGAGAGTGAAATTGGGAGAAAGGTTGC
>CAIQJJ010000628.1 GCA_903872065.1 uncultured Anaerolineales bacterium | reverse complement strand
GGGGAGGAGGGCCTGGTCAGCGCCGCGCCGGGCGGTGAGGTATGTCGAGCCGGAGGGGATGGGGAGGCGGGCGAGGCCGTCGGCAGCGGTGAGGAAGGTTTCGCCGCCGGTTTCGGGCAGGATGGTCACGCCGGCCAACGGCGCGCCGTCTTGCAAATTGGTGGCCCAGGCGATAAGCTGCTGGTTGTCGCTAAAGGCGTCCAGACCGATCTGGGTGATCTGCACCCAGGCGTGGATGGTCTGGGATAGGCGGCGCCATTTTTGTTGGTCGTTTTCAAAGAGGGATTTGGGCGGTTCGACGACTACGATGAAGTGGCCGAACTGTCCGTCGAGGTGCTGGCTGAGGTCAATGTCCACCTGGGTCAGCGTGTCGGTGGGCAGTTCGAGGGGCATGACGCGGTCTTCGACCAGGCGGCCGGGGAGTTTCGGGGAGGCGTTGTTCTGCTGCCAGTCGCGCAGGTATTGTTTGAAGGCCGGCCAATCAGTGGGCTGGACGGCGTAGATTTTGAGGTTCAGTTTGCTGTGGTTGATGGCGTAAACCGAAAAGAGCGGTTTGGCGGCAGATGGGTCGAGGGTGATGAAGATGTCCCCCGGCCCGCTCAGGAGAGATTCGGCTTTGCCTACTTTGAAGCGCAGGACGGTTTCCTGGCCCAATTTCTGTTCAAAGATGTCCTGCAGTTCGCTGGAGACCGTTACCTGGTAGGTGGTCTGGCCCTGGGTCGCGCCGCGGATTTCGATGGTGCTGCCGTAGATGTTGACGACTACGCCGGGGATGGCGGGTTCGACACGCAGCATGTCTTCGGTGTAGGCGTTGGGGTCTATGGGGTTGTTGAAGCGGATGTAGAAGGGGGTCAGGGGGGGGCATTGTTCGTTCCACGAGCAGCCGTGGTCTTCAATGCGCAGAGGCGCATAGGTGAAGAAGCTAAAGGTTTGCGGCTGCGTGGTCAGGCGCGGCCCTTCCGCCGAGGGCGTTCCAGGGCCGATGGTCACTGTCACGCCGGTGTCCGCCGGCAGGGGTTCAAGCGCCCGAAACGCCAGCCAACGCCCCTCCGCAGTGCCTTTCACCGCCTGGCTGACGTAGCTGTCCTTCTCAATCTCCGCCTCGCTGGCCAACGCCAACGCCACCCTCTGCCCGCCGGCCGTCACCTGGATCGTCTCCAGCACCGCCGCCGGGTCAATCCGTTGATCAAAGGCGACGAAAAAGACCGGATCAAGCGGCTGGGCGCTGTCTGTCGGATACATCCACACCGCCTGCGGCGGGGGTGTGCTGAACGTCCATTCGACCGCCTCGGCCAACACCCCACCCACCGCCGACTGCACACCGGCCGGGATGATGACATGGAAATCCGTCGCTTTCGGCAGGCGATCCACCGCCACTCCGCCCGCCGCGGCGTCATACTCAAAGGTCAAAGTCTTTGTCCCCAGCCAGCGCCAGGTCCCCGGCAGCGGCGGCTCAATGCGCACAGGCACATCCTGCGCCGCCAGGTCGGCCAAAGTCCCCAGGGCGACCATCGGCTGGTTAAAAGTAACGCTCAAGAAGGGCGCCAACGGAATCTCCCCTTCGGGGGAATAACGCAGCACCTTAAGCGGCCCGGCCTCGCCTTGATCCGGCGTGGGCAGGCTCTCCGGCTGCGGGAAGGTCTGCGGGATGGTTTCGCCGCTGCGCGGGGGTGGAATAGGCTGCTGCGCCAACCGGAAGGGCGACTGCTCAGCGGCAACTGTGGGCAGCGCCGGCAGGCGGGCGAGAAGCTGATCCACCTGCTCTGGCGGCAGTGGTTCGCCGGCCGCCGGCGGGAGGCCAGCCGCCGCCAGCACCGGCTGCGCCTGTCCCTCGCTGAGGCGGATGGAGAGGCGCGCCGCGGGTTGTTGGGATGAGGGGTCCATACCCGGCGATTCTACCAGAACCTCTCCCTGATCTCCCCCCTGCGACGCGCCCGCCGAGTCGCCGCCGGCCTTCGGGATCGATACCGATCTTGGCGATGGCGTTACGGTCACTCCGCTCACCGGGAGGGAGGGGGTAGGGGTGCGCTTCGTTGGCAGCAAACAGCCGCCGAGCAGGGCCAACACAGCCAACACACCCGCCAGGGCGCGAAGGCGCGACAATTGATTGGCGAAGGACTGAGGATTCATGACTGCACTCCATCGGCGCGCCGCGCCATCTCAGGAATGAAAAGTTCCCGCCGGGCGCTGCGCCCCACAAATTGAATATCGGCTCACAGACTTGTAAGACAAAGACGCAAAGCGTGATAAAAAAGTTTCCTTAACCGCTTTGCCTTAAACGCTGCATACCCTTACTATACCCACAAGCGGCTGATCGCGCATGATAAAACTCTGACAAAATGGAGATTAATTAACCACGAATAACGCGAATTTTCACGAATAAGAAGACTAAGAAAAAAATTCGTGTAGATTAGTGTTATTCGTGGTTTTAAGTTGGATTTGCATCGCAAGAAAAGGCGCTTCAACAGGCTCACGCTTCGACAGGCTCAGCGCGCCTTCCGCCTGAGGCATCAGGCATCCTGAGCTTGTCGAAGGATAGTCGAAGGATAGTCGAAGGACTGCCGAAGGGAGAGGCGCTTCGACAAGCTCAGCGCGCCTGGAGCGGCGACAACTCTGAAAAAACGTCAGGCGCTGTAGCCGCGGCTCTCGGTTTCAACCTTCTTCTCGCCGCCGACCTCGGCCAGGAATTCATCGTGGCTCATCGGGCGCGAGAACATGGGATAGTTCTTCTCGACGGCGAGGCGCTGCTCCTCTTCGCTCAACGTGGCGGTGCAATCCTTGAGCGTGACGACATCATAGCCTCTTTCGTAACCAGAGCGCATGGTGGATTCAACACAGCAGTTGGTCAAAAAGCCGCCCAGGGCAATGGTGGTGATGCCGCGGCTGCGCAGGATGAAATCGAGATTAGTGCTGGCAAAGCCGCACAACCCGCGCTTGCCTTCGATGACAATATCCTGCACTTCGGGTTTTAGCACATCCACGATTTCAGCGCCCCAAGTCCCTTTGCGAAAAGACTTGCTATCCACCACACCCTTCAAAATGCCATAGGGCTGGGAGGTCAATTCATGATAGTCGTCGGTAAAAGTGATCGGGGTGTGGATGATCGTAACGCCCAACTCACGCGCCTTTTTCACCGTTTCCACAGTGTTGGCGAGCATATTGGTACTGTCCATGACACCCTTGACCGCCGGATGGAGTGTTCCGCCATCCGAGGTAAAGTCGTTCTGATATTCAATCAGGACTAATGCGGTTTGCTTGGGATTCATAAGTAGGTCTCCTTTTTTGTGAACTTTGGATAATGATAGATTGGTTTTTGAGCATTGGACGACAACCTTCTCCTCAAACGACCACGACCGCCGCCCCGCTGAAAGCCCCGCGGCGCAGATCGTCCAGGGCGCGGTTTGCATCCGGCAGCGCATATTCATGCACGGTTGTCTTGACCGGCGGCAGCGGGGCGAGGCGCAAAAACTCGTCCCCATCGCGGCGCGTCAGGTTGGCTACCGAACGCAGGACGCGTTCGCCCCACAAAACCTGGTACGGAAAAGAGGGAATGTCGCTGCTGTGGATGCCGGCGCAGACCACACTGCCGCCCGGCTGCACCGCTTTGAGCGCCGCCGGAACCAACGCGCCCGAAGCGGCGAAAATGATGGCGGCCTCCAACGGCTGCGGCGGAGTCTCATCCGAGCCGCCCGCCCACACCGCCCCCAACTCCCGCGCGAAAATCTGCGCCGCCATATCGCCTGGGCGGGTGAAAGCATAGATTGATTTCTTCTCAAAGATGGCAATTTGCGTGATGATGTGCGCCGCGGCGCCGAAACCATACAACCCGATGGACTGCGCCTCTCCGGTAAACGAATAGGCGCGGTAGCCGATCAGGCCGGCGCACAGCAGCGGCGCAGCCTGGGTATCAGGATAGCCCGGCGGGATTTTGAAGCAGTAGCGCTGATCGGCTGCCGCATACTCAGCAAATCCGCCATCCAACGTATATCCGGTGAACAAGGCGCGTTCACACAGATTTTCTTGACCGCTGCGACAGAAACGGCACTCGCCGCAAGTCCAGCCCAGCCACGGGACGCCCACCCGCTCGCCAACGCTGAACCCACTGACCTGCGCTCCCACTTGCTGCACCGTCCCCACGATCTGATGGCCCAAGATCAACGGCAGGCGCGGCGAGAACAGTTCGCCGTCCACGATGTGCAGGTCTGTGCGACACACCCCGCACGCCGCGACCTTGATCAACACCTGCTGC
>CAIQJJ010000627.1 GCA_903872065.1 uncultured Anaerolineales bacterium | reverse complement strand
GTCACCCGAGGACCGCGGTAACTTTCAGGACGTTCGTACATGGTGCGAAATTTAATGATATGAAAAGGCTTGCAGCCTTTGCCAGCCCGCAGCCCACGATAAAAAACTGGGCCAGGTGAATCATTGCGAATCAAAATAGAAATAAAGACAAAAACAGGCGCAAGTAAAATTAGCCCTAAAAAGGCAACGACGACATCAAAAGCTCGTTTGATTACAATGCTTGCCCCACTGCCCAGGATTGCAAGCCCCTGGCTCACTCTTTTGGGAGGAAACCTCACCAAATTTTCCATCAATCTATCTCCTTTCCTGTATCTGCGCCGCCAATTTAATCCGGTATTCATTCATCAGCCGACCTTCAGGTGTTGTGAATGAACGAGCCAGGGAAAAACCGTAACGCTGGTAAAACTGGTTGACCGGTTCATTATTCAAAGCATCTGTTGTCAGGTTAACCTCCATCATCCCACGGCGAACCGCCTCAGCCAAAAAAGCCCCGACCAATTTTTTGCCAATGCCCAGCCCCTGCGCCTCCGGGGCAACCGCAATAGACATCAACGTGGCGCAGGCCGGGCCTGGATCCACTTCGCGGGGTGAGTTCAGGGCCCTTAACATGCGAGGAATAATACCTGGCCGTTGTATAACAGGGTTGATCGAGGCAAAGATAAAATGCAAGAGGCGCTTGGAGATGAGCTGCCGGTAAAAACCTGCCGGATGGGAAGTGCCAGCCACAAAACCGATTACCTTACTATCTCCATAGATATATGCAATTCCAGAAGGATCGTCAAGAATTGATACATAAAGCACTTGTAGAAAAGTTTTCCCAAGGAAGGAGAGGAAAAAGCCTGAAAAAGTCCGCAAATGAAGCTGGACAACCTGCTCAATGTCCTTATATTGCATCCAATAAAGAGGATCAATTTCTGACATATTCTTGTGCAGCTTTTTCGAGCAAATCTGCCACGCGCGGCAAATTTACCTCATCCGTCAAATTCGATAAAACATACTGTCGTCCCCTGGCGCCCATTGCTTCGAGTTGTTCACAAGGATATGCACAAATTTCCTGGATCATCTCTGCACATAGATCTGGACGATCTGGGTCAACCACCCAGCCACATTGCACAGAACGGATCACCTGGGCCAATTCTGAATCAGGGCAAGCCAAAGCCAAAACTGGCCTGGCTGACAATAGATAGCTGATTAATTTTGAGGGAACTGATACCAAAGACTGGTCTCCTTGTGTAGGCAATATCAAAATATCCGCCGAACGAAGTACTTCTGAATATTCACTCTGTAGCCAGGGAGAATGAAAAATAACATTTTGGGGTGAAAAAGTAGAGGCTAACTTCTGACAGCGATCGAGTTGACTCCCTGAACCAGCAATTAGCAAACAAACCTTATCCTGATTCAAACCCACCATTGCTCTGACTACCGTATCCACCCCAGCAGCAACGCTTATGTTGCCAGCATAGACTATGAGAAATTGGTCGTCTGCAATTCCTTTTTTCGCGCGAAAAACCTGTCGAGAAATTTCCAGGGAAACTGAACGACTATCCATCCAATTGGGAATCACGTGGATTTTACTCATAGGAACCCGGCGTTGGTCACGATAAAGGGTCACAAAACGTTCTGAGATCAAGATGATTGCTTGTGATCCACGCGCGACCCATCCATCTATCCAACAAAAAATCCTGGCGATCAGAGAGTTGGGCGTAATCCGTTTTTGCGAGATTAAAGACTCAGGATAGACATCTTGGATACTCCCTACGATGGGAATGTTACGCAGTCTTGCGATCCAATACAAAATCGTGGTGGCAAAAATGGGCCAAGTAATTGAGTAAATGACATCCGTATGCGGTTGAAACAAGCACACCCATCCACTCACCACACCAAAAGAAAGGTTTTCCATAAAGCGACTCAGCATAGATGAGCGAGGCGAAAGGACTGCAAAACAGCGAAACACTCGAAACCCATTTTCATCTTGCTCTGATTGAAATAAATGCCGCTTGTACCCAGGATATAGTTTTCCGGCCGGCCGATTGGGAAAAGCAGTAACAACAGTCACATCATGTCCACGCCGCGCCATTTCCATCGCGACCTGGTAGGATGTTCGAGCCGAAACCAGCGGTTCGGGAGGAAAAACAGGACAAACAATCAGGATTCGCATAAGGTTGCAAACATCTACGAGAACTTACTGTTCAAAACTACGAAGGGTTCATCCTGCCACTTTGGAAGCAACAAGTTGACTAAATAGTTCTAACATTTTCTTGGAGACATTCTCAGGCGAATATATCGCTTGTGTCAGACAATATCCTGCTGCGGACATGTGTTGGCGAAGTTGCGAAGAAAGTATTAAAGATTTCCATTTCTCACCTGCTTCGTCTGAGTCCACGTCCACCACTAAACCAGCATTATATTCAACAACCTCAGCCCCAATACCAACTTCTTTAGAGAGCAGAACTGGCACTCCCATGCTAAGCGCCTCAACCACAACCATACCAAAGTTCTCACGATAAGAAAAAAAGACCAAGAGGTCGGCGTCAAGGTAAGCCTGGATTAAGTCATCACCTTTGAGCAAGCCAGTAAAATGCACTGAATCTTGCAAACCCAAGCTGCTGACCTGCTGCCTGGCCAAAAGTCCAGAGCCATCCTCATCATCCCCTACAATCACAAAATGCAGATCAGGAATATCTTTTTTGACTTGAGCATAAATCTCAATCGTGCGGCTCAGGCGCTTTAGTTGGTGCAAACGCCCTACAAACAATGAGACTGGCGCATCCAGCGGGATGCCAAGCTGCTGGCGCAAATGCCCTCGAACAAGCGGCCGGCCCGGCAAGAGGCGCGGCGCCGGATTGGGGATAACCACCACTGGCGGACGAAAGCCATAATCAACGATCTGTTCGGCTTCCAAGTCACTGGTGCAGTGAATGGCCGCGGCATGATCCATACAGTGCCGCTCTACCAACCAAAGATAGAACTTTTTCTTGAGTCTTTTCTGGTTGATTGACCATTCCATCCTGAGCGACCATTTCACATTGATCGGCCATTCCATGAAACTGCCTCGCGGGCTGATCACATAAGGAACGCCAGCTTTCAAAGCAGATCTGGAAGCCACAGGCACTTGTGAAACCCAGTTGCCGCAAATATACACCACATCAAAAAATTTAACCTGCCGGTAGCAAGCTTCGGTTAAGGACTGCGAATAATAATAGCGCGGCGGCGATAGAGAAGATAAAGGGAAATAATAAACTTCAACCCCATCCACCTTCAGCGGGACGCCAGTTGGCAGATCCAAACGATTTTTCCCATTGGCGTTTGTGGTAAAGACTGTAACCTGCGCATTTTGCTGCGCCATCGCCTCACACAAGGCAGGAACACTGCGCGCTGGGCCGCCGTAGACATAAGCCGGTTTATAGTAAGCAACCACACATAACACCCGCATACTGGCTACCCTAAATTGGCCTTCGCCCACGCGTTTAACACATAGATGCTCCACGGCCTGGTCCAATTGGTATGACCTTGCCGAAAATCCAGCCATATCTCTTTGGCTTGCCTGGCCCGGATCCACGGATGCAAGACATCAGACAACTCAACGAAACTTTTTTCAACCTCCTGCGCCAGCTCGCCGTTTAACCAAAATTGAAATGGAAATGTGAAGGTGCGCTTTTTGGAATGGGTAACTTCTGGCGGCAAGATGCCTTGCAATGAACGCGTTAAAAGAGGCTTTGTTTCATTTGCAGCTCGCTTATAAATTTGCGGCACCCTCAACACCCGCTCAACCAAAAAATGGTCAACGAAAGGAACTCGCACTTCAAGCGAATGAGCCATGCTCATCATATCGATATCACGCAACAATGTGGATAGCATATATTGACTTAACTCTAGCCAAGAGATTTCACCCACTTCATCATATTGTGCGGCAAAATTCAACTGTTCAACAAATGTCCGCTGCCAATCTTGTAACGCATTCTTTTCAGAGGTCAATAACTCTTTTGCTGAGGGGGTCAATAAATTATCCAGTTGCGTTTGGGTCAGCAAACCGCGCACGGCAAAATATGGATGCGGCATGGGCAGATCGCCAGTCAGATAAGCCGCCAATTTGCGGCGCGCATCTGCGCTGCCAGGCAGCCAATTCCACCTGGTAAAGAATGCGAAAGCTCCGGTAAATCTTTTCAGGTGAGGCAGCAATCGAGTGCATCTTTTCAAAAGCGGAATCTGGTAAAAACTAGGATAACCAGCAAATAGTTCATCCCCTCCCACACCTGAAAGAGCCACAGTTAAGCCGGCCCGACGCGCCTCGCGCGAAACATACCATGAATTGATGCCGTCAAGGGTCGGCTGATCCATGCTTGCCAGCGCTTGAGGCATGTCTATCAAAATATCCACGTCGCGAATCACCTGGTGGCGATAATCCACATGACAATAGCGGGCTGTTCGCGAAGCGACATCCCTTTCATCTAATTCTGGATTATTAAAGCCTAATGTAAAGGCCTGCATTGGATGTTGTAAAGAACGACTGCCCAACGCCAAAATAGTCCCAGAATCGACCCCGCCGCTCAAAAAAGTTCCTAGTGGCACGTCACTGTTCAAGTGACTGCCGACAGCATCCACCAACCAGGAACGCACCTCCTCCAAATCTGGAATCAAGTCTTGTTTTTGGGGCGGCGTCCAATAACGATGCTGACGAAATGTCAAAAGGTTGCGCTGGCTTTCGACCAACAAATATGCAGCCGGCGGCAAGGAATGAACACCCTCTACCAATGTCAGCGGTTCCTGCACACTGCCCATCGCTAAATAAGTATACATCCCTTCGACGCAAATCCGCCGAGGGACTTTACCACTCGCCAATACGGCGCGGACTTCGGAGGCAAATAACAGCCCTTGATCATTACGCTGCCAGTACAACGGCTTTATCCCTAAACGATCGCGCGCCAGCAGCAAACGCCAATTTTCAGGGCTTATCTCGCCATTTTCAGCGCATTGATCGTAAATTGCAAAAGCGAACATCCCCTGCAAATGCTTAGGGCAGTCCAGTTTCCACTGCTCATAAGCATAGAGGACCACTTCCGTGTCGGAACTGGTTCGAAAACGATAGCCTATCTCTTCCAACTCCTGGCGCAAAGCACGATAATTATAGATTTCACCGTTAAAAACAATTGCCGTCGTCCCATCCCCATTCCAGATTGGCTGATCGCCAGTATACAGATCAACGATACGCAGCCGACGAATGCCCAACCATACTGGCGGTCGTTCCAGGTATCCCCCACTGTCCGGGCCGCGATGGAACATCGCCGCCGCCATCTGCCGAATAAGCTGTCCTCCATTCGGGTACCCAATCACTCCACAAATGCCACACATATAATCAGTGTCCCGTTCTCATGACCTGCCGCCCAATAATAAGCGCCAGAAACGCTGCTTAAAGTGTGGAAATAGATAATAAGAATTCACCAAGTCAAGACCTTTTCTCCCCATCACTCGACTTTCTTCTGGATGGGCAAGGAACCAATTGAGCGCAGCCGCGACCTGCTCTGGCGAGCGTGGGTCGTCCACCAGCAGACCAGTGAGGCCATCGCGAACGACATAAGGCGTCGCATCAACTCTCCCCCCCAGGCACGGCCTGCCACGGCTCATCGCTTCTAAGTAGACCAGGCCAAACCCTTCTCCAATGCTGGGCATGGCAAACACAGAACAAGCCCGGTATAGTTGATCCAGCAATTCATCTGAGACATAGCCTGGGAAAAAAATTTTGGATTGAAGCGCGGAAGGCAATGAGCAAGCTTGCTGATGTAATTCCACTTTACCATTCCCATCTCCGGCAAGCACCAACTGCGCCCGCGGGTTCTGCTGGGCGATCGCCGGAAAAGCCTGCATCAAACTGCTATGTCCTTTGTAGCGCTCTTTAATTACCATGCGCCCAACCGATAAAATCACCTGGTCATTCAGCGCCGACTGTGAACCATCCACAGCGTTCAATATAAGCAGCGGTTGAGACTCTGGCAGCATTTTTATTTCTGAATGACGGATTGGGTCCAAGGCCAAATCACATACCTCAATCCGCAACTTCGGGAATCTTTGAAGGATACATTCCTTGGTAAACTCTGAAATAGCCAGGCGCTTGCCAGCATACCTCAACCCCAAATAGCCCTGCCAATCCGGGCGAGGCGGGAAAACCTCAATCCCACACAGCCAAACCACATAGCGCGTTTGACCAATCCAGGCTAACGGAGCCACCGCTGAGGCCAGGTTCACATGATCAAACAGAACCAGATCATAAGAATGCGTCAGCAAAGCCTGCCATAAAGCCGCGGTAAAGCGAATTTTATCGCCGGCAAATCCCCGAATGTTCACACGCTGCGCCAGGTCAATATAGCGGGAATCTGGAGCCAAATGCGGCTCATTGAGGCTAAAAACGTCAATGTCGCAATCTTCTTCAACCAATGCTCTAAAGGCAAGTCTATTCAACGCTGCAATTCCACCGACGGTATGAAATATCCCAGTGACAGCCTGCAAACATTTTTTAATTTTGGCTACCATGGCAAAGCCTCCACAATTTCACACAGACTGATCCAGGCTCGCGTTGATGGACTCTTGGGATGCACTTACCGCGAATGAGCCTGTGCGCGAGGATATCATCACAATCAACCAGTATGCCAAGAGATAAACCACCGTGATCTGGATGGTCGCAACAAAAATTCCCATAAACTGACCTTCTACATCTAAAAACGTAGGAGTAGTTGCCAGAAAAACCGCTAATAATCCACTGCTCACCAACTGCCGGTAAAGAAATCCTAGCAAGACGCCAAATGATAGGGTAGCCAAAGCGGCGCCTAGCCAACCAACAAACATATATGCTTCGCCAAACACAGTAATCGCGGCAGATGAAGTCAAAAAAGATGGCTGGCCTAAATAGGTAATGGCAAACCAGTTGCCGCGCGACAAAACCGGCTTCTCAGGCCACAAGGCACGCGGGACGACATAGAATGGGATTGCCAAAAATTGCTCAATCCCCTGGTAGGGAAATCTGGAAGGGGTAAGTTCCATAATGATCCC
>CAIQJJ010000626.1 GCA_903872065.1 uncultured Anaerolineales bacterium | reverse complement strand
GGGTGGATATTTACAATATTGACATGGATGGGGTCGGCCTGGCAACCGTGGCGGATTCGTTTGCCGCGATTGAGCAGCGCGTGATTAAGGAAAAACGCCTCTCCTGGGAGCGCCTGGCGGAAATTTTGCGCAGCAACTACGAGGGCGCCGAGGACGTGCGCCTGATGCTGAAGAATATCTCGCGCTTTGGTTCAGGCGGCTCACTGGCCGATGCCTGGGCAAAGCGCATTACCGACACTTACGTTCACATGGTCAAGGATACCCGCACCAAGTACGGTTGGAACATCGTGCCGACCATGTTCTCCCACGGCAGCAATATCGCGGTGGGGAAGACGGTCGGCGCGACGCCCAACGGTCGTTTGGCCGGTACACTGGTAGCGCACGGCGCCAACCCGGATCCGGGCTTTATGCCGGATGGCGGCGCGGCGCCCACCGCCAAGGCCAACGCCGTGGCGATGGTGCAGCCGGGCTATGGCAATTCAGGGCCGCTGCAACTGGAAATTGACAGCAATATGTTCAACAACCAGAGCGGCGTGAATGCGCTGATGTCGCTGATCAAGTCGCATCATGATATGGGCGGCACCTTGATCAACCTGAATGTGATCTCAAAAGAGCAGATCCTTGATGCGCACAAAGACCCGGATAAATATCCCGACCTGGTGGTGCGGGCGACCGGCTTCAGCGCCTACTTCCGCTCCTTGTCGCCAGAATACCGCCAACAGATCGTTGACCGCATCCTGGCGAGCGGTTGAGTTTGTGCTCAGATGGCCTGGCCTTTGAACTGGCTCAGGTAGAGATGATGGTAGAACCCGCGCCGGTCGAGCAGTTCTTGATGCGAGCCTTGCTCGACGATCTCGCCTTTGTTAATCACCACGACGTTGTCCGCGTCGCGGATGGTGCTGAGGCGGTGGGCGATCACGAAACTGGTGCGTCCCTGCATCAGGCGCAGCAGCGATTTTTGAATGCGCGCTTCGGTGCGGGTATCTACCGATGAGGTGGCTTCATCGAGGATCAAGATGGCCGGGTCGGCCAGGATGGCGCGGGCGATGGCTAAAAGCTGCCGCTGTCCCTGGCTGAGGTTGCTGGCGCGTTCGGCCAGCAAGGTCTGGTAGCCATCCGGCAACTGGCGGATGAAGTGGTCGGCGTCGGCCATCTCGGCGGCGCGGATCACTTCATCGTCAGTGGCGTCAAGCCGCCCGTAGCGGATGTTCTCCATGACCGTGTCGGCGAACAGGAAGGTGTCTTGCAGCACCAGGCCCAGCTTGCGCCGCAGGTCTTCTTTCTTAATGGCGTGCAGCTCTTTGCCGTCAATGCTGATCTGCCCCTCCTGAATTTCATAGAAGCGGGTGAGCAAGTTGATGATGGTGGTCTTGCCGGCGCCGGTTGGCCCTACCAGGGCGATGGTTTGCCCGGCCCTGGCCTCCAGGCTCATGTTTTTAATGATCGGAATATTGGGTTCGTAGCCAAATTTGACGCCCTCGAAGCGGACATGCCCCTGGGTTTCTTCCAAGGGCAGCGCCTCTGGCTCGTCCTGCACTTCTGGCGCGGTGTCAATGATGTCAAATACCCGCTCTGCGCCGGCCAGGGCAGCCTGGATGGCATTGAACATGTTGGCGATCTGCTGCAAGGGGTTGATGAAGCTTTTGCCGTAATTGACAAAGGTGGCGATAGTGCCGACGCTGACCAGGCCTTCCAGCGCCAGGTAGCCGCCCAAAGAGGCCAGCACGATAACGAAGAAGTTGCCCAGGACGTTGGAGAGCGGCATGAGCATCATGGCATAGATATTGGCCGAGACGGCTGCTTCGTAGACCGCCTGGTTGCGCTCGCGGAAGGTTTCAATGACCGATTGGTTGCGGCGGAAGGCTTTGACCACCTTTTGCCCGCTGATGGCCTCTTCGATGACGCTGTTCATCCCGCCAAGCTGCTTTTGCAGCTCTCTAAAGCTTTTGCGAGTATAGGTGGCGACGAAGTTGGTGAAGTAGACCATGATGGGGACAATCAGCAGGGTGGCCAGCGCCAGCCAGTGATTGAGCAAGAACATGGCGACGACGATGCCCACCAGGGACAGCGCACTGGCGACCAGAGAAGTCACATTTTGCGAGACAGCCTGGTTAATGGCGTCAACGTCGTTGGTCAGGCGGCTCATCAGTTCGCCGGCGGTGTGGGTATCGAAGAAGCGGATCGAAAGGCCTTGCAGGTGATCGAACAGATCGCGGCGCAGGTCTTTGAGCGCCCGTTGAGAGATGCGCGCCATGACCCAGTTGGCGATGGCGGTGAAGACGTTTGCCAAGAAGTAGGTCAGCAGCATCCACAGGGCGAGGTTGAACAGGCCTGGGACATCTTTGTTATTAATGAAGCGGTCAATCGCCAGCCCCATTAGATAAGGTCCAACCAGGCCGAGCAGGCTGTAGGCGACGACGCACAGCAGCACACCGCTCAATGGCAGGCGGAAGGGATACAGGTAGGGTACCAGCCGCGCCAGGGCCTGGCGGGGATTCTTGGCTTTTTCGACTGTCCGGCGCATAGGGCCGCCGCCCCGCCCGGGGATGCCGCCGCTCATGCGCGGCTGTTCATCGCGTCCCGATCGGTTATCTCCAGGGTTATTGCTCATCTTACACTCCTTCCAGTTCCAACAGGGCCTGGGCGATTTCTTCTTTGAAGCCGCTGCCAAGCTGCGACTCGTAAATTTCCTGGTAGATCGGGCTGGTGCGGATCAGTTCGGCGTGCGTTCCCTCCGCTGCAACCCGGTCTTTGTCAATGACAACGATCTTGTCCGCTTTGAGGACTGTGCTGATGCGCTGCGCAACGACAAAGCTTGTGCAGCCGCGCAGAATCTCTTGCAGCGCGTTTTGAATCTTGGTCTCGGTCTCCACATCCACCGAACTGGTGCTGTCGTCCAGGATGAGAATCTTGGGCTTGAGAATGATGGCGCGGGCGATGGCGATGCGCTGTTTCTGCCCGCCCGACAGGTTGACG